>NZ_JBSICG010000006.1:0-192248 GCF_056156645.1 Enterobacter sp. Li2LvB3 | reverse complement strand
CAAACCTGTGAACGACCTGTCTCGTGGCGCGCTGGTAGACGATATCGTCTACACCATCGCTCTGACCGCGATCCAGTCTTCACAGCAGCAGTAAGATAAAAAGCCCGGTGGCGCTAGCGCTTACCGGGCCTACGGTTTTGTAGGCCGGATAAGCGAAGCGCCATCCGGCAAGAAAGGCGACTACAGAGTCGCCTTTTTTATTTACAGCAGCTCTCTTGCCGCCGACACAATGTCATGTGCCGTCAGGCCGTACTCTTTTTGCAGGAAATCCTGCGTACCCACCTGGCCGTAACGTTCCTTCACGCCCACGCGCCGCATCGGCACCGGACACGTCTCTACCAGCACTTCCGCGACGGCTGAACCCAGCCCGTTATGAATACTGTGGTTTTCGCAGGTGACGATACGCCCGGTTTTCTCTGCATAATTCTTCACTAACATGCGGTCAATGGGCTTGAGGGTAAACATGTCGATGACCGCAGCGCTCACCCCTTCCTGCTCAAGCTGACGCGCGGCTTCCAGCGCTTCTGCCACCATAATGCCGTTGGCAATCAGAGTAATGTCGGTTCCTTCACGCAGCACGTTGCCTTTACCGATAGTAAACGTCGAGCCCGGCGCATAGACGCTCGGTGCCTGCTTACGGATGGTGCGCACCCAGTAAAAGCCTTCGAGGTCGATAAGCTGGCGCAAAACATCTTCGAACATCACTGCATCGGTGACTTCCAGCACTACCGAATGGGCAAGGCCACGCACAATGCCCATATCCTCAAACGACATATGCGTGCCACCGTTGTGACAGGCCGTCACGCCGGCATCAGATGCGATAACTTTCACGTTATTACGCTGGTAGTCCAGGGACATAAACAATTGGTCAAAACAGCGGCGGCTGGCGAACGCGGTAAAGGTATGCACGAAGGGTTTACGTCCGGTGAGAGACAACCCAGCCGCCGTACCAATAACGTTAGCCTCCATAATGCCGCAGTTAATCACATGCTGCGGGTAATCGCGCGCCACGCCGTCCATTGCCATAGAGCTCATCAGATCGGCTTCCAGGGCGATTATCTTGCTCCCGGCCTCAATCTGTTTTGCCACAAAACCGGCGTAGACTTTACGCATCTCTACGGCATCTTTTTGTCCTGCGGGTGCAACCTTAATCATGTGAAGCCTCCAGTTGGCGGATTGTCTCGTTGAGTGCCGCTTTGCTCTCTTCGGTCAATCGCAGGTGGTGCGAATTGCTAAGCTGCTCCAGATACGGCACCCCCTGCCCTTTGATGCTGTCGAGGATCACCACCCGCGGACGCGCATCGGCCTGCGGTATCAGGGATGTCACCTCCAGCAGCGCCGGGATGTCGTCACCTTTTACCGTCACCACGTCAAAGCCAAAGGCGCGGAATTTCCCTTCCAGGTCGAATGCGCTGATGATTTCGTCCAGCTCGCCATCAAGCTGCTGTTTGTTCCAGTCAACGAACACCGTCAGGTTGTTCAGGCGATGGTGGGCAATAAACTGGAACGCTTCCCAGCACTGCCCTTCGTTCAGCTCGCCGTCACCCACGATGCAAAATACCCGGTTCGGCCTGCCTGACAGCTTGTGCGACAGCGCCATTCCGCCTGCGATGGAAATCCCCTGCCCCAGGGAACCGGTGGTAGCGTCCACACCACGCGTTTTCAGCCTGTCCGGGTGGCTTGGCAGACGCGTTCCGTTCTGGTTCAGGGTGCTCAGCTCTGCAACCGGGAAGTAGCCCTTAATCGCCAGGGTGCTGTACAGCGCCGGGCCAGCGTGTCCTTTCGACAGCACAAAGTAGTCACGCTCTGGCCAGTCGGGGTCGGCCGGGTCAATTTTCATTATCGCCCCGTACAGAACGGCCAACGTTTCGACCACCGACATACTGCCGCCATAGTGACCAAAACCCAGCTGCGTCAGTGATTTCAGGGTTTCAACGCGGATTTCACGCGCCAGTTGGGTGATTTCAGTGACATTCATGATTTGGCTCCGGTGTTTTCCTGCGCATTACCGCCCGCAGATTTGTTTTTAGCGAACACGTTGTACGCCACCAGCAGCGCGAACAACGCAACAACAAGCCCGGTGATCGCCATTGGCGACAGGAAGCGTGCGAGGTTGCCCAGCACAATCCCGACTGCGCCGAAATCAGCATCCGAGAAGGTGGTGTTGGCAAAACCAATCGCCCCGAGAACCGGCAGCAGCAGTACAGGCAAGAAGGTGATCAGCAGGCCGTTGGCAAACGCGCCAATCATGGCCCCGCGACGCCCGCCGGTTGCATTACCGAACACACCAGCCGTTGCGCCAGTAAAGAAGTGCGGCACCACGCCCGGCAGGATAAGCACCCAACTGAACTGACCGCAGATGAACAGCCCGACCAGACCGCCGAGGAAGCTGAACAGGAAGCCAATCAGCACCGCATTTGGCGCATACGGGTAGACCACAGGGCAGTCCAGCGCCGGGCGCGCATTCGGCACCAGTTTTTCAGAGAAGCCGGTAAAGGCCGGAACGATCTCCGCCAGAATCAGACGCACACCTTGCAGGATAATGAACACGCCAGCCGCAAAGGTAATCGCCATGATGATGGCATACACCAGGTAGTTCTGGCCGCCGCTGAAGGTCGCCTCTACATATTCACGCCCGGCACTTACTGCCATGATCAGATAGATAATCATCATGGTCAGGGAGATAGAAATGGAGCTGTCGCGCAGGAAGCTAAGGTTCTTCGGCAGATTCATCTCTTCGGTTGAACGCGAGCCTTTGCCGCACTTGCTGCCAATCCAGCCTGAAAGCACATAACCAAGCGTGCCAAAGTGGCCGAAGGCGATCTCATCGTTGCCGGTAATGCGCTTCATGTAACGCTGCGCAATCGCCGGGAAGAACGCCATGATCAAGCCCAGGATCAGTGAGCCGGTGAACACCAGGCCGACACCTTCAAACCCTGCCACTGTCAGGATCACGCCAATCATGCACGCCATATAGAAGGTGTGGTGTCCGGTCAGGAAGATGTACTTCAGGCGGGTGAATCGCGCGACAATAATATTTGCCACCATCCCGAAGGCCATAATCAACGCCGTGGATGCACCGTATTTCTCCAGCGCAATAGACACAATCGCTTCGTTATTAGGGATGATGCCCTGAATAGTAAAGGCATGTTCAAACATTCCACCTAACGGATTTAAGGAGCCCACCAGTACCGTGGCGCCGCCGCCCAGAACAATAAAACCCAGAATGGTTTTAATTGTGCCTTTAACGACATCGGAAAATGCTTTTTTCTGCGCAACCAAACCGATTAACGCAATTAAGCCAACCAGCACCGAAGGGACTTTTAAAATATCAACAACAAAATTCAGCGTTTCAAGGATAAACATATCCACCTCGCCTCTTCAGGGTTTATTGTTTTGCGAACCAGGCACGCAGTTGCGTTTCAAGTTCGTTGATATCGATGATGTTATTGATCACCACCAGTTGGCTTTCTGGCACGCTGGCGCTGGCCGCAATGTCTTTTGCCATCACAAAGAGATCGGCGGCACCCGGCGTGGCTGATGAGAGATCGGAGTGTTCGACATCCGCGTCAATTTCCAGTTTTTTAAGCACCTTTTTAATATTCATTTCGACCATAAAACTACTGCCCAGGCCAGAACCGCAAATAGCCATGATTTTCATTGTTATCCCCTTTTTTGAGTAGAGTACGTCGCATCACGCTTTCGCGTAATGTTGAGACCAATCGGTTTAAAGTAATTAAATCAGAAGCGGTCGATAATCTTTTTAATATCCTCCAGCGTATTCGCCTGATGCAATTCAGCCATATCTTCGTCACTGGAAAATAACTCTGCCAGCGCAGATATCATTTCAATATGACTATGCTTATCGGGGGCCGCCAGCATAACGATCACATCAACGGGATCGAATTCTCCGGCACCAAAAGACACTCCGTGTTTCAGTTTTAATAATGACAGGCCAAGTCCTTTTGCCCCCTCTTCTGGCCGCGCATGTGGCATAGCCAGCCCTGGTGCCAGCACATAATACGGCCCGAGCTTATGGTGCTGCTCAACGATTGCCGTCACATACTCTGGCGCGATCACCTGCATGTCGAGCAACGGTTTTGCACACAGCTCCAGCGCCTGAGGCCAGTTCTCTACGCTGTCCTGAAGGGTGATGGTTGTATCATATATCCAGCTTTTGAGCACTTTGCTCTCCCGGTGTTACGCAAAAGATGAGCAAACTTTATTCAACACCTGAATACTTGACTGCGATCATGATCACAAAGATAGCGCTACCAATCACTAACATTCAGAATTGTGATAGCGCTATCAAATTGTAATCAATGTGTGAAATCACAGAAAATAAAGGGATTTAAGGCGTATACTGCCTGTCACGTGAAGCGAAGGATGAAATGAGTCGCGACTGGTCAGCAGGAAGGTGTATGTCTCTAACCCGAAAACGACGTAGTACCGGTAAAGTGACACTTGCCGATGTTGCACAACTTGCTGGTGTGGGCACGATGACCGTGTCCCGTGCGTTACGCACACCCGAACAGGTTTCCGATAAACTACGTGAGAAAATTGAAGCCGCTGTGCAGGAACTGGGGTATATGCCCAATCTGGCCGCCAGCGCGCTGGCATCGGCCTCCTCATGGACGATCGCAATGGTTGTTCCCAACCTTTCCGAAGCAGGTTGCTCGGAAATGTTTGCCGGTTTACAGCAGGTACTGCAACCCGCGGGCTACCAGATAATGCTGGCAGAATCTCAGCATCGTCTTGAACAAGAAGAGAAACTGCTCGAAACCTTGCTGGCATCAAACATTGCCGCCGCGATTTTACTCAGCGTCGAACATAGCGATACCGTGCGCCACTGGCTGAAGAATGCCTCAATTCCGGTGATGGAAATGGGGGCAATGCGTGCCGACCCTATCGATATGAATATCGGGATCGACAACGTGGCCGCCATGTATGAGCTGACGGAGATGCTTATCCAGCGCGGCTACCAGAACATAGGCCTGCTGTGCGCTAACCAGGAACAGTGGATATTCCAGCAACATTTGCAAGGTTGGTACAAAGCCATGCTGCGCCACCATATGTCGCCTAATCGGGTGATTAATGCCGCCATGCCGCCTAATTTCTCCACCGGCACGGCGCAACTGCCGGAGTTTTTACTGGCCTGGCCTGAGCTGGATGCGCTGGTTTGCGTCTCGGACGAGATGGCCTGCGGGGCGTTGTACGAATGTCAGAGACGTCGCATCAAAGTGCCGGACGAGCTTGCGGTGGTCGGGTTTGGCGATAGCGATGTGAGCCGTGTCTGTCAGCCGCCGCTGACCACAATGGCCGTGCCGCATCGTAAGATTGGTATTGAAGCGGGAAAGGCGCTGCTGGAACGTCTTAATGACGGAGACTGGAGCGATCATAAACCTATCGCCTCCAGCCTGTGTTTGCGAGAGAGTTGTTAAGGCTTATTCAGCCTCTTCCTGTTTCTCGGGTTTTGCGGATTCGTTATTGGCGTTGCGACTCATCCACAGCGCCAGCGCTTTTAACGAATCTGGGGTGAATTCATCGCAGCGAGCGGTGATCTCTTCAGGGGTCATCCAGCTCACTTCGCTGACTTCTTCTTCCTGAAGCGCAAATGGCCCATGGGATACGCAGCTAAACAGCCCGCCCCAGACGCGGCAATTTTCGTCTTCAAAATAGAACTGACCGTGCTCGGCAAACGGTACGCCCGCAATACCTAACTCTTCTTCGGCTTCACGACGTGCTGACTCCAGCAACACTTCGTCTGCCTGAACGACGCCGCCCGCAGTGGCATCCAGCATCCCGGGGAGAAAATCTTTGGTGTCAGTGCGACGTTGTACCAGGATTTTGCCCATACCATCATGAACCACGATATAGGTTGCACGGTGGCGCAGACGCTCTGCACGCATTTGCGCGCGGCTTGACTGCGCGATCACTTCATTGTCTTCGTTGACAATGTCTACCCACTCTGTACTTGCCAAATGACTCTGCTCCACCATCGGGAAACCTTTTCGTCTGAGCGCTCTTACGGCGCGTTTGCAGTTGAGGTGTAACTTACGGATTAATCGTTACCTGCGCAATAACTTGCTGATCATTAAGTGCGATAACGCTTAACGTATTCTCATCCAACAACCCGTAGCTCGCCGGGTATCCGCCTTTCGGTATGCTCACTGAACCGGGGTTAAAGTGATAAATCTCCCCACGTTTTTCCGCCACAGGAATATGAGTATGACCATAAACCAGGACATCGCCAGCGGCGAGCGCAGGGAGATTGTCCGGGCTAAAAAGATGACCGTGAGTCAAAAAGAGACGGCATTTTTCCAGCACAACCTGCTGCCAGGGTGCCGTCATGGGGAAATGCAGCAGCATCTGGTCAACTTCACTATCGCAATTACCGCGCACGGCAATAATGCGCTGTGCAACCGTGTTGAGCTTCTCAGCAACCTGCGCCGGGGCGTACCCTTCCGGTAACGCATTGCGCGGGCCATGGTTCAACACATCGCCCAGAATAACCAGCCACTGCGCCCGGCTCTGTGCGAACAGAGATAACACCTGCTCTGTTGCGGGCAGCGACCCGTGAATATCCGACGCAAACATAAGTTTCATCAGCCACTCCTCAGGAAAACAGACTGCCCTATCATACCTGAAGCCTCAGGGCTTATCAGCACGCACGCTTAGCGGAGAGTGCCACAAAGCGCTGTACTGACGCGCGCTGCCACTGGAATGTCGCATAATCGACCAGCAACTGAGGAACTTCGTCGCCGTTGAGAATAAGACGGTTCAGCATCAGCGCCAGGTCGATATCGGCAATACACCATTCACCAAAAAGATTCGGATTACCGTGGGCCAGCAGCGATGATGCGGTATCAATGAGTTTACGCGCGCTGGCAAGGCCTTCCTCACTGAGCGGCGGTTTTTTCACCCCGGCAAAAACAACATCGGTGGAGCGTTCCACACGGATCGGCACCAGGTCACTGCGTAACCACGCCTGGATCTGACGCGCCCGCGCACGTTTCTGGAGATCGTGCGGGTAGATGCGTTCCCATTCCGGCGGCGCAAACCGCTCTTCCAGGAATTCCGCAATCGCCGACGATTCGCTGAGCTCGAACCCGTCAATTTCCAGCACCGGCACGCGGCGGGTCAGCGTGTAGCCCTGCCATTCTGGTTTCAGGTGAGAGCCACTGTTCAAATCAACGGTTTTAAGCGTAAACGACAGCCCTTTTTCGGCCAATGCGACGTACACGCTCATGACATATGGGGAAAAGAAATCGGCATCGGACCATAACGCAATTGCAGGTTGGTTCATAATTTCCTCATCGACTGACTGGTTTTCACTCAACATATAATCTCTTTGCTTCCCTGTCACTTGATGAAAACTCACGATTTACAACAAGCACCTATACTCGTTTTTATCGCCCGGCACTTTGTCATAACAGGAGATGAGAATGATAGACCTCTACTATGCCCCTACCGCGAATGGTCATAAGGTCACCCTCTTTCTGGAAGAAGCAAAACTGGATTACCGGATCATCCGTGTCGATATCAGCAAGGGCGACCAGTTCAGACCGGATTTTCTTGCCATCTCACCCAATAACAAAATTCCTGCCATTGTTGATAACGCGCCAGCGGACGGCGGTAGACCGCTTAGCCTGTTTGAATCAGGCGAGATTTTGCTGTATCTGGCAGAGAAAACCGGCAAGCTTCTCAGCGGTGAATTGCGTGAACGCCACCACACACTGCAATGGTTGTTCTGGCAATCAAGTGGGCTCGGGCCCATGCTGGGGCAGAATCACCATTTTAATGCCTTCGCGCCGCAGCTGATCCCCTACGCGATAGAGCGCTATCAGGTTGAGACACAAAGACTTTATGGCGTGATGAATCGTCGGCTGGAAAAATCACCCTGGCTCGGAGGCGATCATTACAGTATTGCCGACATCGCCTGTTGGCCGTGGATCAACACCCACGAACGGCACCGTATTGATTTAGCCACTTACCCTGCGGTGAATAACTGGTTCGAGCGCATCCGTACGCGCCCGGCCACCGAGCGCGCCCTGCAAAAAGCGCAACAGATTTAAACACCTGCCCCTCTTGGGCAGGTGTTATATCCTCATGTATCATAGAGGAAATAATGACACGGAGAAGACCTGCAATGTCGCAACATGACGCTATTATTCGCATCAAAAACTTACGCTTACGCACCTTCATCGGTATCAAGGAAGAAGAGATCGCCAACCGCCAGGATATCGTCATCAATGTGGCAATCCACTACCCGGCCGACAAAGCGCGCGCCAGCGAAGACATCAACGATGCGCTGAACTATCGCACCATTACCAAAAGCATCATCCAGTACGTTGAGAACAACCGCTTCTCTTTGCTGGAAAAATTAACTCAGGATGTGCTCGATATCGCACGCGAACATCATTGGGTCACTTATGCTGAAGTAGAGATCGATAAACTTCACGCCCTGCGTTACGCCGACTCAGTCTCCATGACGTTAAGCTGGCAACGCCAGGCATAAACCTGGAGGTTGTATGAAGATTCTGCTGACTGGCGGCACTGGTCTGATTGGAAGCCATCTCATTCCTCGCCTGCAAGCATTACACCACGAGATTACTGTTGTCACCCGCAGCCCGGAAAAAGCACGTCAGGTGCTCGGAACAGGGGTCGACATCTGGAAAAGTCTGGCAGAGCAGCAGAATCTTGACGGTTTTGATGCCGTTATCAACCTTGCCGGCGAACCCATCGCCGACAAACGCTGGACAGCAGAGCAAAAACAGCTGCTGTGCAGCAGCCGGTGGAATATCACTGAAAAGCTGGTTGAGCTATTCCGTAACAGCCATACCCCGCCAGCGGTGTTCATATCCGGCTCTGCTGTGGGATATTACGGCGACCTGGGTGAAGTGGTGGTTACCGAAGAGGAACCACCGCATAACGAATTTACCCATAAACTCTGCGCTCAGTGGGAACGCATCGCCTGCGCCGCGCAGAGCGATAACACCCGCGTTTGCCTGCTGCGAACCGGCGTGGTACTTGCGCCAAAAGGCGGCATTCTGGCGAAGATGCTCCCCCTCTTCAGGCTGGGACTGGGCGGACCGATCGGTAATGGCCGTCAGTATCTTGCCTGGATCCATATCGACGATATGGTCAACGGTATACTCTGGCTTCTGGATAACGATCTGCGCGGGCCGTTTAATATGGTGTCTCCATATCCGGTACGTAATGAACAGTTTGCTCATGCGCTGGGTCATGCGCTTCATCGCCCGGCGATATTGCGCGTGCCTGCAACGGTAATCCGGTTAATGATGGGCGAAGCGTTTGTGCTGGCGCTCGGCGGGCAGCGCGCGCTGCCAAAAAGGCTGGAAGCGGCGGGATTTGCGTTTCGCTGGTACGACTTAGAAGAGGCGCTGGGGGATGTGGTGGGTCATTCTCACCCGTAGATTATGGCAACTATCACCACACCCCGGCTTCACCTGACTCCTTTCGAACCCTCTGACTGGGCGTTTTTCCGCACCCTGCGGGAAGACCGCGCCATCATGCGCTATATGGCTGCCATCGCACCGGAAAAAGAGACGCGTCGCGTGTTCGCTGCGCGCCTGACCGCGCCGCATATTTTTGTTATTCGTATGCATGATGATGATACCCCGCTTGGTGATATTGGCCTGCAAATCAGCGCGGTAAACCGCGAAGAAGCGGATATTGGTTATACGGTGGTGCCCGCAGCGCAGGGAAAAGGGATCGCCAGCGAAGCGCTTTGTGCGATGTGTGAGTACGCGTTTAACCAGACGGGCGTGAAGGCAGTTAACGCCTACGTGCTTGCGGATAACGGCGGGTCGGTGCGGGTGTTAGAAAAAGCGGGGTTTGTGCGTACCCAAGTGCTGGAAAAGGCGTATGAGATTGACGGGGTTCGGTATGACGACTGGGTTTATCGACTGGAATCTACCGGACGGCAACAGACTTTGTAGGCCCGGTAAGCGAAGCGCCACCGGGCGAATTGGCGGTACTGCGGCCTGATGCCCTCACCCCGTCCCTCTCCCACAGGGAGAGGGAGAACTCCAGTTACTTCAGAGAGCCTTTCAGGAACTGTTGCAAACGCGCGCTTTGCGGGTTCGCTAACACCTCATCCGGGTGTCCTTGCTCTTCGATTTTCCCCTGATGCAGGAAAATCACGTGGTTCGACACGTTACGGGCAAAGCCCATTTCGTGCGTCACCACCACCATCGTTTTCCCCTCTTCGGCCAGCTTCTGCATAATGCGCAGTACCTCGCCAACCAGTTCAGGGTCCAGCGCAGAGGTCGGTTCATCGAACAACAGCACTTCCGGCTCCATCGCCAGCGCGCGGGCAATAGAGACACGCTGCTGCTGACCACCGGAGAGATGCACCGGGTACTTCATCTGCTGACGCTCATCAATACCCACTTTCGCCAGGTATTTGATCGCGCGTTCGCGTGCTTCCTGCTTGCTTAAGCCCAGCACCTGAACCGGCGCTTCCATCACGTTCTCCAGCACCGTCATATGGCTCCAGAGGTTAAAGTGCTGGAACACCATTGTCAGGCGGGTACGCAGCAGGCGCAGCTGGTTTTTATCCGCCACTTTCAGCTGACCGTCTTTATCTCGCACCAGGTTGATGTTCTGGCCGCTTACCACGATGGAGCCTTCGCTCGGCTTTTCGAGGAAGTTAATGCAGCGCAGGAAGGTACTTTTACCCGAGCCAGATGAGCCGATAATACTGATCACATCGCCCGCATTAGCCTGTAGCGACACCCCTTTCAGCACTTCATGTTCGCCGTAGCGTTTGTGCAAGTCGATAACGTTTAGTTTGTTCTCAGCCATCATAATTCTCAGTGCGTCGAAGAAGGTTTTATATGCTGCAACCAGCGTTTTTCAGCCTTGCGGAACAGGCTAATCAGGACATACGAAATAATCAAATAGAGTACTGCCGCAATGCCAAACGCGGTAAACGGCTGATAGGTCGCGGAGTTAATATCACGGGCGATTTTGAGCAGATCCGGCACAGTGGCAGTAAACGCCAGCGCGGTAGAGTGCAGCATCAAAATCACTTCGTTGCTGTATGCCGGCAGTGCGATACGCAGTGCCGATGGCAAAATAATGCAACGGTAAAGCTTCACAGAAGAGAACCCGTAGGCACGCGCGGCTTCGATTTCACCGTACGGCACTGAGCGAATAGCACCGGCGAAAATCTCGGTGGTATAGGCACAGGTATTCAGCGTTAAGGCCAGCACCGTACAGTTCAGACCGCTACGGAAGAAGGCATTCAGCATTTCAGTGCCTTTTACTATCTCCAGGGTGTACATACCGGAGTAGAACACCAGCAGTTGCACGTACAGCGGCGTGCCGCGAAAAACATAGGTAAACAGCCAGATAGGGAAACGAATAAATTTGTTATTCGACACGCGACCAATGGCCATAAAGATCGCCAGAATGCCGCCCATCGCCACCGACGAAATCAGCAGCCACAGGGTTATCGCCACACCGGTGAAGCGATAACCATCTGTCCACAGCAGCGATTTCCAGTATTCCTGAATAATCTCAATCACAGGTCAGCCCTCTTCACACCCACGGAGTAGCGACGTTCGAGCAGAAGCAGCACACCATTGGAGACGGTCGTAAAGACCAGATAGATAACGCCACATACCACAGCAAAGTAGAACGGCTCCCAGGTACTCTTACCCGCAAGCTGCGTCGCTTTAACCACGTCTTCCAGGCCGAGCAGAGAAACCAGCGCGGTCGCCTTGAGGATAACCTGCCAGTTGTTACCGATGCCCGGCAACGCGTAGCGCATCATGGCCGGGAACATGATCCGGCGAAATGTTTGTGAGGAGGTAAAACCAAACGCGGTCGCTGCTTCAATATGCCCTTTCGGCACAGCCATGTAAGCACCGCGGAAGGTTTCCGTGAAGTACGCACCGTAGATAAAGCCGAGGGTAATAATACCGGCCACCATTGGGTCGATATCAATTTGCTCCATGCCGATGGCGTCTGTCAGGCTGTTCAGCGCAATCTGGAGGCCGTAAAAAATCAGCAACATCAACACCAGATCAGGAACACCGCGAATCAGCGTGGTATAGCCTTCAAACAGCAGCGCCAGAGGTCTGTTTGCTGAAAGCTTTGCCCCTGCACCCGCCAGGCCTATCAGCACCGCCAGCACCACGGAGCTGATAGCCAGCTCAAGGGTGACCAGCGCGCCTTGTAAAATAACGCCAGAAAATCCGTACAGCATACCGCGTGCCCTGTCGTATCGTGAGTAGTGAAACCGTGTCTTTTCCCCTCCCATATCAGGAGGGGGCGCACGTTATATGACGGGGTGATTAGCCGCCGTACACGTTGAAATCAAAGTATTTTTTCGCCAGTTTTTCGTAAGTACCGTCAGCACGCATTTCTGCAAACGCTTTATTCAGTGCTTCACGCAGTTCGTTGTCTTCTTTGCGCAGGCCCATACCGGTACCCACACCAAAGAGTTTCACATCCTTAATGGACGGACCACCGAACTTGTAATCTTTACCCACAGGCTGTTTCAGGAAGCCTTCGCTTGCGGCGACTTCATCCTGGAATGCGGCATCAATACGGCCAGCCGTCAGGTCAGCGTAGATATTTTCCTGGCCCTGATAAGAGACAATTTCAATCCCCTTTGGCGCCCAGTGTTCGTTACCGTAGGTTTCCTGAGTGGTCCCCTGCAACACGCCCACGCGTTTGCCTTTCAGTGATTCAATCGTTGGCTGGATATCAGAAGTTTTTGCCACCACCAGGCGAGAATCCGCAGCGTAGAGTTTGTCCGTGAAGGCAATTTCCTGCTGGCGTTTTTCGGTGATAGAGAGAGAGGACATAATCACGTCGATTTTTTTCGCTTTCAGCGACGGGATCAGCGCATCCAGTGGGTTTTCAACGTAGGTACATTGCGCTTTGATACGTTTGCACAGTTCGTTGGCCAGATCGATGTCAAAACCGATCAGTTCCCCTTTCGCATTCTTCGATTCGAACGGGGCATAGGTTGGATCAGTACCAATACGAATTTTTTGCGGAATGGCAGCGAAAGCCGCGGTTGTGCTGGAAACGGCCAACACCAGAGAAAGTGACAATATCAGTTTTTTCATATCTATCCTCAACAGACTGGATTCTTACGGGATTTTTTACTACGACGGGGTGGCCTTAATGTGCCATTAATCCCCTCCGCAAGGCAAAAGATAATGCCCCACCGGTGGGATTTTTTGCATCATGAGTGCTTAAGTATGCATTAAGAGGCCATTTACTGACCGCCAATGCACCATAATGGTTCACCAACACCCGTAAAGCACCACGACAGCCCCCTGCCATGGTGCATTCCCGCCAGCAGCGATTAGTCGCCGTATACGTTGAAGTCGAAGTATTTCTTCGCCAGTTTGTCGTAGGTACCGTCTTTACGCAGCTCTGCAAATGCTTTGTCGAACGCTGCTTTCAGCTCAGTATCGTCTTTACGCAGGCCAATACCGGTGCCGTCGCCAAAGTATTTTTTGTCTTTAACAGACGGGCCAGCAAACGCATAATCTTTGCCCGCAGGTTGTTTCAGGAAGCCTTCGCTTGCGGCCACTTCGTCCTGGAACGCAGCATCAAGACGGCCTGCCGCCAGGTCAGAGTAAATCAGATCCTGGTTCTGGTAAGCCACCACATCCACGCCTTTTTCACGCCAGGTCGCATTGGCGAAGCCTTCCTGGGTTGAGCCCTGAAGCACGCCCACGTGCTTACCTTTCAGCGAGTCGATGGTTGGCTGGATTGGGGAGCCTTTCGCGGCAATCAGACGAGAGTCTGCGGCGTAGAGCTTGTCAGAGAAGGCAATCTCCTGCTGACGTTTTTCGGTGATGGAAAGAGAGGAGATAATGGCGTCAATTTTCTTGGCTTTCAGTGACGGGATCAGCGCGTCGAAGTCACTGCCCACCCATGTGCATTTAACCGCAATGCGTTTGCACATCTCATTTCCCAGATCGATATCAAACCCAACGAAATCGCCTTTCGCATCCTTGGAAGAGAATGGCGCGTAGGTTGCGTCTGTACCGATACGTACTGTCTGTGGAAGCGCTGCGTAGCTACCTGCTGCTGCACTTAACCCCACGAGCAAAGACAGAGCCAAAACCGTCTTCTTCATACATTTACCCTCAAGTACCGTGATTTTATTATGTATTGTGTTGTGTGTTGTGTTGCAGGCTTCTCTTGCAGGTCTTATGCCACATTGCCGTCTGGTCAAAAAATCGACGTTAAATATGTTAATAAAACGTTGCATATTGCCTTAATGGTGAAAGATAGCAGGTCTGCCGAACGAACCGGAAAGAGAAAAAGGGAAAAAGCGAATTAAATGTTGAGGATATGATCGCGGTTGCAGTTTTGCCCTGAAACAGGGCAACTTGTCTTTTCATGCACACATCTGGTGCACAGATTCAGGCACCTTGCCAGCGCGTGAAAAGGTCTTCAGGCAGGTCGATATCAAACTGATCCAGCACGCGGTTAACCGTCTGATTAATCACATCATCCAGCGACTGAGGCCGGTGGTAGAACGCCGGCACAGGCGGCATGATAACGGCACCCAGCTCTGCCGCCTGGGTCATTAAGCGCAGATGCCCCAGGTGCAGCGGCGTTTCGCGCACGCATAATACCAGCGGGCGGCGCTCTTTCAGCACCACATCCGCAGCGCGCGTCACCAGCGTGTCGGTATAGCTGTTAACAATGCCTGAGAGGGTTTTAATTGAGCAGGGCAAAATCACCATTCCCGCCGTTTTAAACGAACCCGAAGAGATGCTGGCCGCGATATCACGGGCATCGTGAACCACATCAGCCAGTGACTGAACATCGCGCAGGGAGAAATCGGTTTCGAGGGAGAGTGTCTGACGCGCCGCCTGGCTCATCACCAGATGGGTTTCCACTTCTGCCACATCACGCAGTATCTGCAACAGACGAACGCCGTAAATTGCGCCGCTGGCACCGCTGATCCCTACAATGAGTCGTTTCATGATTTTTGCCCTTGCTGAATTCAGGGCTGACTGTGCAGGATTTTATGGGGAGTTGCAAGTGAGGGCGAACGCCCTCACTTGCCGAAACATCAACCTTCGTTGTGCATCTCTAAGCTTTCGAGATCGTTTTGCAGCTGGACGGCTTTCGCATCGTCGTTGCGCAGCGAGTCAAGGTAGTCGAGATACTGCTGGTCAACGTCTTTAGTTACGTAGATACCGTTGAATACGGAGCATTCGAACTGCTGAATATCCGGGTTCTCGGCGCGTACGGCGTCGATCAGATCGGTCAGGTCCTGGAAGATCAGGCCGTCGGCACCGATTATCTGGCGAATTTCGTCCACTTCGCGACCGTGAGCAATCAGCTCATTGGCGGTTGGCATATCGATGCCATACACGTTCGGGAAGCGGATTTCCGGTGCTGCAGAGGCCAGATACACTTTCTTCGCACCAGCTTCACGCGCCATCTCGATAATCTGCTCAGACGTCGTACCACGCACGATGGAGTCATCCACCAGCAGCACGTTCTTGTCGCGGAACTCAGCACGGTTGGCGTTCAGCTTACGGCGCACCGATTTACGGCGCAGCTGCTGGCCCGGCATGATAAAGGTACGGCCAACGTAACGGTTTTTCACAAAACCCTGACGGTATGGCTTATCCAGAATGCGGGCGATTTCCAGTGCGATATCGCAGGAAGTTTCCGGGATTGGGATAACCACGTCGATATCAAGATCGTCCCACTCGCGGGCAATCTTCTCACCCAGTTTGGTGCCCATGTTCACGCGTGCGCTGTACACAGAAATCTTATCGATGAAGGAGTCAGGACGGGCGAAATAGACGTATTCGAACAGGCATGGGTTGCTGACCGGGTTGTCGGCACACTGACGGGTAAACAGCTGGCCCTTCTCAGTGATGTAAACCGCTTCGCCTGGTGCGACGTCGCGCAGGAACTCAAAGCCCAGGGTATCCAGCGCCACGCTTTCAGAGGCAACCATATATTCAGTACGGCCATCGCCAAGATCGCGCTTGCCGAGCACCAGCGGACGGATACCGTTTGGATCGCGGAAGGCAACCATTCCGTGACCGATAATCATCGCCACACAGGCATACGCGCCACGGATCTGGCGGTTAGTCGCGGCAACGGCGGCAAAGATGTTGTCTGCTTCCAGCGGATAATGGCGGAAGTTATCCAGCTCACTGGCGAAGATATTGAGCAGGATTTCAGAATCAGAAGTCGTGTTAATGTGGCGACGTTTCTCTTCGAACAGCTTTTTACGCAGCTCATGGGCGTTGGTCAGGTTGCCATTGTGGGCAAGCGTGATGCCGTATGGAGAGTTAACGTAGAAAGGCTGAGCCTCAGAGGCGCTGGAACTGCCAGCAGTAGGATAACGAACGTGACCAATCCCCATATTACCTTGCAGGCGCTGCATATGCCGGGCTTCAAACACATCGTTTACCAGGCCGTTTGCTTTACGTAAACGGAAGCAGTTGTTTGCATCAATGGTGATGATGCCTGCTGCATCCTGTCCACGGTGCTGAAGCACCGATAATGCGTCATAAATAGACTGGTTTACCGGCATGAAACCGGCGATACCGACAATACCGCACATTCGTCTTTTCCTCGTTAAGAGTTTGGTTTAGTAGGCGTAATTGTCGCAGACAGTTTGAACACGGACAGCGCGCAACAACCGGAGCGTACACGTAGTACGCGAGGATTGTGAGCACTGCCCTGGTTCAAAATGGCAAGTAAAATAGCCTAATAAACCAAACTCTAAGCCACATCTCAGAGCTTATGCCCTGGGCAAGAAACTCGACGAGCTTTGCAGATAGTCAAAGAACCATCTGATGATGAAGCTGAACTCTGGAATGAGCTGCGACTTCTGCCAGTCTTCACTTTTTGAGAACCCGGTAAAGGTATCAAGGAAGAACAGTATCGCAGCTACAATCAGCACGCCACGCAACGCCCCGAAACAGATCCCGAGCACCCTGTCCGTTCCTGACAGACCGGTTTTCTCGACCAGCTGACCTATCACGTAATTCACGATAGCGCCGACTAACAGCGTCGCGATAAACAATACCGCGATGGCGATTCCATTTCGGACCAGTTCATCTTCAAAGCCCGTGAACCAGACAGACAGGTAAGTGTAGTAATGACTGGCAACAAAGAAAGCACAACCCCATGTCACCAGCGATAACGCTTCACGTACAAAGCCACGGATCAGGCTAACCAGACAGGAAAAACCAATCACCGCAATGATGGCGTAATCAATCCAGACCATATGTGTCCCACGATTAAACGCCCTGTCATCCAGTTCGGGGCGAATTCTAACAGAAAAAGAAAACGTTTGCGTAGGGATTTCCTTCCCGCGCGTAAATAAAAAAGGCGCTGAAAAAATGTTCAACGCCACAGGCTTTTTACGTCTCTGCGGACGTATGTTTCCCTCACCCCAGGGGGAGAGAGGAAGATCAGTTCGCGCTGTAATTCATCACCACACCGCTCAGACCAGAGATTTGCTTCAGTTCGCCAAGCGATCCTTTCAGCTTATCTTTAGATGCTTCCGGCCCCACGAGAATACGGGTGATTTTACCCTGTACAGGCGTGGAAGGTGAAGTGTAAACCCGATAACCCGCACTGCGCAGTTTACCCACTACCTCATTGACTTTATCGGCATTTTTTAGCGCACCGAGCTGCACAACGTAGGCTTTACCGGTTGGGGCAGCATCCTGCTGAGCCGGTTTTGCCGGAGGCGGTGTTTCTGACGCAGCCGCAAGCTGATCGGTGGTTTTATCACGCTGCGGTTTTGGCTGTGGTTTCTCGACAGGTTTCGGTTTTTCAACAGGCTTAGGCTGCTCAACCGGAACAGGCACAGGATCGATTTCACTGTTGGTGTTCACTGCCAGACGAGAAGGATCGAGCGACGGTGCCGCAGCATCCCCTGCCCGCACCTCTTCAGCCGCACCTTCCGGGGGCTGAGCAGGCAGAGCCTGAGTGGCAGCAGGAGACATATCAGGCTCGTCACGGTCGCCCGGTTTAGGGACCAGCGGGATTGCCGCGAATTCGTCCTGATAATGCTTTTTCTGCCCGTCGAGCAAACCGGGGAGAATAATCACCCCCAGCGCAACAAGCACAATGGTTCCTGTTAAACGGTTCTGAAACTTACTCGCCACCGGTTCTCCCCGCGTCCATCACTTCCATGACATGTGCTACGGTGTGGAACGACCCACACACCAGCACGGTATCTTCTGGGTTAGCATCTGCCATCGCAGCTTCCCAGGCCAGCGCCACGCTTTTATAGATTTCGCCTTTGCCGAGATGTTCCATCAACTGTTCGGCAGTGGCGCCACGTGGCCCCTCCAGTGGAGCACAATACCAGCAATCGACCACAGTCTCCATGCAGGCCAGCGTGCCAGCGATATCTTTATCATGAAGCATACCGATAACCGCCAGGACGCGCCCGGTTTTTGGTAACGATTTAAGACGTCCGGCAAGATATGCTGCCGCATGAGGGTTATGCGCCACATCCAGGATCACGCGCGGTGACTCACTGACAATCTGGAAACGCCCGGGCAGAACCGCATTCCGGATGCCATCGCGAATCGCCTGTTCACTAACGTTCAGTCCACTGGCACGCAGCGCTGCCAGTGCGGTTGCCGCATTCGGCTGCGGCACCTGCGGCAGCGGCAGGTTTTCCAGCGCACCCTGAGCATCGCTGAAACGCCAGCCGTTTTCCTGCACCTCGTACTGCCAGTCAACCCCGCGACGCAGTAGCACAGCGCCCTTCTCTTTCGCAACGTCAGCAATGGTGTGCGGCATATCCGGCTCGCCTACTACAGCAGGCCTGTTAGCGCGGAAAATACCGGCTTTCTCGCGGCCAATGCTTTCCCTGTCCGGCCCCAGCCAGTCGGTATGATCCAGGGCAATACTGGTCACCACGGAGACATCAGCATCCACCATATTGGTGGCATCAAGACGCCCGCCCAGGCCAACTTCCAGAATCACGACATCAAGCTGTGCCTGCTTAAACAGCCACAATGCAGAGAGCGTACCGTATTCAAAATAAGTTAATGAGATCTCACCGCGCGCGGCTTCGATTTCGGCAAAGGAGGCGGTATGGGCAGATTCCGGCAATTCGCTGTTCTGTACGCGCACACGCTCGGTATAACGCACCAGATGCGGAGAGCTGTAAACGCCAACCTTAAAGCCCGCGGCCATCAGTATCGATTCCAGCGTGCGGCAGGTGGTACCTTTACCGTTAGTGCCCGCAACAGTAAACACGAAAGGTGCCGGTTTTAACACGTCCAGACGCGCGGCGACCTGGCTTACGCGCTCAAGCCCCATATCAATAGTTTTACTGTGCAGGTTTTCCAGATAAGAAAGCCACGCGGCCAGGGGCGACGTGGCTTGGGGAATGCTGTTATTTTCCATGATGCCCGGTTGTCATTAACGATTAGAAAGAAAAAGGGCAGCGCCAACCGGCCCTGCCCTTTTCAGTTATCAGGCTTCGGGTTCCTGATCCGGTACGACCACGCCTTCGCGCGGCTCATCCGGGTTAGGCGCTGGCAGATTCATCAGCTTCGCCAGAATGCTTGCCAGTTTCAGGCGCATTTCCGGGCGGCGAACGATCATGTCGATAGCGCCTTTCTCGATAAGGAATTCACTGCGCTGGAATCCAGGCGGCAGTTTTTCACGTACGGTTTGTTCGATAACGCGAGGGCCCGCAAAGCCGATCAGCGCTTTTGGCTCAGCGATGTTCAGATCGCCCAGCATCGCGAAGCTTGCAGAGACACCACCCATGGTTGGGTCGGTCAGTACAGAAATGTACGGCAGACCGCGTTCCTGCATTTTCGCCAGCGCAGCAGAGGTTTTCGCCATCTGCATCAGGGACATCAGCGCTTCCTGCATACGTGCGCCACCAGAGGCGGAGAAGCAGATCAGCGGGCAGTTGTCTTCCAGCGCCTGCTCTACAGCACGAACGAAACGCGCCCCCACTACGGAGCCCATTGAGCCACCCATAAAGGAGAACTCAAACGCTGCGGCAACAACCGGCATCTCGTGCAGAGTGCCTTTCATCACGATCAGCGCGTCTTTCTCGCCAGTCTCTTTCTGAGCAGAGGCCAGACGATCTTTGTATTTTTTGGAATCGCGGAACTTCAGCACGTCTTTCGGCTCGAGTTCGCTACCCAGTTCTACCAGAGAACCTTCGTCCAGCAGACTATGCACGCGGTTACGCGCCGACATGCGCATGTGGTGGTCACACTTAGGACACACCTCAAGATTGCGTTCCAGCTCCGCGCGGTACAGAACCTGGCCGCAGCTATCACACTTCGTCCATACCCCTTCTGGAATACTCGCTTTACGAGTCGGGGTTATGTTGCTTTTAATTCGTTCAATCCAGCTCATTGATAACCTTTCTGCCTGAACCTGGTCGGATGCCAGTTTTGCTATAAGAGGCGAATAATGCCATTTTTGCCTCCAACAGACCATGAATGTTGCACATTAAAACATAACAGCCCGAAACTTTGGATAAAAAAGTGGTCGAACCGCCGATGTGCATTTACTTCGCTTGTTTTGCCGCCGCGCGTCTGTGGCGAATAATTTCGATAACGCCTGGCAGGATTGAGAGCACAATAATGGCTACAATCAGCAACTTAAGGTTTTCCTGCACCACCGGAAGGTCACCAAACAGGTAACCTGCGTAGGTAAACAGCAGTACCCACAGCAGTGCACCAACAACGTTGTACGCCGCAAAGTGACGATAGGACATATGGCCCATTCCTGCCACAAAGGGGGCAAAAGTACGAACAATTGGCACAAATCGCGCAAGGATAATAGTTTTGCCGCCATGACGTTCGTAGAACGCGTGCGTTTTGTCTAAGTAGCTACGGCGGAAAATCTTCGAGTCAGGGTTGCTGAATAATCGCTCACCGAACACCCGACCAATGGTGTAGTTGAGGGCATCACCCACAATCGCTGCGACAACCATCAGCGCCACCATCATATGTACATTCAGATCATTCGTTGGCAGCGCCGATAACGCCCCGGCAACGAACAGCAGCGAATCTCCCGGCAGGAAAGGTGTAACTACCAAGCCGGTTTCACAGAACAGGATCAGGAACAGAATGGCATATACCCACACGCCATATTGTGCGACCAGCTCCGCCAGGTGAACATCGATATGCAGAATGAAATCAATCAGAAAACGTATTAAGTCCATATTATCTAAGCCTTAATTGCACCTTGTTTAGTCCGCTAAAAATAGCGGGCCCATTGGCGGTTTAGGAAGGTCAAACCGTTCCGGATAATCGACTGATACCAGATACAGCCCTTCAGCTTTCGCCGTTGCTGCCGCAAGCGTTCTGTCCTTAACTGCCAGCAGTTCTGCAATCCAGCTCTCCGGCTGGTGTCCGGCGCCCACTTCCATCAGGCTGCCAACAATATTCCTGACCATATGATGTACAAAGGCATTGGCTTTGATATCTACCACCACATATGCGCCATAACGACTGACGTTAATGTGCATGACGTTACGCCACGGCGTACGGGACTGACACTGCACCGCACGGAACGACGTAAAGTCATTTTCTCCTAACAAAGACTGCGCCGCACGGTGCATACGTTCTGCATCCAGCGGTTCATAAAAATGGGTCACGCCCTGGCTTAACACCGCAGGACGCAGGCGCTGGTTATAGATGACATAGCGGTAGCGGCGTGCGGTGGCGCTGAAGCGCGCATGAAAATCATCCGGCACAGCTTTCACCCAACGAACCGCAATGTCTCCAGGTAAATTCGCATTTACGCCCAGCGTCCATGCGGCGTCTTTACGTTCAGCGGTGGTTTCGAAATGAACCACCTGCCCGGTGCCGTGGACACCGGCATCCGTGCGGCCAGCGCACAGGACGTTGATCGGCTCATTCGCCACCTGAGAGAGCGCTTTTTCCAGCTTTTCCTGGACGCTGCGCACTTCATTCTGACGCTGCCAGCCATAGTATTTACTGCCATCGTATTCGATACCGAGGGCAATTTTATGAACTGGCTTTTGTTCCACTTCCGACATTAGTACAGGTACTCCTGCACCAGTTTTTCAGCAATTTTTACCGCCATCAGCGCGCCGCCAAAGCGCACGTTATCGGCAACGGACCAGAACTGAACTTGCTCCGGCATCCCGTAGTCGTTACGCACACAGCCAACGGAAAGGTGTGCGCTACCGGTGGCATCGCCAACCTGGGTCGGGAATTCGCTCTCTTCAGACAGCGCGATATCGTCACCACGACCAAACGCATCGCGCGCTTCTTCCGCCGCCAGCGGGCGCAGTGCTTCAAAACTCACCATCTGCGCATGACCATAGAAAACAGGTGACTGCACCACGTTTGCGGAGATCATCAGGCCATCGTCCTGCATAATTTTGCGGGTTTCATCAACGATACGGCGTTCTTCGCGCACTGAGCCTTCGCGGTCTGGCAGCAATGGCAGCATGTTGAAAGCCAGCTGACGACCAAAGAAATCGTCTTCGTCAATCGGGATGCCGTTCAGCAGCTTCGCACTCTGCCCCGCCAGCGCATCGACGGCCTTTTTGCCGTTCGCGGAGGCGGACAGCAGGCTGGTCACGGTGATACGTGACAGGCCGCCATCGTCGATCAGCGGTTTCAGCGCGGTAAGCAGCTGGCTGGTCAGGCTACCTGGAACCGCAATGATATTGCGGTTACGGTAGTCAGCCAGAACAAACGGGTTCACATCCGGCACAACCAGCGGAACATCAGGCTCCATTGAGAACAGGCCGCTCAGATCAATCACCAGGCAGCCGGAGTTGGTGGCGTCTTCAATGTAAGACGCGGTGGCTTCAACGCCAGCTGCGAAAAACGCCAGCTGCGCCTGCGTCCAGTCGAATTCGGCCGCATCCTGAACCATGACGGATTTACCGGCAAAACGCAGATGTTCGCCTGCGCTGTCGGTACGCGCCAGGGCGTAAATCTCTCCCACCGGGAACTGACGCTCAGCAAGGGTTTCAAGCAGGGCTTCGCCCACGGCGCCAGTGGCACCTAAAATGGCAATGTTCCAGCCTTCAGACATGGTGGTTTACTCCAGAAATAAAAAAGCGTCCCTGCCGGAGTATCCGACAGGGAGCATTAAGAAGACATTAACGCGCCGGGTTATGTGTGGCGTTAAAACCCAGTCGATGCAGCAGCGTCGCCGCCGCTGCGTCGTCGCACATTACGTACAGGGAAGACCATTCACGACGCTCAAGATAGTTCTTGCGCAGCTTGTCAAATTCACCCGGAATACCTGCGACTTTTCGCAGCAGCGCGTCATCGCGGCGCACATCATACACCAAATGCACCAGTCTTTTCAGCGTAGCCTCATCAAGCGGGCCATGCAGCGTGATGCGACCAAATTCCGGTGCAGGCAGCAACATATCCAGCGCGACCTGCTGCGGTTTGCCAATAAAGGCGCTATAGGCTTCAAAGACCTGCGTGGTACCACGCGCTTTGCCTTCAAGGGTATAGCCTGCAATATGCGCGGTGGCCACATCGGCCCTGTTGAGCAGCTCAACATTAAGTTCCGGTTCAGGCTCCCACACGTCCAGTACGACGCTCAGTTCCTGCCCTTCTTTCAGGCATTTCAGCAGCGCCGCATTGTCAACAACCGGGCCACGGCAGGCATTTATCAGAATAGTGCCAGGCTTCAGACGGCGGATAAGGGTTTCATCAACCAGATGCAGCGATTTATACGGGCCATCTTTGAAGAGAGGCGTATGGAAGGTGATGACATCGCACTGCGCGACCAGCTCGTCTAGCGTGCGGAAATCCCCCTCATCACCCTTATCTTTACGCGGCGGGTCGCACAGCAGCGTACGGATGCCCAGCGCTTCAAGGCGCTTTTGCAGACGTCCGCCGACGTTGCCCACCCCCACAATTCCCACCGTGCGGTCTTTCAGAGCAAAACCATCGCGCTCGGCCAGCATCAGGAGTGAGGAGAAAACATATTCCACTACAGCAATGGCATTGCAACCCGGTGCGGCAGAGAAACCAATCCCCGCCTGGCTGAGCCATTGGTCATCCACATGATCGGTCCCTGCAGTTGCCGTCCCGACAAATTTCACTGCTTTGCCGGAAAGTAACGACTCATTTACTTTGGTCACCGAACGCACCATCAGCGCGTCAGCATCATCCAGCTCGTTGACTGGAATTGGGCGACCCGGGACAGCCTTAACCTCACCCAGGCGGCTAAACAGCTCACGGGCGTAAGGCATATTTTCATCAACGAGGATTTTCACGTCTGAGTACCTGTTTGAGAGGAAGAAAACCTGCCAAGTGTGCCATAATCTTGCCGCCAGGCATACACGAAACCCTAGTTTAGGCAGAGTTTTGACTTTAAGGATTTTTGACGATGCAGCCCATTTCAGGTACGCCTCCGCGCCCTCCCGGTGAAGGCCCCGTAACCCCCAATGTCGCAGGTGAACAACCGCTATCCACGCAACAGCGTACCGTGCTGGAGCGCCTGATAACACGCCTGATAGCCCTCACTTCCCAGCAAAACGCAGAGGTATGGGCCGGGGTGAAGCATGATTTAGGAATAAGAAACGACGCGCAGCTCCAGTCGCGTCACTTCCCTGCTGCAGAGCAAAACCTGAATCAGCGCCTGAATTCGGCACAACTTAACCACAATACTCGCCAGATTATTGCGCAGTTGACTGAGCTGTTGGGCCAGGGCAATAACCGCCAGGCGGCGAGCGATTTCATTCGCCAGCAGTACGGCCAGACCGCGCTCAGCCAGCTCACACCAGAACAGTTAAAGACCGTGCTGACGCTTTTGCAAACCAATCAGCTTGCTATCCCTCAGCCGCAGCAGCGCCCGGCGACCGAACGCCCGCTACTGCCCGCAGAGCACAATACGCTTAAGCAAATGGTGACAAAACTGGCGGCCGCGACGGGCGAACCGACGAAGCTAATCTGGCAATCGATGCTGGAACTTTCTGGTGTGAAAGCCGGAGAGATGATCCCGGCAAAACAGTTTACCCATCTGGTTACGTGGCTCCAGGCGCGCCAGACACTCAGCACCCAGAGCGCCCCGACCCTGCAAACGTTACAGGCAGCACTAAAACAACCGCTTGAGCCGCATGAGTTTGAGGCTGTTCAGGATTACGCCCAACAAACCTGGCAGGCAACGCCGCAAACGATACTGACCACGCCGCAGGTGCAGGATTTGCTGAATCAGATCTTTGTCCGCCGCGCAGAACGCGAAGGCGGTATACCTGAAGCGCGCAACATTCAGCCGATCTACAGCCCGCTGTTTGCGCCGGTAGTGGAGACGTTCAGAACCTTGTCTGCCCGCCCTGGGTTGATGTTTATTGCGCTGTTGGTGGCACTGGCGATTTTCTGGCTGGTTGCGTGATGTTTTGCCCGGTGGCACTTCGCTTAGCGGGCCTACAACGACTCGAACCGTAGGCCGGGTAAGGCGCAGCTGCCACCCGGCAACAATGGCTCAAGACCTGCGAAACGCCACCAGTGTCACCACGATCCCAACAACCGCGGATACCGCACCTGCCAGGAAGACGGACGGATAACCAAAGGATGTGGCAAGCACTCCCGCCAGTGGTCCGGTCACCCCGTAGGAGATATCCTGAAACGCGGCATAACCGCCAAGAGCAGTCCCTCTGACCTGCGGCTGAACACGTTTAACCACCTCGACGCCGAGCGCCGGGAAAATAAGCGAGCAACCGCAGCCGGTCAAAGCCGCGCCAAGCAGAGCAACAGACGCCACAGGTGCCTGCCAGAGCATGACCAGACCGATGGCCTCAATCACCAGCGATACCACCGCCACTTTCACCCCACCGAAGCGATCCGGCATCCAGCCGAACAGTACGCGCATCAGCACAAAGGCACCACCAAAGGCCGTCAGGGTAAAACCGGCCATCGCCCAGCCACGGCTTATAAAGTAAAGCGAGACAAATGTGCCAATCACCGCAAAGCCGACGCCCTGCAAGGCTAATCCCAGCCCGGGTTGCCAGATTTTCCCGACCACACTCCACAGGGACGGACGTTCACCTTTATGAGCAGGCACTTTACGCACCGAACCGTTGAACGCCCACGCCAGCAGTGGCAGCACCATGGTCGTACCCGCCAGCGCTGCAAAACCAAACTGACTGTTGATCAGCAGCCCTAATGGTGCCCCCGCGGCCAGTGCGCCATAAATGGCCATCCCGTTCCAGGACATCACTTTACCCGAACACGCCGGGCCAACCAGCCCCATTCCCCAGGTCAGGGTGCCGGTCAGGAGCTGGCTTTCACCAAACCCCAGAATCAGACGCCCCACAATCAGCAGCGCAAATTTATACAGGGGCTCCACAGGCAGGAGTGCCGCCACTAGCCAGGCGCCACCTGCCAGCCCGCAGGCGAACATGCCCTGTAGCGCAGAACGTTTAGCCCCGTGCTGATCGGCCAGCCGTCCGGCATAACCACGCGTTAATACCGTGGCTAAAAACTGGATACCGACGGCAATGCCGACCATGGTGTTGCCATAGCCCAGCTCCTGATGAACGAACAGCGGGATCACCGGTAGCGGCAGGCCAACGGTCATGTAGGTCAGGAATACTGCAAAGGCGATGCGAAACAGAGACACGTTCCCGGAGGAGGCATTTTTTGCTGAGGTAACGGCCGTCATGCATAACTCCATGTTCAGGCATAAAAAAAGGGAGCCATCAGGCTCCCTTCTACTATACATTCAAAAACTTATGCTTTCAGCTTACGCATAACCAGGGTGGCGTTTGTGCCGCCGAAACCAAAGCTGTTGGACATTACGGTAGTCAGTGTCGCTTCAGTTGGTTTGGTTACGATGTTCAGGCCAGCAGCCTGCTCATCCAGCTCTTCCACGTTGATGCTTGGGGCGATAAAGCCGTTTTCCAGCATCAGCAGAGAGTAGATGGCTTCCTGCACGCCAGCCGCACCCAGAGAGTGACCGGTCATCGCTTTAGTTGCAGAGATTGCCGGACCGTTGTCGCCAAACACTTCACGGATCGCACCCAGCTCTTTCACGTCGCCTACCGGAGTAGAAGTACCGTGGGAGTTCAGGTAGTCGATTGGGGTATCAATGCCATGCATTGCCATCTTCATGCAGCGCACTGCGCCTTCGCCAGATGGTGCAACCATGTCAGCGCCGTCAGACGTTGCGCCGTAACCCACGATTTCAGCATAGATGTGAGCACCACGAGCCAGAGCGTGTTCCAGCTCTTCAACCACAACCATACCGCCACCGCCAGCGATAACGAAGCCGTCACGGTTCGCATCATAGGTACGGGAGGCTTTGTCTGGCGTTTCGTTGTATTTGGTGGACAGTGCGCCCATCGCATCGAACTCACAGGCCATTTCCCAGCCCAGCTCTTCGCCGCCGCCAGCAAATACGATGTCCTGTTTGCCCAACTGGATCTGCTCAACCGCATTACCGATACAGTGCGCGGAAGTCGCACAAGCGGAGCTGATGGAGTAGTTAACGCCGTGGATTTTAAACGGCGTTGCCAGGCACGCGGAAACCGCTGAACCCATCGCTTTGGTCACAACGTAAGGACCCACAGCTTTCAGGCCGCGCGGGCTACGCATCGCGTCAGCACCAAATACCTGGGCTTTAGAAGAACCACCGGAGCCTGCAATCAGACCAACACGCGGGTTGTTCTGGTAAACTTCTTCGCTCAGACCGGCGTCAGCAATGGCTTCCTTCATAGAAAGATAGGCGTAAATAGAGGCATCGTTCATGAAACGAACCACTTTACGGTCGATCAAACCGGTGGTGTCCAGTTTGACGTTACCCCATACGTGGCTACGCATTCCCGAATCTTTAAACTCTTCAGAGAAAGTGATCCCGGAGCGTCCTTCACGCAGAGATGCCAGGACTTCCTGCTGGTTATTACCGATGCTGGAAACGATGCCCAGGCCAGTAATCACTGCACGTTTCATTCAATACCTCTGTAAGTCGCACTATATTAAGTTTCGAGTCGCACAATAGCGTACACTTGTACGCCGAACAAGTCCGATCAGCCAATTTCTGCGGAAATTTGCGCCGATGGGCTCACATCGTTAAGATCGTGCCACTGCCTGCCAGACGAGTAACTTACGTGAAACAAAACGCCATACAACCCGCCAACCTCGAATTCAACGCTGAGGGTACACCTGTTTCCCGAGATTTTGATGATGTCTATTTTTCTAATGATAATGGACTCGAGGAAACCCGGTATGTTTTCCTGGGCGGAAACCAGCTTCCCGATCGTTTCCCTTCGCATCCGCGCAGCCAGTTTGTGGTAGCGGAAAGTGGTTTTGGTACCGGGCTTAATTTCCTCACCCTCTGGCAGGCGTTTAACCAGTTTCACGCGACGCATCCTGAGGCTACGCTACAAAGATTACATTTCATCAGTTTCGAAAAATTTCCGCTGACCGCGCACGATCTGGCGCTCGCGCATCAGCACTGGCCAGAACTTGCCCCCTGGGCCGGGCAGCTTCAGGCGCAGTGGCCACCGGCCGTTGGTGGCTGCCATCGCCTGTGGCTTGACGGCGGGCGCGTGACGCTGGATTTATGGCTTGGCGACATCAACGACCTGACCGATAAGCTCGACGATACACATAATCAGAAAGTGGACGCCTGGTTCCTGGATGGTTTCGCTCCCGCCAAAAACCCGGATATGTGGAGCCAGCATCTGTTTATGGCAATGGCGCGACTGGCACGCCCAGGTGCAACGCTTGCTACCTTCACCTCAGCAGGTTTTGTCCGCCGCGGGTTACAGGAAGCAGGCTTTACCATGCAGAAAACCAAAGGATTTGGCCGCAAACGTGAAATGCTGACGGGCGTGATGGAGCAAACTCTGGAGCAACACGCTCAGGCCCCCTGGTTTGCCCGTTGCGCCAGCACATCCCACGAGACCGCAATTATTGGCGGGGGCATTGCCAGCGCCCTGCTCTCTCTCGCGCTTTTGCATCGGGGCTGGAAAGTGACGCTTTACTGCGCTGATGACGCCCCGGCAACAGGCGCATCGGGTAATCGTCAGGGCGCGCTCTACCCGCTGTTGAGCGCACACGATCCAGCGCTGAGCCAGTTCTTCCCGGCGGCATTCGCCTTTGCCCGCCGCCTGTACGACAACCTGCCGGTGTCATTCGATCATGACTGGTGCGGCGTCACGCAACTCGGATGGGATGAAAAGAGCCAGCAAAAAATCATGCAAATGCTCTCTCTGGAATTACCACCCGAGATAGCCCGCCCGGTAACGGCGCAACAGGTCCTGGAAAGCACCGGCCTCAAAACCGGTTGCGATGGCATTCAGTATCCGCATGGCGGCTGGCTATGCCCGGCAGAACTGACCACTGCGGCAATCAGCCTTGCCCAGTCACGCGGATTGACGGTGCACTACTCCCGTGAGATTGCGTCATTGAGCCGGGACGACGAGCATTGGTCCCTGCACTTTACCCAGGGTGAGCACGCGCAACATGCCAGCGTGGTGCTGGCGAACGGGCACCACATCAACCAGTTTAGCCAGACGAAAAACCTGCCGCTCTATCCGGTCGGCGGTCAGGTCAGCCATATTCCCGCAGCGCCTGAACTGAGCAAACTGCGCCAGGTACTGTGCTATGACGGCTATCTGACACCGCAAAACCCGTCTAACGGGCATCACTGCATCGGTGCCAGCTACCATCGTGGCGCGACGGAGATGCACTACAGCGAAGAAGACCAGCACCAAAATCGTCAGCGCCTGATTGACTGCTTCCCGCAGGCTGGCTGGGCGAAAGAGGTGGACATCAGCGCCGGAGAAGCGCGCTGCGGCGTGCGCTGCGCCACCCGCGATCATCTGCCAATGGCAGGTAATGTGCCGGACTATGATGCAACCCTTGAGGCTTATCGGGATCTCGCCGAAAACAGGGAAAACGCAGTCAGTGCTCCGGTGTACCCGGATCTGTTTATGCTGGGCGGATTGGGATCCCGCGGATTGTGTTCTGCGCCGCTGCTGGCTGAAGTGCTGGCCGCGCAGATGAGCGACGAGCCAATTCCGCTGGACGGGGTTACGTTGGCGGGGCTCAATCCGAATCGCTTGTGGGTGAGAAAATTGCTGAAGGGAAAGATGGTTAAGTAAGGTGCGGTCTGGTGCCCTCTCCCACAGGGAGAGGGGATCCACGACTTAACGTTTGGCCTGCTGGAACAACGTGTCCCACATACCCAACACTAGCGTCTGGTCGCGCGGGGAGAGTTCACCCGCCTGAATGGCTTTCTCAAGGCTGCGAGTCACTTCCTGATGCACGGCTTCAGCAGAGTGATCGTCCCCTGCTTCCAGCTCGGCAACCGCCAGCGTCAGGTGACCACGCAGATAACCGCTGGCGAACAGCTCATCATCACTGGCGTGTTCCACCATGTCATCAATTAACGCCAGAATGCGTGATTCAAATTCTGCGATCATCTTATTTCCTCAGTTAAAGATCTTCCGGCCACGGGAAGCAATCCGCCGTCATCTCCGGCGTGTGGTAATAATTCTGTAAAGCCCTGATGAGAGTCGCCGGACGTGCCGGGATCCCTTTTTCAAGATATTCCATCACCTGCGCATGCACACGGCGCTGGAAGACAATGCGGTCCGGCTCGAAGTCACCTTCGAGGTTGTCACAGCTGACATTAAACGGAAATCCTGCCGCTACGCACAGCAACCATTCCAGCGCCTGCGGTTTCACTTCTACGTCTTCAAACTGCCCCTGGGTCGCGGCGTCGCGTCCGTCCGGGCAGTACCAGTAACCGAAGTCCACCAGCTCACGACGCGCTTTTCCCGCAATACACCAGTGAGAGATCTCATGCATCCCGCTGGCATAAAAGCCGTGCGCAAACACAATTCGGTTGTACGGGATCTCTGCATCAGCAGGAAGATAGATCGGTTCGTCGTCGCCTTTAATCAGACGTGTATTAAAATCAGCGGCAAAACAGCCATCAAAGATCTCAATCAGCTGTTCGTAATTATGCTTACTGTCCATTAGTTCATCCCCAACCAGTGGAGGATCTCCTGTCCATGGCTATCATAAAGAAGCTTGGAACTCATCACCGCCGACACCACAACAATCATCGGACGGATCAGTTTCTGCCCTTTGCTTAACACCAGACGCGAGCCTGCGCGCGCACCCAAAAATTGCCCCGCCATCATCACAAACCCGGTCGCCCAGATAACTTTTCCACCAATGATGAACAACAGCAAGCCGCCTACGTTGGAGGTCGCATTGAGTACTTTGGCATGAGCAGTCGATTTGGCGAGGTTAAACCCGGCCAGCGTCACAAACGCTAAGGCATAAAATGAACCTGCACCTGGCCCGAAGAAGCCATCGTAAAAACCGACGCAACCACCCGCGATCAGTGCAAACGGCAAACCATGCAGGCGACGCTGTCTGTCTTCTTCGCCAAGCCGTGGCATCAGTAAAAAGTACAGGCCAATACAGATAACCAGGATGGGCAGGATCTGACGCAAAATGTCGGACTGCACGTGCTGAACCAGCAGTGCGCCAGACGTAGAGCCGATAAAGGTCATCAGGATATTCAGTTTCTGATCGGCAAGATTAACCACCTTACGGCGGATAAAATAGAGCGATGCGGATAGAGACCCGCCACAAGCCTGAAGCTTATTGGTTGCCAGGGCCTGTGCAGGGTTCATGCCAGCGGCCAGCAGGGCCGGAACAGTCAGCAAACCGCCCCCACCCGCCAGCGCATCAATAAATCCGGCTAACATAGCGACAAAAAACAGCACCACCAGCAGCGTGGGTGACACCATAAACAGATCGACGAAATTATCCATTAGAGTACATGCTCATCCAGTAGCGCCTGGCAGGAAGGCGGCAACGGAGGCGGTGTCTTCTTCTCAGGCTTAGAGGTTCCAGGTTTTGCAGGTTCAAACCAGCTTTGCAGTTCCGCGCCACAGCCATCGCCTGGCGGCGGTAACGGCTGATCTTCGCATTCAAGACTGTTTGCCGGGCAACGCAGACGAACGTGCATATGCGCACGATGCTGGAACCACGGGCGCACTTTGCGCAGCCAGTCGCGATCGGTGCCGGCATCCTGGCAGAGCTGCTGTTTAATGGCCGGGTTCACAAAAATCCGCGTGACGTCGTTATCTTTCGCCGCCAGCTTGATCATGCTGGAGACATCCTGCGACCAAAGTGAGGGCACAACGTTTTTACCGTCGCCCGCGACCAGATCCAGCGCCTGCGGTTTCAGTAGTTGTGAGGAACTCCAGCGCGCTTTCGGCAGTTGCAAGAAGATATCGACATCCAGTCCGGTCTGGTGGCTGGCGTGTCCACTGTTGAAACGCCCACCGGCAGGCATTCCCATATCGCCGATGAGCATGGTCCCCAGCCCCAGATTGTGCACCTGGTTGCCCAGACGCTGAATAAACAGCACCAGGTCCGGGTGACCAAAATAGCGGCGCTGGTCAGTGCGCATCACCTGATAGGTGTCTGATTGCAGCGGCAACTCTTGTGCGCCAACGATACAGCCGTTCGAAAATGCACCAATAGACTGCGCACTCCCCGCTACCGGATGGCTGATTTTTTGCCACGGTGTAGCAGCCAGACTGGCTCCACTGGCGAGTAACGCCAGCAGAGCAATTGCGGTTTTTTTCATGTTTACCAGCGTGGAATGGTGGTCGTCACATCCGCATTCTGCGCGCGCTGGCGCAGGAAGTGATCCATCAGCACAATCGCCAGCATCGCTTCAGCAATCGGCACTGCGCGGATCCCCACGCACGGATCATGACGGCCTTTCGTGATCATCTCGACTTCTTCACCAGAGCGGTTAATCGTATGACCCGGTACGGTAATGCTGGAGGTTGGTTTCAGTGCGATGTTAGCGACAATCTGTTGCCCGCTGCTGATCCCGCCAAGAATACCGCCCGCGTGGTTGCTCTGGAAACCGTCTTTGGTAATTTCGTCACGGTTCTGGCTACCACGAAGCTGAATCACGCCAAAACCGTCGCCAATCTCAACGCCTTTCACCGCATTGATGCTCATCATCGCGTGGGCAATATCAGCGTCAAGACGGTCAAAGACCGGCTCGCCCCAGCCTGCGGGAACGCCATCTGCCACAACGGTCACTTTGGCACCGATGGAGTCGCCCTCTTTCTTCAGGCCACGCATCAGTTCGTCCAAAGCCTCCAGCTTATCGGCATCGGCGCAGAAGAACGGGTTTTGTTCAACCTGGTCCCAGTCTTTAATCGCCAGCGGAATGTCGCCCATCTGGGTCAGACAACCGCGGATAACGATGCCAAATTTTTGCGCCAGGTATTTTTTCGCGATCGCGCCTGCGGCTACACGCATGGCAGTTTCACGCGCGGAAGAACGACCGCCACCGCGATAATCACGAAAACCGTATTTTTGCTCGTAGGTGTAGTCAGCATGACCCGGACGGAAGACGTCTTTGATGGCACCGTAGTCCTGCGAACGCTGATCGGTGTTTTCAATCAGCAAGCCAATGCTGGTACCGGTGGTACGGCCTTCGAACACGCCAGAGAGAATTTTGACCTGGTCCGGCTCGCGACGCTGCGTGGTGTAGCGAGAGGTGCCAGGGCGACGACGGTCGAGGTCGTGCTGTAAATCAGCTTCGGTCAGCTCGATGCCTGGCGGGACGCCATCAACGATACAACCCAGTGCCAGCCCGTGCGACTCACCAAAGGTGGTCACGCGGAATAATTGTCCAATACTGTTTCCTGCCATCACGGCTCCGCTGTCGTTATTTGTGTTTGAGCGTTGTGAAACGGGCCGAAGCCCGCTGGATTAATCTTTGTAAATGCTGAAGTGTTCACGCGCGTCGAGAAGCTGCGCTTTGGTCAACATAAAGACGCCATCACCGCCGTTGTCGAACTCGAGCCAGGTGAACGGCACATCCGGGTACTGCTCTATCAGATGTACCATGCTGTTGCCGACTTCACAAATCAGAACGCCATCGTCGGTCAGATAATCCGGCGCGCAGGCCAGAATACGACGCGTCAGTTTCAGGCCATCAGAGCCTGATGCCAGCCCCAGCTCCGGCTCGTGGCGATACTCATTTGGCAGATCGGACATGTCTTCCGCATCTACATACGGCGGGTTAGTCACGATCAGATCGTACTGGAGCACAGGCAGATCGCGGAACAGATCAGAGCGGATCGGCGTAACGTGATGGATAAGCCCATGCTCTTCAATGTTGTGTTCAGTCACGGCCAGCGCATCGGTGGAGATATCCACGGCATCCACTTCCGCTTCCGGGAAGGCATAAGCACAGGCAATAGCGATACAACCGCTGCCGGTACACATGTCCAGAATATGCTGCGGCTGGTGATTAATCAGGCCATCGAAGTGGTTGTTGATCAGCTCACCGATCGGCGAGCGCGGTACCAGAACACGTTCATCAACATAGAATTCGTGGCCACAGAACCAGGCTTTGTTGGTCAGATAGGCAACAGGAATACGTTCGTTAACGCGACGGATCACGCGCTCAACGATGCGATGTTTTTCGCTGGAGGTCAGGCGCGCACTGCGCATGTCTTCAGGGATATCCAGCGGCAGATAGAGTGACGGCAGCACCAGCTGAACAGCCTCATCCCACGGGTTATCGGTACCATGACCGTACCAGATATTCGCGGCGCTGAAGCGGCTAACCGACCAGCGCAACATGTCCTGTATGGTATGCAGCTCGTTTACTGCTTCATCGACAAATATTTTATCCACTCTTTCCTCCAGGGCACGCTCGCATAATTTTCGGCGGCTAGTTTGCCATGAAGACGGCGATAAATCAGCAATGACGCTTACTGCTTGAGGTTAAAAAATGCGTTTAGTCAGGTACACTATTGGAAATAAGAGATGAGACAGGCTAATGAAAAAGAAAACAACGCTCAGCCAGGAGGATCAGTCGCTCTTCCGTCAGCTCATGACCGGAACGCGTCAAATCAAGCAGGACACCATTGTCCAACGCCCGATTCGTAAGAAAATCACTGAAGTACCGGTTAAACGTTTATTGCAGGAACAGGCTGATAACAGCCACTATTTTTCGGATGAATTCCAGCCGCTGCTCAATACCCAGGGCGCAGTGAAGTATGTACGTGAAGACGTCAGCCACTTTGAGCTGAAAAAATTACGTCGGGGAGATTATTCGCCGGAACTGTTTCTCGATCTGCACGGGTTAACCCAGATGCAGGCGAAGCAAGAGCTGGGGGCATTAATTGCCGCGTGCCGTCGGGAACACGTTTTTTGTGCCTGCGTGATGCACGGCCACGGTAAACATATTCTGAAGCAGCAAACGCCGTTATGGCTTGCCCAACACCCGCACGTGATGGCATTTCATCAGGCACCAAAAGAGTACGGCGGAGATGCCGCATTACTGGTGTTGATTGAAGTGGAAGAGTGGCAGCCACCAGAACTGCCCTGACAGACTGGCGGGTGGCCCCGCCAGAATGCAAGTCAGGTCAAATAGCTTTCGCCATCTTCAGATTGCACGGACTCATTTGCCAGTTAAAGACCCCTTTGCCCGTTTCGTCGAGTGTGACGTTAGCAATGGCAGAAGTCGTAAACATCGGTGGCGTTTCGCCCGGGCACAGTTCAGATACCAGATAGCCAACCAGTGGCAGGTGGGAAATGACCAGTGCAGAGGAGACTCCCTCATTGCACAGCGCCTGAAGATACGCGCTCACAAGGCCAACATCGCCGCACGGCGTGAGTTCTGGGAGAACATCGACGTCGGAAGGCAGGATCATACACTCACCCACCACTTCAAGGGTCTGTTCTGCACGCAGGAACGGACTCACCAGAACACGTTCGATGTCCACTTTTTGACCTTCAAGCCAGGTAGCCATTTGACGGGATTCGTCGCAGCCACAAAGGGTCAAAGGACGTACTGAGTCACTGGCGGCATCGAGTGCCGCGTCGCCGTGACGCATGATAAAAACTTGCATATTGCACCGCTTTTGTTAACCAGAATCACCAGCGCTGACTACCTGGGATGATGCCATAGAGGTAGAAAACCTGGTGGCCGGGCATTGTGCCTGATCCATTCGGTGAATGAAACGCTGTTTTTTACCTCAATGGCGTAAGTATAGTCAATCTTTGTTTACAAATTCGCCAAAACAGGTTCGCTCAACTCAGGATTTACCCTTCTTTGACCTCAACTTACGAGGCCAGTTTCCCTTGCAGACCAAAAAGTTTGGCCGCGTTCCGCCATTTGCAATAATTCGTCACAGGGCGTAAACCGCGGACCAAATTGCGTGGCAAGACGTTGCAGAGTGGCAACCACTTCACCCGCTCCCAGTGTATCCATGTAACGGAACGGGCCGCCAAGGAACGGCGGGAAACCGATACCAAAAACAGCACCTATGTCACCATCGCGTGCGCTTTTGATTACCTGCTCGCCAAAGCAGCGCGCTGCTTCGTTAAGCATCATCATCACACAGCGTTCAGCACACTGAACCGCCGACAGTTTTCCCTGCCCGGTTGCTGAAATAAGCCCATAAACCGAAGGGTCGACCTGTTTCTTGCTTTTACGCCCTTTCTGCACGTAAAGATAGAAACCGCGTTCATTTTTTCTGCCTTTGCGATCGTCCTTCAATATTGCTGAAACAATGTTTGCAGGCGGGCTAAAACGATCTCCATATGCGGCCTCCAGCACTGGTATAATTTTAGTGCCGGTATCTATTCCTACCTCATCCAAAAGTTGGATTGGGCCAACCGGGAAGCCAAACTTAACCAGTGCCTCGTCTACATGTTCGATCTTCTCCCCTTCCGTCAGTAGCCGCATCGCCTCATTTATATAAGGCGCAAGAATACGGTTAACGTAAAAACCGGCTTTATCGGCCACCACAACCGGGGTCTTGCCCTGCATTTTGGCAAGCTTCACTACGGTTGCGATGGTCTGCGGGCTGGTCGTGGCGTGTGGAATGACCTCCACCAGCGGCATTTTTTCGACCGGGCTAAAGAAATGCAGGCCAATCACCTGTTCAGGACGCGCCGCGTGCATCGCAATATCACCAATCGGTAACGATGAGGTGTTAGAGGCAAAGATGGTATGGGGTGCGCAATGCTGCTCGACATCCGCGACCATCTTTTGCTTCAGCGCTAAATCTTCAAATACCGCTTCAATAACAAGGTCACGATGGGCAAAACCGCTATAGTCAGTCGCACCCGAAACCAGCGCCAGCGTTTTGTCTCGCTCACTTGCCTTTATATGGCGCCGTTTGACCTTTTGATCAAGCAACTGCCAGCTGTATTGCAGCGCATGATTAATCCCTTTCGGATTGATGTCTTTAATACGCACGGGCAATTTGCCCTTGCTGGCGGTCACAAAGGCAATACCGCCGCCCATCAGCCCGCCACCCAGTATTCCCACAGCGCGCAAAGATGCAGGTTCTGCGTCACTGCCCGGATCTTTTTTAACATCGGTGCTGGCAAAGAAGATGCTACGCAACGACTGAGACTGCGGCGTCATAGCCAGTTCACCAAAGGCCTTTGCCTCAGCGGCATATCCACTGCTGCTGCCGTGCGCCAGACCGGTTTCAATCACCTCCAGAATGCGCGTGGTTGCCGGGTAATTGCCCTTCGCTTTTTGCTCTGTTTTTTTACCGACCATACTGAAAAGCAGCGCGCGTCCAAGTGGCCCCGCCAGGATACGCTCGCGTACCGGCAGATGCCGTTTGGCCTGGCGCCCTTTCAACGCCCGCTCAACTGCGGCTTCCAGCAATATCGAATGCGGCACAACCTCATCCACCAGACCCGTCCTCAGCGCCTGACGCGCACGAAGTTGTTTGCCGGTTAAGATCATCTCCAGCGCCGTACTGACGCCAACCAGTCGCGGTAAACGCTGCGTGCCACCCGATCCTGGTAGCAGTCCAAGTTGTACTTCGGGTAAGCCTAAAACGGTTTTCGCATCGTCGGTACATATCCGGCTGTGACAGGCCAGGGCAAGTTCCAGCCCGCCACCGAGACACGCTCCGTGAATAGCCGCAATCACCGGAACAGGCAACGCGTGGATCTCAGCCATCACCTGCTGCCCCTGCCGCGCCAGGTCTTCCGCCTCCTGGGCGCTTTTTGCACGGGCGATCATGTTGATATCCGCCCCGGCAATAAAGTTATCTGATTTGGCCGAAATAAAGACCAGCCCACGAAGGTCTTTATTTTCGCGGATCTGCTTTAACATCGCCCGCACCTGAACACCAAACTCGGCCTTCAGGGTATTCATCTTTTCGCCAGGGACATCAATAGTGACAACAGCGACGTTATCGGGGCGAACATTCAGCGTAAATGCCGATGTCATGTCCATTATTCAGCCTCCACAACCATTGCCGCACCCAGCCCACCCGCCGCACAGGCGGTGACCAGCCCAAATCCGCCGCCGCGGCGACGCAGTTCATGTAATGTTTGGGTTATCATTCGCGCGCCCGTGGCCGCGAAAGGATGGCCGTAAGCGATAGAGCCACCCAATACGTTAAATTTGCTTTCGTCCACTTCACCGGTGGCGTTTGCCCGCCCCAGAACTTCGCGTGCGAATCTGTTGCTTGCCAGAAGCTGCAAGTTTGCCAGTGTTTGTGCGGCAAAGGCTTCGTGCATATCAATGAGCGTCAAATCAGCCAGCGTTAACCCGGCGCGCTCCAGTGCCAGTGGCGTAGACCAGGCAGGGCCTAACAGCATGTCCTGCCAGACATCAATAGCCGTAAACGCGTAGCTGCGCAGATAACCCAGCGGTTTTATGCCCAGCTCTCTGGCGCGGGATTCGGTCATCAGGATCACAGCGGCGGCGCCGTCCGTCAGTGGCGTACTGTTGGCGGCGGTAACGGTGCCATGTTTGCGATCAAATGCCGGGCGTAGTTTTGCATAATCCGCCAGCGTCGACGTGCCACGAATATTGTTATCTTCCACAAGCGGTTCACGGTAAGGGGGAACATAGGCGGTCATCACCTCGTCGGCCAGTTTGCCTTCAGACCAGGCTTTTGCGGCGAGCTGGTGCGAACGGTGTGCCAACGCATCCTGCTGTTCACGCGTGATGCCATAGGTTTTCGCCATCTGCTCGGCGGTATCGCCCATGCGCAGACCGGTCGAATACTCTGCCACGGCGGGCGGTACAGGCATCAGGTCGCGTAAACGCAGGCGTGAGAAGAGTTTGAGTCGCTGCCCGGTGGTACGGGCTTTATTGACGTCCACCAGAATGCGGGCCAGCTTTTTACTAACCCCGATTGGCAGTACGGAAGAGGAGTCGGCACCGCCGGCAATTCCCGCGCGGATTGTACCGGTCATCAGGCTTTCCGCCACGTTGGCAACCGCCTGAAAACTGGTGGCACACGCGCGGCTGACGCTATAAGCATCGGTATGCACGTTCATGCCTGTACCCAGAACAATTTCACGCGCAATGTTGGGCGCTTCCGGCATTTGCACGACCTGGCCGAAAACCAGCTGTTCAATGACCTCAGGTGGTATTTCGCTGCGAGCCAGCATCTCTCCCACCACCATTTTTCCCAGATCGACCGCCGGGATGCCGTGAAACGCCGTTGCCTGACGCGCAAACGGCGTGCGCAACCCGCTGACAATGGCGATGCGGTCACCTTGTCGGGTGATAAGCGGTAATGCCTGACTCATAACACTCCCCTGTAAAATTCATGCTCAACGCAAAGTGGTCTGACCTGATAACAGTCTTAACCATTTTTTTACATTCAGCCAATCGGGGAAACGAAAAAGTGCGAGCTAAAACACAGAGAGGAAAAAGAAAATGCCCCTGCAAAGCAGAGGCATGGTGCGAGTTATTACGCCCTCTCTTGTGGGAGGACGCATCAGACCGCAGAGATTAGCGCAGACCCAACTGGAAGATCAGGGTTTCTGCTTCACAGGCGAATACAAAATCGATATCCAGCTGCACGCCGCCTTCAACCTCTTTGAAGGTCGATTTGATGTCGCACGGTTCGGACTCAACATCACGCGCACGCTTAGTCAGCGCTGCCAGGGTTTCGTCAGCGTCGGCACGGTTAGCGAACACACGGCTGTAGGACGCGGTGCAATCGGTGTTGTCCATGATGGTACCAACATCCATACAGCAGCAAACCGGGGTTTCATCAGCACTGCATTTACTCATAGTAGCTTTCCTCTGTATTCGCGCCGGGCGCGAGATAAACACGTTGCCGATATTTTACGCCCCGATGACCAGGTGCTCCAGCCGTTAATGGCGCAAAATGGGATAAGTGACCAATATCACGCTTAAAAATGATCTAAAACAAAAATCACCCTTTCGGATGAGATGCGATGGTCACATTTTTGCCAAGCAGATCTCGTTTCAAGAAACATATTGGAAAAACTTAATAAACAAACTTGCAACATTACATCTGGTCAGACCTATACTCACGCCACTGGTCTGATTTGTATGTTTTAACACAGACCCTACACTTCGCGCTCCTGTTACGGTATGTAACAATTTTTGAATAAAAATAACTCAATGAGGTTATGGTCATGAGCCAGAAAACCCTGTTCAAAAAGACTGCGTTAGCAGTTGCAGTGGCAATCGTCTCAACGTCCGCCTGGTCAGCGGGCTTTCAGCTTAACGAATTTTCTTCCTCTGGCCTTGGCCGCGCGTACTCCGGGGAAGGTGCAATAGCTGATGATGCAGGTAACGTGAGTCGTAACCCTGCGCTTATCACGATGTTTGATCGTCCTGCCTTCTCTATCGGTGCGGTTTATATCGATCCTGATGTTAACGTCACCGGTAATTCAGCCTTAACCGGCCAAAGTGCTAACCAGGACAACATCGCGCCAAGCGCGTGGGTTCCTAACATGCACTATGTTATGCCAATCAACGAGCAGTTTGGTTGGGGTGCATCCGTGACCTCAAACTATGGTCTGGCAACTGAATTTGGTGAAAACTACGGTGCCGGTATTTATGGCGGTAAAACCGACCTGCAAACCGTTAACCTGAACCTGAGCGGTGCCTATCGCCTGGATAGTAACTGGAGCTTCGGCTTAGGCGTTGACGCCGTTTATGCAAAAGCGAAGATCGAGCGTTATGCCGGCTCTCTGGGCCCACTTCTGGCAGGGCAGCTCAATGGCAAGGTTCCCCCTTCTTATCTGGATGGGATCAGCTCCCCGGACGACCAGATCGCGCACCTGAAAGGTGACGAATGGGGCTTCGGCTGGAACGCGGGTATCCTGTATGAACTGGATAAAAACAACCGCTGGGGTCTGACCTACCGTTCTGAAGTGAAAATCGACTTCGACGGCGACTACAAAAGCTCCATCAACCCGAACCTGAGCACCATTCTGGGTAATATGGGTATGACTGGCCTTCCTGCTGGTACCGGCGGGCGAACCGAGAACGGTTCTTTGTCGTTGCATCTGCCAGAAATGTGGGAAATCTCCGGTTATAACCGTGTAGCACCACAGTGGGCTATCCACTATAGCCTGACTTACACCAGCTGGAGCCAGTTCCAGGAACTGAAAGCCACCGGTGATAACGGCCAGACACTGTTCTATAAAGATGAAAGCTTCAAAGATGCGTATCGTATCGCACTGGGTACAACCTATTACTACGATAAGAACTGGACTTTCCGTACCGGTATCGCATTTGATGATAGCCCGGTTCCGGCCGACAAGCGTTCTATCTCCATCCCGGATCAGGACCGTCTGTGGCTGAGCGCCGGTGCGACTTACGCATTTAACGATGACGCCTCAATCGACGTTGGCGCATCTTATATGCACGGCCAGAAAGTGAACTTCACCGAAGGTGAAGGCGCGGCGGCTTATACCTTCCACTCAGAAGGCAAAGCCTGGCTGTTCGGTACGAACTTCAACTACAAGTTCTAATCGCACAGAGATCAAAAAAGGTGAGCATTGCTCACCTTTTTTATTTACTGCGAATCGATATCTTTTAATTCGTTTTCGATTGCCTTCGCGTTTGGATTCTCTTCCGGCTTCAGCTTGCCGCCATTAGCAATAAAGTCGTGATTCTGGAAGTACGCTTCACGAACCATGATGTACGGATCGGAAGACTGGCGCAGCAGACCGTCGGAATCCAGCAACTGGGCACGGGTTTCAATACCTTCAACCGTCCATTTCCCAATTGATAGTGGCCACGTCAGCCACGACAGCACCGGATACAGCGTATCGACCATATCGCCGCCATCATCACGGACAGTAAAGCTGCCGTAGAATGGCAACTGCATATACGGACCATAACCCACGCCGTAACTGCCCAGGGTACTACCAAAACGGTGTGGTTGTTCACGTTGCAGTTTCTGGTTCGCCATACCTGCAACATCAATAAAGCCGCCCATACCCAACAGGGTGTTCAGGAAGAAGCGGGTGAAGTGCACCATGCCCTGGTAAGGATCGCCTTGCAGGAAGTAGTTCACCATCACCGCAGGCTCTTCCAGGTTACTGGTGAAGTTGCTCAACCCGTTACGTGCAGGCTGTGGAACATAATCGCGCCACGCAACCGCCACCGGACGGACCACATAGGGATCCAGCACGTTGTAGTTGAAGTTGTACATGGTGCGGTTAAACCCTTCTAAAGGATCAGAGCGCCCAGTTTGCTCGCCCGAGCTTGCACAGCCCACGAGCAACGTAGTGCCCAGCGCAAGCGCCGACAGCCGAAGTTTCATAAATATCTCCCTGTTCAGTATGGCTATCGTTGATTGCCATCCGTAACGGAGCGTCTGACGCCCCGTCTGTAAACGTGCAAGTGATTGTAACAGCACGCTTACCGATGTCCACGCACACAATTACGGGCAGTAATCACCGTCACTCTGATCTCAGCATAGCCTGGCTTTTTGATTTCGTTTCGCTGGCAATTTTATATTGGCTTTGAAAGAGATGTATCACCTTTGTTGCCATTGTCTGGATTTTAAGAGCATCCCCACGGGTAAACCATAAAAAATCGCTACCCTTAACATAAAGACCCTTATCCGGAGCGGCTATGAAAGAAATTGGCGAAGAAAAAATCGGTGATCAGAATGGCGACCATGAAGTCGACAGCGAGGAAAAACGTCGGGGAGAGAAGATAGAAGTCGATGAAGACCGTCTGCCTTCCCGGGCGATGGCAATCCACGAACATATTCGCCAGGACGGGGAAAAAGAGCTCGAGCGGGATGCCATGGCCCTGCTGTGGTCAGCTATTGCCGCAGGTTTATCGATGGGCGCATCGCTGCTGGCGAAGGGGATTTTTCATGTCCATCTGGTGGATGTGCCCGGCGGTTTTTTACTGGAAAACCTCGGGTACACCTTTGGCTTTGTTATCGTCATTATGGCCCGCCAGCAACTGTTTACGGAGAACACCGTTACGGCTGTGCTCCCGGTGATGCATAACCCTACCTCCGGGAATGCCATCCTGCTGATGCGCTTGTGGAGCGTGGTGTTACTCGGAAATCTTATCGGCACGGGCGTCGCGGCCTGGGCCTTTGAGTACATGCCAATTTTTGATGAAGCCACCCGGGACGCGTTTGTGAAAATCGGTATGGATGTGATGAAAAACACCCCTGGTGAGATGTTTGCTAACGCGATTATCTCCGGCTGGATTATCGCGACGATGGTCTGGATGTTTCCCTCTGCGGGCAGTGCGAAAATTGTGGTGATTATCCTGATGACCTGGCTTATCGCACTCGCAGACACCACGCATATTGTGGTGGGCAGCGTCGAAGTTCTTTATCTGGTCTTTAGTGGCACGCTGCACTGGAGCCATTTTTTATGGCCTTTCGCCCTCCCGACGCTGGCAGGCAATATCTGCGGCGGGACGTTTATTTTTGCCCTGCTGAGCCACGCGCAAATCCGCAATGACATGTCCAACAAGCGCAAAGCCGAGCTTAAGGCTCGGGAAGATAATGAAAAATCGGCAAAAAAAATGGACTGAATGGCGACTCTTTGAGCAGTCAGGCGGCGATGAGCTTAACGCAAAGTGTAAATAAGGCTATACTCGTGCCGCTTCGTCCCCTTAGTTAAATGGATATAACGAGCCCCTCCTAAGGGCTAGTTGCAGGTTCGATTCCTGCAGGGGACACCATATAGACCTCATCTGACATCTACCAAAATCAGCATTAGTCTTCCCAATATCGCCAATTCAGGGTCACATTATTATTCAGATGCATTCTGCTTTATTTCAGCATAGCGAGCGGCTAATTGTTTGAGGTGCATCTCCAGTTGAGTCCTGGCAGCCACAGGTAAAGGTGCCCCAGCAGGATTTTCTGACAATACCCGTAATTGTTCTTCAGCCGGTAAGGATTTATTAAAAGATTGCATGGCGTAAAAAACCACTGACTTCAGCTCGCTGACAGTCATGTATTTCCCTTTCTGCTCATCAAGCCCGTTAAGCCTGTCGCTCAGTTTTCGTAACGTTGTCATTCCCTCATACCAGCCATTCAGATTTTCTGTGGGGATACTTGCAGCATTCATCTGTCGTAGCCACTGCTGTGCCAGAGGTTTAGCTTGTTCTGGCCACAACGCCTGAGCCTGCTCCAGGAGTTGTCGACTCAAAACTATATTCCAGTCAGGAGGCAATTTATCCAGCCGGTCAAGCTGCTGCTGTGTTTGTGTTATCACTGTGTGTGATGACGGAGATTGCTGGCGCAACACATCCAGCTGTTCAGGCTCGAGAGTGACAGGTAAAGGAGCCAGAGATGCTGCAAACTGAGTGTGTAGCGAGTCAGGGCGGTGAAGATGCTGCCAAACCCATATCGCTGCTGTGCTTATCACCAGCATGGTACACATCCCGGATGCGAAAGATTTCCACTTATTAGCCGGAGTGGGCATAGCCGCCAGTACGTCCACATTTGACTGGTGTTCCATCTGTGCAACATAAACCCACTTTACTGTGGCACTATTCTCTTCAGATGAGGTACCACTCGCTGTTGGTGCGGCACTATTCATCATTGTGGCAGGCAATACGACATCAGACTTAACGCTCATCCCGGAGCTGAGAGTGCCATCACTGTTTTCCAGCCTGATAGCATTGTTGTGCATCAGGGTACGCAGCGTATCGAGCTGGCTCAGATGCTTAAGCTCCAGACGCTGCAATACCGCCCCCAGACAGGTAAGCAATTGCTCTGCCTGATAAAGCTGGCTGAGGTTACTAAAATTCAATGGAAACATACGCATTAGTTGCTGCAAACGCTGACTCAGACTACTGAGGATTTCCATTCGGGCATGGACAGGCTGCGGCCAAAGCGCGTCCCACTGATGGCTTATCAGAGCCTCCACTATCGCCATACCTTCATTGAGACCGAATAATCCGGCCAGTTGTGCACGAGCCAACGTATACCAGGCCGCTGTCTGTAGCTCTACTCCATTCTGTTCAAACAGTGAGAGGCAGAGTTTTTCCACATGACCCCAGTTAACATCCGGGCGTGCCGGATGGTTCAGCTTACTCAGTTCATCGCGCAGGGCTGCATAATCCGGTAGCGTGCGCGGGTCGCCACCGGTTTTGATTTTACGTGTGGGGATGTCATTCATGACCAGGTATCCATCTGACGTGTCTGAAGCTATGGGAGACTATCGTTTATGCTGCTTCGCTTTCTGCATCTTCAATCTGGCCTCCGTAAGCCACTCGTCCATCCGCTCCTGCTGCTGCACCATTCGCAGGACAAATCCTGCAATTTCAATCCGATGTTAACCTCCAGGTGAAAACGAAGCAGGTTGTCTGGACCGCAATTTTTAAGGGTCTGTAATTTTACAGGCATGGTGTTCCATGACTTATATACGGGTTGTTGTGTCAAGATATTGTTGTTTGAGATGTCTCAACAGAACCCGGCCTTCAGGCATAAACTCTGTGCCGTAGCGCACCTGACCAATACCTTTGAGTTCAGCGTCGATGGCATATTGCAACTCGCCAGGAACTTTCTGTTCCAGCAGGACAACGGTTATCTTTTTCAGGCGTGGCTCATATCTGAGTAGTACGGCGGATAATGTCCCCATCAGCTCATGTGCCGTACCTGGCATCCCCTGGAGAATTTTGGTCATATCAGGCAGACCGTAGTCCGGCAGGTGCGCCAGTGTGCCGGCGCGACAGTTAAGAATGCGCTGCATGTTGTCGAGTACCGAGAGGATGACCTGATTTTCTTCACTGACCAGATGTAAATCCAACCCACCGGTAAAGTTGCCGAAGAGAGTCTCATACAACGACGGACGGGATGATTCATTCATTTTTCAGCACCTTCAGAGTCAGCTGGTTGTTTCTCGCTTCGATGACGCGGGCTTTATCCGGATCGAGGTCATCACGGCTCAGTACTACCCGCCAGGTGTTATTTGCCTGATCCGGAGACATAAACATGCCGGCCACAGCAACATACTGCGCGTTCTCCTCCATCGGCATATCAACTATCACCGCACCACCTGGCTGCAGGCGGATGTCTTTTTCCGCCACCAGGTCAGCCTGAATAGCCTGGCTGTCTGCCTTAAACAATGATGGATAGTCCGTACTGTCGAAGGTTTTGCGGTCCTTGAGCTGATAAATACGCACTACGGTGGACAGGGCTACCCCACTGGCATTGTGGTTCACTGCTTCACGGGCACGAATGTCGAGATGTAGGGTTTTCACTTGCTTATAAAATATCGATTTGGTGACGGCGACGGTGCCGTCTGTGACGCTCTGGGTCAGCCCACAGCCTGCCAGTATCAGTGCAATACCTGCGGCCAGTGCAACATGGGGAAATTTACCAGCGGTAATCGCCATCTTCATCGGTCTCCCTACGGTGAATATTTTCCTGTACACGCTCATAGCGGCCAAGATTGATGGTTATTGTTTTGGTGTATGAGGTGGTGTTTGCCACACTCAGCGGTCGCATCACAGCGGTTCGCCCCAACTGCACCGCACCTGCTTTGGGCTTAGCATTCATCGTCGCGTCGGGAAGCAGGCTGCGGTCGACACACAGCTGCAGGCGAACATCAAGGCGCGAGCCAAGATACACGTGCAAGAGTGCCATTAAATCCGTATGCAGCACCCCGCCTGGGAGCCAGCCCTGTACTTCAGACAGATTTGAGGTGGTAAGACGCATCAGCACCTGACTGTTCACATCAGTGGCATAGTTCCCCATCACCGGGCGATTTGTCAGGGTGACAGGATGGCTGACACTCATGGTCAGGGGCTTCTTCAGCGGAACACGGCGTTTGTCATGGTTCCAGATTTTTGCCTGCGTATTAGGTGCAAGCAGGCGGACCAGGGATGTCATGCCTTCGGCAGTGCGTCCTGGCAGCAACATCACCGGCAGCAGCGCCAGAAAGCGTGAAGCCGGTGCTGCGATAGTGTCCGTACAACCATCTATTCCGAGTCCTGCCAGCCCCAGCAGATACTGCGAGGTTTTATCCTTACCTCCGTCTTCAAAAGTCGCCGGATATGAGTATTTACGCCAGATACGATAGTACTGGGCAATCAGCCTATGGTTGAAAATATCGAGAAAATCGGTGGTGGCTTCGCACCCTTCGCGGCGCTGTGTAATGTCATCGATATAGTGCGTTGGCAGTGGCGACTCCACGCCGTAAAGCCCCATAAAGGTGATCCGAACCGTTGGCGGTAGGTGTGAATGCTCCGCAAGCTCCACCCCTTTGATTTCGGATACCGGGAAACCCATCCCTGGATGTGGCCGGAAACGCACCGGCTCCTCTCGAACCTGCCAGGTGCTGCCCGTTGCCGGTTTATCCGGCTGGCTCTGCTCCAGTAACTGGCAGAAGCGATAAAAGTTAATGTATGGCAGCTGATCGCCCAGCTGCGCTATCAGCCGGGCAGGCGCGGACTGTGGTTCTCTTTCCACCTGATGCATTTTCCTTCTGGCTGAATAATGAGGGTAAGTTGGTTGAACTGGTTCATGTCGGCATAGAGCGCGAAGAAGCGATTGAGCATTTCGCCGAACAAGTGAATATCGCCTTCCCCCGTAAACCCGTTGCTGTCCAGGGTCACTTCAATATCGAGACCGCGCAGCAGGAAGCCCTGCTCGAACCGCTGCAAGCGATGGTGTTTCACATGCTGAATCGCCTCCAGGCGGCGAGCATTCAATTCATCCTCTTGCCAGTTATATAGCGCAAGCGTCCCACGCAGCACTTCGGCGGTGCTCATCATGTTCAGGAACCCTGATCCCAAATGGCTTAGCACCCGCCAGTGGAAACGGTCTTCCGCAGGCGGATAAACCGGCAGCGTCGGCTTACAGAGGTTTCTTACCGACAGTGGCGTCTGGACCACCTGTTCACAGCGGTCCAGCAGCGTGCTCTGCAGTGCACGGCGCGGCAACTGGCCGTTAGTGCCGGTGATTTGCAGCGAGACAGCTTCGCGCCCAAACAAACGGTCATCTTCCCACTGGTGGCCGCCAAGGATAAGCCAGGTGTCATACAAACCGGTGACGCCACGCTTAACACGCGTATGGTAGTAACGGGGTGGCGCATGGCGGCGCATCATCCCGCCTTTATGGCGAAAACTGCTAAAAGGCACATATTCTGCGTCATTAGTCCGGTTTGAGCCGGTGACCGAATCCACGGCATAAATCTCGGTGTGTCCGTCCTGCAGTCGCTTAGGGCGCAGCAGGTACTCGCTTTCAAGCCCCGTAATGGTGAGAGGGTCAGCTTCCAGGGTGAACAGGTTAATCACCGGTACGCAATGGAGGCGAACGGCATCATCGGTGACCGGCAGGTCTGATGGCCACGGTGTACTGAACACCACTTCGATGTCGAAGTACTCTGCTCCGGCAGGCGGCGTAATGCCGTCCAGGCCGTTGAGGTGGACAAACATAAACTTGTCGCGAAAGGTGAAGTACTCCAGCAGCAACTGGTAACCACTGAAGGCGGTATCGCCCTTCGGCCACAGCCCGTCTTCTTCCGCAAATCCACCCGGCGAGAAGTACCCGTCGAGGCGAATACGGTCAGTCTGCCCGGGCAGTCGCATATACAGTGCCGACTGTCGCCTGGTCAGCATCAGATGCAGTTGGCTGCTGACGGGCGCATCCGCGCCGAGATAGAGACTCAGGTGACTGAGGTCAGCATGGGACCAGTCCGTCTGGGTGCTGCAGGCAAAACGCATCCGCAGCAGCGAGCGCCCGTCAGGCTCCGTGGTCATGGTTACCCCTGAAATATTCAGCGGGTTGAGCATCACATCGCGGGTTGTGCGATAACGGCAGACCGTGTTTTTCGGCCCCACCGGGCGGGAGTACACTTCCAGACCCACGGGCATCACTTCAGCCATTTTAACGGCCTGAAGCGCAGGCGTGAACGCTACCACCGAGAGTGACGGAATGGTACGCAGATAATGGGGCCAGAGCATGCTGACCAGCCCTTCGGTGAACTCAGGCAGGTCGTCGTCTATCTTTTCGCGTAGCCGCCCCATAGAGAAAGCAAAGCCTTCAAACAGGCGTTCGACATAGGGATCGGGTGTACCGGCCTTATCCAGATCCAGCATCGCGGCCCGATCCGGGTGGGTCTGGGCGAATTCTTTGGCGGCTTCACGGAGGTAGCGCATTTCCGCGTCGTAATAACGCAGGGTCAAATCTTCCATTTATTCATTTTCCTGTGGCTCTAACCGCAGAGTACGGCGGCACGGGCGGGGTCAACGGCAATCAATCCAGCCAGTAACTGGTCCATTACTGGCGTCAGGCGGGCTTTATCGGCCTCACTACGACCGGCTTTCAATCTGAGGAGTTTGAGGTGGCGAGCATGGACTTCAAACAAGAGTTCCGGCTCCCAGTCTGTAAGCGTCACCGTATCGGCACGCTCACCCAGTTCAGCAAACAGGTGCACGGCCAGTTCATTTTTACCGTACTGCTCAGCAATGCGCCCCATCAACAGACGCAACAGCCACTTCTGACGATCGGTGGTCATACCCGGCCGGGTCTGTAACCAGCCCAGCGCCGCATCTGGACCCTCACTGTCGGCCAGTGCCACGGCTTCAGGCTCCAGCGCCAAAATGTCATCGTTGCCATCGGACAACTGTGCAGAAGACGTGTCATTGCCCCACTCGCCTGTACTAACCAGCACGCTCTGCTGGATCCAGTTCAGCGTCACTTCATCCGCAAACGGCGTACCGTCGCTGAACGCCAGCGTCTCGAGCCCAGAAAGACGGGTTAGTAGTCCTTTCAGGTCAGCGGCAATAATATCGGCTAACGTGATCTGTCCGGACTTTGTCAGCGCCTGATGGATATACCATTGCAAATCCAGCCACAGATGATTGGCACCACGGGAAAAGGTGCTATCCGCCGTCTCCAGCATTTCAGCCCAGTTCTGCTGCAGGTAGAGACGTTTGAGTAACGCGCGTTGATCCGCCCTTGGCGGCTCGATGCGTGTACGCCCCTGAGCATCCGGGGCCGGGATGGCCCGCAGGGTGTCGTGACGCAGGCTCTTCATCAGATGGTGTGCTGACAGCCAACCATCTGGCTGCTCGCGCAGGTATTCGGTGAGGGTGCGGGCCTGAGCCAGCAAATCCTGACCCGAAGTAATTCGCCCGATTAACGGCGCATCGCTGTGACTCGCCGGAAGAGGTGTTTCACCTGAACTGGCGTTCTGCGGTACCACCGCATCCACACCTCCCGCTTTCTGCAGACGACTTTCCAGCGCACTGTACAGCGCATTGAGTTCGGGACGGGTTTCATCCGGCTCATTCTCAATAAGCTGTGATATCAGCAGCAGCGCACCAGTGGTTCGCATCGCATCGATCCTGACCACTTCCGGGTACAGAGAAAGCGAGTCAGTCATACGCGATCCTGCCAGCCATTCCAGTGCAGCCTTACGGCTGCGGTCACGCTGCGGATGCAGCTGTGTGCCAAAGCGCTCCAGCAGACCGGCCAACAACTCGAGTCCTTCGGCCAGCCCCTGCTCACCTTCGCCGTGCAGCTTCGCCCAGCAGTAGTAGGTCGCCGCACGGATATCTTTGGCGGTCGTGGTCAGCAGCTTCTCTGCCAGCCGGCAGATGAGTTCAGAATCCGCACCGGAAAGTTTGTTGACTTCCTCGCGCATCTGCTGGAAGTCATCGTCATAGCCTGGGTCTTCGCCAGCGGGCGATTGCCCGGACAGCGGCTGGAGCCAGCTGTCCCACTGCGCCACACGCTCACGGGTTGCTACAAGTAATGGTTCCTGTTCTGTCTGGCAGGCACTGAGTAAGGCATTGAGCGTGCTCATCAGTAGACCTCCTCTGCATCACTGTTCGCACTGGCGACCTGGTCCGACGGTGAGATACCGGTGGTGCTGAAGATGGTTTCCGGCAGACGTAAATTACGCAATTTCAGCAGCGCCAGAGGACCCTCGCCAGATTCGGTACGCAGGGTGTAATTAAGTGTGCGGCCATCCTGCGCCTTCCAGCTCAGGCTGTAGCTGCTTCCCACGCCTGGGTAGGCACTGACGGCGGCCTTATCGAGCAGCCGGATCCAGCCCCAGGCACCGGGAATATCGGCGTACTGGCGCGTACCCGCCTGCGTGCTAATCCAGCTCAGGTTGGCCCCCGGGGCTTCAGTATCAGCAGGCCAGGTGAACCGTTTCCATGCCGGCATCTGGTTCACATAGGTCAGCTTCTGACTGTCGATAATCATGTCGGTCTGCATAACCCCATCGGCGGTGCCCGGGCGCAGTTCGAAGTTCATCCCGGCATTGCCTTCGGTGAAGGCCACATCCGATATATGACTCAGGGTGTTGATGGCGTTGAGGAATGCCGGGTTAAAGGCGAGGCCCTGCGAGTTGATGCTGTCCGGTACCCAGTGGTTGCCCTCTTTGTGCAGCACGCCTTTGAGACGGGTCTGCAGGAACTGAGTGATACGCCCTGAATCAGCATTGAGGTATTTGGCCAGCAATGGCAGAGAAGCATCGCTGCTGGAATTGCTAAACGGATAACGGCCTCCAAAGGCACTGTTCCACTCGGCAACCACCGCCTGCTGCCACTGAGCATTGAGGCTGTCGGCCGCCGGGGTCAGTACCTGCTGCCAGGCCTGTTCCATCGGGTTCACAAAGACCGTACGGCCAAAGCCGCTCCACTCCTGCCCCAGACCGGCGGCAATCAGGCTGCCGTAGTCGCGGGTTTCCGTCAGGTCAACCGCTTTGCCCTGGAATACGGTCTGGGCAATGGTCTGGGTCATCGCCTGCGGGTCGGCAGCATTAGTCACCTGCTGCAGACGCAGGCGCACCTGCGTTACACGGGTAAGGTATGACTGCAGACTTTGCTCCTGCGCACCGGTACGATTCTTGTCCATCAGTGCCAGAACCGGACCAAAGGTTGCATCCAGCGGACCGTGAACGCCGGCACTCTGGTCAATGGCATCCTTGTTGTCATCACCGAGCAGTTTTTTGGCTGATTTCACCAGGGAGTCTGAAATCGCCTCGCCAGTCTGCCCGGTGCGCCCCTGCACGTTCAGGGTGTTCATTAGCGCTACCAGAGGTGACTGACGCACATCGGCCATCAGGGTCAACTGGTCAATGGAATCCGACAGTGTGGCGGCCTGGTTCCAGCGCATGCTGTTGAGAAATGCCAGCCAGGCGCCGCCAAAGTCAGCAAAGTAACGCTCCGTAAGGCGCTTTTTCAGCGCCTCCGGCGAGGTCTCATCCTGTTTATTTACCTGACGCTTGCTGTCGGTCAGCACCCAGTCGAGCTCGTCCCGGCGTGCTTTCACCACCTTATCGATAGCGGGCTGCACGGCCTGCTCCCAGGCCTGACGGGTAAACATACCTGGCACAATTTCGGTGGTGCTAAACAGGCGGGATGCATCGGTGTCGCCTGTCATATCTTCAAGGCGCATGTCGACATACAGGTGCGCCACCTGCGAGAGCATCTTCTGGTACTGCGTCGATTCACTGTTACGCACGCCCATCAGGCGGACCAGCAGGGAGCGCGCCTGACTGACCATGTTCTCATCGACACGGTGTTTCCACTCAGGATGCGCAACCAGTTGCGCGCCATAGAACGACAGCAGAGACGGAGCCACGCCCTGCCAGACACCGTCTTTCACGCCATCACGCTTCGGCCAGTCGTGCAGCAGCGCAGAACTGAACCAGGCCGCGTCCATGTGTTCCGGACGGGCCAGCATCAGGTAGAGTTTGAGCTGGTCATAAGTAGTTTTTGCCATCTGCTCACGCAGCGGGCTGCCCGGCGGCAACGCATTGAAGGCACTGAGCTGAGTCTGCAGATGGTCCGCTGCCGCATCGCGCAGCAGAGGCTGGGCGCTGTCCTGATAGCGCGGCCAGAGTGCCGCCAGCAACGCATTGTTCTGGCTCAGCCCGGCCTGCTCATACCAGGGCACACCGTGCTCAGCGCGGTACTTCAGACGGGCAAGGGTTTTCTGGAGTTCAGACAGCGCGTGCAGGCGCTGTTCCAGCGGTTGATTCTGTCGGGCGGCAAGTGCGGCCTGGGCATTAGCCCCATCAATCTGGCTGCGGTTGGTGACATACGCGATGCTCATCCATGCAGCCCAGCCCACCATCCCCAGGGCCACAACCGACGCAAACTGTTTGCGCCATGGAATGCCCGGTTTGCGCGGACGTAGTCCGGCAGGAAGCGTGCGGACAGACTCAGGCAAAACATCCCAGCGTTTATCCATGCCCCAGTGGTGCGTTACGGCACGTTCGGCACCGGCAGAGGGCTGACTGAACACCACACCAGCCAGCGGCAGCGGGCGGTACGGATTAAGCATCACCGCCAGCGGCGCGGTCACGCTTTCCGGCTCACGAATGAGCTGGTCAGCCAGCGTCAGCAGGAAGTTATGTTTCACCTCACCGCAGGTCTGCTGCAGGCCCTGTGAGGTCAGATTTGGCGTCAGGGCGGAGAGTTGCTCTGCCAGTCCTTCGGTACGACAACCGGCAGACAGCAGACAACCGGTCGCCTGAGTAATGCGCCCTTCCGGCTTACCGGCGCGCGGGTGCAGGGACCAGACATACAGCGGGAGCTGCCAGCCAAGTGTATCCATACGCGCGCTGATGGCATGAGACAGGGAATCCATGGTGCTTTCAGACGGAACCGGCAGCGGCTGCTCCAGCCCTGGCGCTGAGAGTTGGTCAAAGGCTGAAGTCACCCACACCAGACCATCCACCGGACGGCGGCGCAGCTTACGCAGCGCGGTCAACCAGGCACTGTCGGCTGGCGTGTTGAGGTCTCCGCCCCACAGCAACAGCGTGCCCCGGTCTTCCTGCCATAGCTGAGCTGTAAGACCCGGAGTCAGTTGCTCTACTTCAGAGGCAGTACCGGTTATCAGCAGGATGCGCGTTTTACGTCCCCAGCGCCGACCGTAGAGGTTACGCATGGCGAGGCGGATGATTTTGACCGTTTCGCTACATTTGTCCAGGTCAGCACGCGATGTATTTTCCTGTCGATGATTTTTCCCCGCTAATTCTCGCAACTGCTGAATAAAGCTCAGAGATATAAACCATTGCCACAAGCGGACAAATAAATCATCACAGAGCAAAATGAATAAACATAGACCGGCAACTGCCAACGAAACCGCCAGCTTTTTCTCGGAAGTACGCAGATGAACAAGGGGATTCTCAGTCCAGATAAGCCCGCCAGCTACAGCCGCAATCAGCAGGACGAGTAACCAGGCACTGAGACGTTTTTTCTTTTTCACATCACTATCCTTTGAAAGCATTATGCAGGACGAACAACTGTCATCTGAGTTGTTCGAGCACCAACGAGCAGCCACTGAGTCAATCCCGAACTAACGGCACTTTCACAAGCACAAATCAGAGTGATATTGCCCACTGCAGCCGCTGGCCTGCCAAAAGCATCATCCAGAATCTGCTCTCCTTTTTTTGCAGGTAAATACCCTGACTTATCCATCACCTGAAGAACGGCTGCCAGCGCATCGCTTTTCACCTGCGCACGCCACAAATACCAGGGTAATTCTGTGGTTACTTCCCCCCAATTCGCCACATCCGCAACTGCATCACTAGCATCCTTTACAACAACCGGACGATGTATCCACATTTTCGGCTTGATATGTTGTCGTTCCAGCCAAGCGGGAGAAGCCAATAACAGGGCGGATACAGATTCAGCCTGTCGGTCGCGGGCCAGCAGAAATAAATTAACCTCAATGGAAAGGAACAGCGTGTCATCCTGCCTGTCGAGCCATTCATCAATCCACATTAATCCATCACTTTCAGTACTGACGTTAATCTCACTAACAGCATATGAATCAGGAATAATGCTTCGCCAGGCAGTGATAATCTGCTCATCATTCAGCACACCATCATGATTAAGGCGAACGACGAGCTTCCCGGTAAATTGTGTAAGTTCGGTGTGTAACTGCCTGATGACACTACCTAAAACAGCTTCGAGCCGTGACTGATGTTCTACTTCATTAGAGCTTATTAATACCGGAGAGAGCGAAGCCGAAGTCACTACAGACTGAAGGGCTTGAGAATAGTGCGACTGAAGCGCATTCGCTCCCTGTAAAAGCGCAGCAGCGAGTTTGTTGCTGGCAACGGGTGTGGTGTAACTTATCCCGAGTACGCCAAGGGCTTGTCGACCCAGTGAAACCTGTTCGTCATGCTGCGTTTGATGTAAATGGTTCCACCACATTACGCGATCGCGTTCGTTCTCATAGTGCCGTAACCTGGCAATATAGGCAGCCAGCCCCGCAGAGAACGGTATGAGAAGCGTACAGAACCAGAACCAAGTGGAATGTGTGGTCAATCCCTTTGGCCAAAGCGAAAGTACCAGCACTGCTCCCACAATCACAATCAGAGCAATCACGAGAAACCAACGAGATCTGTCAGGTGGAACAGGTAATGGCTCTGCCTTAGGGATCTGTTTGAGATCAACTGGCATGATTAGCGTTTTCCGGCATGAGGTAATGAAGAAATCAATGTGCAGCCGCAACCACAGTGGTGGCCATGCAGTGCAATTGGTTTGCCATTAATTTTTGAACCTTCATCACCCTCTGCAATAAATGTTTGACCATGCTCAGGGCAGGTTACTTTATCCATCAGACAAGCGACCTCTAACCCCATAAATATCACACCGGAGCTTCCTTCAATTACAGTGCCGCCGTGGGTCGTTTTATCATTAATGCGAATTACACCCTGCATAATCATTCCTTTAATCCAGATAACACATAGCCACAAGTAACACCATCGCTATAAAGATAAGTAAAAGAAAAGGGGAACCATATTTATCCACCATATTTTCAAGCTCCCAACCTGAGTTATTGATAATACCAAATACAGGGTTCTTTATATCTGACGTACTAAACTTATAATAATACTGCTCTCCAATAGTGCCATCCGTTTTTATCCTCCAGGATTTTCCAAAATTAAATTCTTTACGACCACCCCATTGAACTTTTTTTAAAACCCACTCTCTCTGTGCTTAGCTCAGTTTCAATATCGATTGATTTTTCTCTGTAACTCACTCGATTCTTTGCTTCATTAAAGAGCAGTGTCAGTTCGTATTGCTTCTTCAGGCCACCAACTCCGAATAACTCGATCCATTTCGCATCCACAATCTTCCATGAAGCAATTAGTTTATCTCCTTGCTCAATTACAGAAAACGGAATGTCGCTATCCTGATTCAATTCCATAAGCCGAGATTTTAATTGCGAGAGAGGAATCGGTCGTTCACAATTCATATGACATCCTGTCATAACTAATTTAAATATCCAAAACAATTATTGATAACATATTAATAAAAAACAACCACCATCAAATGTGTTAAAAAATAAAACGAAAATTATTTATTTATCTCCGCAGAATTTACCACACAACGTGCCGTTTGACTGGATGGGATACTGTCTTTCGGTACACGAGGAGAACGAAAGGTTCGTCCTACTGTAGAACCCGTTATTCCGTTATAGCTGTTTAAAGATCTCATTACTTTCTGATACCCCTTTCCATCATGTTTGAATTCAGGTTTTTCAGGTCCCTGAGGGTCTTTGTAAGGTGAGTTATTATAATAATCAGGATCATACCAGTCGTTGACCCATTCGAAACCGTTTCCGGCCATGTCATAGATCCCTATAGAGTTAGGGGGATAAATATCTCCTGGCACACTTGATAATTCTTCTAGATGCGTACCATTTTTTCTCGCAAACAATTTTCGATCATAACTGGTACTTATGTTAATACCACGTTCTTTTCCTCCGCCGTGAAATTCAATTTCAGCTTTACCTGTATTGGTAGGTAAAACTATAAATTGTCCGCGACTTCTGGCGGCGTACTCCCACTGCGCTTCGGTTGGCAAGGAGAATGGAAGGCCCGTCATTTTCCCAAGCCAGGCACAATAATCCGCCGCCTCATACCAGTCAATTCTGGCGGGCGTATCGGGGGTGCTGTTATATTCTGCCCATTTATCCTTTAGTGAATCGCGAACGTCTCTTACAGGCCGGTGATGGTAATCCAGAAAAAGATGATAATCCCGGTTGCTGATTTTGAACTTGCTCATCGAGTAACTGGTCAGTTCCACCATATGCAGGGGTTTGCTGTCCGGATAAGGATCAATCTGAGCACCATATAACTTCTCGCCAAAGTCACCCATTTCAAAATCACCGCCTTCGACATAAACCAGGTTTGCTTTTATATTTCTAATAAAAACATTTAATTCTGTCTGACTAACCTTTTTATCATCTTTCGATGATTCCGGTTTATCACAAGCAGTTAACAACAACACAGTCATTATTATGATAAGTAACTTATTCATAGGTATCATTCCTCAGGCCAGAGCCTGATTATCAGACAGTGGAGCAAATTCTCCCATCCGGGGATATAACGGGTTAGTGCCCTGCACCAGTTTATAATCGTAGGTATTGTTCATTGCAAGAGCATAGCCCAACGCGACCTGATCACGAATGCGGGACTTAATGATGTCCAGATCATCATCACGGTTGAGTCCTTCCAAAAAAAGACCTTAGTTATTGACGATAATCGGAGCATTAACAACACACCTTGCAGTCATATCCCCCAGAAAGTAATCATCTTCTGTAATTCTTGGATGTCTGAAAGATCTGTCCACAACAGAACCGACAATTCCGTTATAGCGATCAGAGGAGCGAACAACTTTTTGGTACCCATCGTCTTTATATTTATAGGTCGGATGAGTAGGCCCTTGGGGATTCTTTGATGGGGAATTTTTGTAATAATCTGGATCGTACCAGTCTTTGACCCATTCATAACCATTCGCAGACATATCATATACTCCTAGCGGGTTCGGAGGGAAATTATCACCTGGCAAATTTGACGCGGAGCGAAGAATAGTTTTTACTTTCTTTGAGTACGATTCCCTGTCAAAACCAGTAGCTATATTTATACCTTTACCCTTTCCTCCGATACCATGTTCAATCTCCGCTTTTCCTGTATTTGTCGCTACACTAATAAATTTCCCACGGCTTCTTGCAGCATATTCCCATTGAGCTTCGGTAGGTAAGGAAAATGGTTTTTTGGTAATTTCACCTAACCAATTGCAATAACTTTCCGCTTCATACCAATCTATATGTGCGGGCGTATTTGGTGTTACATTTAAGTCATCGTACCATTTTTGTAAACTTTTTTTGACCGCCCGTCTCTTTAAGTTATTACTGGTTAGATAAAAATCATACTCTTTATTTGTGATTTTAAACTTACTTATTAAAAATCTACTCAATTCAATTGAGTGCAAAGGCTTGCTATCAGAATCAGGATCTATTTGCTCACCAAAGTCCCCCATTTGAAAATCACCGCCGTCTACATAAACCAGGTTTGATTCTATATTTTTAATAAAATCATTTAATTCTGACTGGCTAACACTTTTATCATCTTTCGATGATTCCGGTTTATCACAAGCAGTTAACAACAACACAGAAATTATTATGATAAGTAACTTATTCATAGATATCATTCCTCAGACAAGAGCCTGATTATCAGAGAGTGGACCAAATTCACCCATCAGGGGATATAACGGGTTAATGCCCTGCGCCAGTTTATAATCGTAGGTATTGTTCATTGCCAGAGCATAGCCCCACGCGACCTGATCAAGAATGCGGAACTTAATGATGTCCAGATCATCATCACGGTTCAGGCCTTCCTGTAAAAATGTCTGAAGCTCAGATTCCTTGCATGTTAATATGGCTTCTTCACTCATAGGGGGTGACAATATCAAGTCTTCTCCATCACTAGAGCAGTGCGTCATCACTTTGATCCATTCACTTTTTGTCTGAATGCTGGACAGGATATATACGTGTTGAAATGTTTTGAGCATGCATTAATTCATACAATTATTTTCTCTCTTCAGAAAACAAATGTTTTTTATGACGGCTTTAGCTTTCATTTCATCTTTATCAATGCCATACCCACCATTTTTATATATAGTTAGTAGCATTTTTTGATGTTTTATTGCATCTCCATCAACCATTTTCAATTTTTGAAGGGGAACATTAAGTAATTTTTCCGCCATCTGATAATTTTTATTTACCCCTCCCTCTCCTTCAAATATCAATTCGCCTAAACGAAGGCAAGGTGTAGATGGAGTACCTGCATTATTGCCACACGCTTTTTGATACCACTTTGCAGCAATTACTTTATCAACAGCAACACCATGACCATCCCGATAAATATCTCCCAAATCAATTTCGGCCATAAGCGAAGAATTCACTTGAGCAGAAGATGACCGTTCAAAATATTCTCTGGCGAGAGTGTAATTCCTTTTCGCTCCTTGCCCGGAATAATACATTGACCCTATGAAATAAAGAGTGTTCATGTCACCTCCTTTTAATCTCTCTTGTAATGAATCCATAACTGATAACGGTTTTCTATAACTTTCTATCTTTTCATTTAAGGATGCAATATCATTAGGTGAGTGAGAGGCTCTATTTGCCATTACGTAAGCAAGAATTCCCAATTGATTAATTGCTTCATTATTTCCTTGGTCAGCAGATTTTATCAGCCAATACTCAGCCTTCTTGTAATCCGGACTAACAATTTCACCTGATAAATATATTTTACCCAATAATAGTTGTGATTTAGCATTTCCTTTCTCGGCTTGAGTGATGATGCGCTGGATATAACCATTTTCTTTATTGGACTGTTTCCAGCCGAAAAAAAACACAAGCATGAATAAGGCTAACACAATAGTTAATGTTTTTTTTGCATTGATTTTCATTTTTTACTCCAAGAGATATAATTATCTTTTATATATAATTAATCAGGTAAGTGATTGATTATTAGATAATGGACCAAACTCTCCCATCCGGGGATATAACGGGTTAGTGCCCTGCGCCAGTTTATAATTGTAGGTATTGTTCATTGCCAGAGCATAGCCCCACGCGACCTGATCACGAACACGGGACTTAATGATGTCCAGATCATCATCACGGTTCATGCCTTCCTGTAAAAATGTCCGAAGCTCAGATTCCTGCCAGACTACCAGTGCGTCCTCGCTCATCGGATGCGACAACGCCAGATCCATTCCATCCTTCGAACTGTGGGTCATCACTTTTATCCATTCACGTCTTGTCTGGACACTGGATAATATATTGATAATGGCTTTCTTGCGGTCGTGATAAATATCTGGAATGATACCATCACCGCGATTGTCAAGATCCATGTGATCCCAGAAATCGTGGCGGGTAAGCAAATACAATAGGTTCCCCTTCGCTTCGGGTGTGAAATTCAATAGTTTTTCAGGTCTGGTGTTTAATTCTTTTGCAAGTTGGTTTCGCTTTGAAGATGCATTGATTCCATCCGTCGTGTCTTTCTGGAATGTATCAAATATACCGCTAATAGTGGTGACCGCTGTACCAGCTTTATCAAGCGCTTGAATAACCTTTTCTTTCATATCTGAGAGAAGCATGACACATATTTTGTTATACGCGTTAAATGCATATTCATCAATCATTTCAAAGAAATGATAATCCAGCCCATATAGCTGATAGGCCAGCCAGGCACCGAAATCGGCCAGCTTTTCGTAACCCACCTCGCACAAAAACGCCCCTCTGGCCCCGAGACCACAACACAGGCTGGCGGCGATTTTAAAGCAAAACTTACCGTTCAGGAATGTACAATAAAAGGTTGCCCCTCCCCCCAGGCCAGCCATACCGGTAATGCTGGAGCCTATGGTACAAAAATCAACGTATTCAGCGGCAGCTTTTGCTTCCTCTCCCGTTTTTCCCTGGTACGCTGTTGCGGCAACAGGCTGTAACCACTGAACGCCGCCCTTCAGACTCGCTTCTACTTTCGCCCCCCCAAACAGTTCAGCGCTACTGGTTACCCCCCCATCACCTTCCTCCATCGCCTTGTGGAATGTCCTCCCGGAAACACGACGCTCATTAAAACGGGGAAGTGTATTTTCTGGATCCCGTTTTCCCATCAGAATTTGCTTTGCACCGATGGTGGTGACCTGTAACTGACTTTCTATCTGCGCTGAAGCACCGACAAAACCAATAAGTTCGGATTCTAAATAAAGGCGAAGCATTCCCATATTCAGAATATCAGCACCTTCAGGTGTGTACGCCAGCGGCCAGCCCACGCGGTCAGGAAGGTAATAGGTTGCACTGGCGGAACCTTGTGCAATAACAAGAACAGCGGAAGCCTCTCCTTTTATCGATAACTTTCCATCTTTGGCATCCCATTCTCCGCTGGCACCAGCATTGGCAGAAAAGCGCATGAATTGTGCACCGGCAGAAACGTCAATGTGGTTATCAATTTCTTTCCCGTCAACAATCAGGCTGTTATTCCAGCAATCCGCCCAGTCTGTCAGCGTTTTATCGATTTCTCCGATATCTTCTTTATCCAGACTGAATAACTCAACGCTGGTATCAGGTTTGGGGAGTTCGGCTTTCGTAAGTTGTTCTTTAAGTTTTTTGGTATCAATACCTTTTCGGTTACCATTTTTATCATAAACAAAAAAGCTTTCGGCAGCAGAAGCTTTGTCTTTTGCCTTGAGTGAAACGGTATGTTTCTGTCCGGCCCCCAACTGATCGTAGTATCCCTTTTTTACGTACACATACTTACTGCCAGAACCTGAGCGCCGCCCGTGTTTATTCTTTGTGATAACAGGTATCAATTCGACAACGGATTCATAGCCTGCAGGAGTGAAGTCTCCCAGTTTCTCCCGCAGAGCCGCTTTTTTCTCATCCAGAATTTTTTGCTGCGTTGTTGCACTGTTCTCAAGCTCAAATTCTGCAGCATTTTCGGAAGGGGTACTGAATGCATTACCGTAATTTTCAACAGCTGAAGAGTAGTTTTTACCAGCCTCATGCACATCATTCACTGCTGTCAGTAACTCCCCCCAGTGGCGATCAAAATCATCACAAACTTCTTCTGCAAGGATTATCAGCTCTTCAGTGTCCGGTCGGAAATAAACAGTGGCAGAGGCGTGGTATACATCCACTGAATTGCCATCTTGCTTACTCAGTGTATTTTTTGCGACAGGCATATTTTGTCCGTTCAATTTTCAGTCCCTTTACTCAAAAAACAGATTAAATGAGTCTGGATCGAGTCCATAATGCGATTGCGTTATGCCATTTTCGTTCGTTACACCCTTGATAATTTTTCCTTCAGCAGTTTCGATGCGATAAGGCACATAAGGCTTAGGCTGTTTCGTGGACTTATCCAGCACCCTGAAACAACCGTTCATAGAGTTATGATATTCCGGATCGCTCACTGATGGCGGAGAAAGTGCCTGCTCCAGTGAAGCACTTCCTCCCCACAGAATATTTGAGCTTTTCAGGTCTATTTTGCCAGGAGCTCCAATTTCTACCATACCGTCTTTAATTTTAAGGTAAGCCCCACCTTTGCTTGTCAAGGTGATCCCATTGGCCGCATTCAGTACAATCTCCCCATCCACACTGTTTATGGTCATCGCTTTACTGGACTGCAAACGCATCTCATCCGTCTGAGCCTGAATATCGACCATGCCTCTTGCGGCAAATATTTTCATTCCCATCTTTTGCGCAAACAGACTTATCGCTTCGCCAGCGGCAACCGTCAACCGTTTGAAAATTGTCATATCGACATTTTCACCGGCGGTGGCGGTAAGTGAATGACCTGCCGACAACTGAATATTCTGCGGGGTCGTGGCCGCAATGCCAGCAGGAGCAGTCATCAGCAAACCGGCCTCTTTGAGTTGATTCAGCGTCTGAGCCAGTTGCTGCTGTGACTCCATATCGGCGTCCAGGGCCCCAGATGTGCCGGCGCTTTGGGCAAGCGCAGTAACCAACTGCAATGCGCTTTGTAACTGGGCGACTGCCGCACTCACATCAAGCATTTCGCCTTGAGCTTTTGGTTGATTATCCGCGCTGATAAGTACCCCCGCACCACCACGAATGGCGACATGTCGGTCGGTGCGTAGCTCCGCCCCTTCGCCACGCAACTCCCTATCAGCATCAACGTTGTGGCCTAAATTAAGTTGGGACTTGCCCCCATACTCCGTACTGAGCTTGACGTGCTCTTCGCCGCGTTTGTCTTCCATTCGTAGCTTGTTCAGCCCGGCAGTGCGGATCACATTGCGCGTGCTGTTGGTCTCAGTGACGTGGTCCACGTGGCGGGAGTCATGAAGTGCATGGGCAATATACGGACGGTCCGGATCGCCCTCATGAAACGCAATGGCGACTTCAGTACCCTGTATAAGGGGGAAGTGGAACCCGTACTTGTCACCTCCGTAAGGTTTGGCAAAACGTACCGGCATACTTTCCATACCCTGACGCTTCTCATCACGGTCAGCATCGAATTTTACCCGGTACATGCCGGATGCATCCTGCCAGGCGTAGATGTCGTTTTCCTTGGCGCTGGTCACTCGGGCCGTCATAGTACCGCTGACCACCGGGCGATTTTTCTCGGCAGGACGCCAGCACCGGTTCTCGTAGTACGGCATCGCTGCCCATGTCACTTTCAGTGCATTCCTACGGCTGGCGTAGTAGCCAGTGCGGATAATAACAACGCCGTTGTCCGTTTCACGGGGCAGTGTTGGCGGGATAGCCATTTCGGTAATAGTCAGTACCTGCGCCGGACCGAGGGTATGGTCGGTGCTGCTGCCGGTCACCGTGCACTGGGTAGACAGGAAGCGTTCATGCTCCAGACGCGCCCAGAAGTTACCAGTTTCTGCCGTTGGTATAATTTTGTCGCCACGTTCAAGGTGACGCGGGCGATAATGGTACACATCGCCGTAGGTGTTCCCCTCTCCGTCGCCACGGGTCATGTCAGCCGGTACGGACATAAGGACGTTCTGTGCTTCACGGTGGTTGTAGTCACTGGCCGTAACCGAACGCTCCACCACGTTATGCCGGACTTGCACACCCCACACCGAGTCGGCCGCATTATCATTCGCCCCTGACGGGCTGTTCAGAGGCAGCTTTTTACCGAACGTCCAAGCGCTCTGCTTGTCCGCAAAGTGCACCACTTCAGTTTGCGTGTCCGGATGCAAAGTGAAGAAGTAGAAAATCCCCACCTCGGCCAGCAGGCGTTCGATAAACGCGAGGTCACTTTCCTGGTACTGGTTTATCTGTTCCCGTTTTGGATAGGTTTGTTTAAGCTTGAATTCATATTCCCACCCCTTTAAACCATGCTCGCCAAGAATTTGTGCTACCACTTCCGGCACTGATTTGTTGACGAAAAAACGGTGAGTACGAAACTGCTTATCCAGTAAGGAGATAAAAGGTTCCAGAATAATTTCATACGTAACCTGATCGCGAGAACCGGTCAGGCGTCGGAAATTTGTCACCACACCATGAACAATTTTACCGACAGCAGAATTAAATAGTTCCCCCTCCCCCATGCTCAGCGTAGCGGTTTTGCTTAACATCATTTCAGCCGTAAGGCCCGTATGTGAACTGGTAAAACGAATGGTGTAATGATAGAGCCCACTCATTTGTTCTAATCCGTCAAAACGTTCCACATCCAATGGATAAGGACAGGAAGGAATATCTAATTTATAGCGATTAAGAATACCCTCTGTCATTTTAAATACACTTCCCATTTCTATAACTCCCACCCTGGGTCAGAATGATATTAAATAAAATAAAACCCAACAGATATAATGAACTTCACCTATAATGATCCCACTCATCATAAATATATTTTAGGGCAATTTTATAAAGTCCATAACCTATAACAAAGGCTACTATACCTACCCCACCTAGAATAAAGCGGCAAGGGTTGATAGAAAAAAAGAAGCAGTAGAACGTGTAAAGCATACTGATAATCCCCAGTGTCATCCCGATACTGGCCAGGATCCGTGAAATAATGATAAGTATAAAATCTTTTATATTCATAAACCTCCAAAGAAGTATTTGCAGATATTATCAAACTCTTCAGGATGTATCCTTGCAATTTCACAAGCCGCCTCATAAGGTCTAACAACATCCTCAATAAGATAATAAAAAAGATCAAAGTCACCCATGCTTTTTAATTTTTCATAAATTATAGGATTTCTTTCACGTAAGTATCGTGATGTATAAATAGCTCTTGATGCTTCAGCACCAATTCCCAAAACACCACCAGCAACAGAACCAGATAAAAAAGCACCAACCCCCTGAGATATAATAACCCTTCCAATGTTAACACCTGTAAGCTGTGAGAACATTACTTTTCCTATAACACTCCCAGATATATTTTTTGAAAAACGTTCAATTTTATCCATGTCTACATGAGAAACAAAATCATCTATAAATGGTTTAATAACCTTATAAATAATTTCATCGTTAAAGGCCACTTTTTTAATCAGGGCTGCTAACCGATATTTATCATCCTGATTCTCTCTGCGGTGTTCAGTGTCTATAAAGTCATAGCCAAGATAGGCAAGGCTGACGGGTAAGGAAATAACACCTTTCGCCACGGCGCCGATAAACCCGGACCCATCGATATTAATGGCTTCAAGCATATCTCTGGCAATCTCTTTTGCGCTGTCCATAATTGTTACCCTTTAGAAAAACCTGTTAATCAAACTTCAGCCCGATGCCCTCTTCCTCACTCCAGCCCAGTGTCAGGCTGTGCAGCTTCTGCTTCGCCGCCATATGGGTCAGCAGTTGCTGACTTAACACCGGCAGGATTTGCTGATTGAGCAGGCTGTCGACGTTGCGCGCCCCTGTATCCGGCAGCAGGCAGGCTGCAGTCAGCGCATCGTAAAGGCTTTCATCAATGTGCGTGGTCAAACCGTAGTGACGGTTCAGACGCTTGCTGACCTGTGACAGCTTCATTTCCACGATGGTACGCATGGCTGCTTCTGCCAGCGGGCGGTAAATCACGGTCTGGAAGCGGGCCAGCAGCGCCGGCTGGAAGTGGTCGCGCAATATCGGGCGCAGCAGCTCGTGCAGGTCGCCTTCGGTGGCCTCCGGCTGTTCATCGAGCAGTTGCATCAGGTGGTCACTACCGAGGTTCGAGGTCATCAGAATAACGGTGTTACGGAAGTCGATTTCACGCCCCTCTCCGTCGCGCATAAAGCCACGGTCGAACACCTGGTAGAACAGGTTCATCACGTCGCGGTGCGCCTTTTCCACTTCATCGAGCAGCACCACGCTGTACGGACGCTTGCGCACCGCTTCGGTGAGGATACCGCCCTGGCCATAACCGACGTAACCCGGAGGTGAACCTTTCAGTTGGGAAACGGTGTGCGGCTCCTGGTATTCGGACAGGTTAATGGTAATCAGCGATTTTTCACCGCCATACATCACATCGGCCAGCGCCAGCGCGGTTTCGGTCTTACCGACGCCGCTCGGACCTACCAGCAGGAACACACCCTGTGGACCGTTCTCTGACGTCAGTCCGGTCTTCGCCGCGCGCAGGCGCTGAGCGATAGCCTCAAGGGAAATATCCTGACCGACCACGCGTTTGCCGATTTCGTTTTCCAGGGTCAGCAGTTCGGTCTGCTCGTCTTTCATCAGGGAAGAGAGCGGCACGCCGGTCCAGTCGGCAATCACGTTGGCAATCGTGCGTGTGTCCACATCCACCTGAACCAGCACATCGCCCTGGTGTGCCTGCTCCAGTTGCCGTTGCAGGTCAGTAATTTCAGCCTGCTGGCTGATATCCTGGCGACTGGCCATTAGCTGCTCTGCCAGCGCCTTTTCGTTGCTGAAACGTGCTTCCTGCTCCCCAATACACGTTTCCAGTTCAGTCCGCTGCTGCTCAATCACACCCAGGCGGTCACCATGACGGTTGCTGCCGGCGGCAATGTCTTCCAGCAGCGCCTGCTCTTCCAGCGCCAGTGCATTCAGCTGCGCTTTCAGGCGCACAATTTGTTCCGGCACCGTGTCGAGGCACATGCGCACGCGTGCCGCGGCAGTATCCAGCAGGTCAACAGCCTTGTCCGGCAACTGACGACCGGTCAGGTAGCGACGTGACAGGGTGACCGCCGCTTTGACTGCGTCGTCGGTAATGTGCACGTTATGGTGCCCGGCGTAACGGGATTTAAGGCCACGCAGCATCAGGCACGCGGTGTCGTCGTCCGGCTCGTCCACTTTCACCATCTGGAAGCGGCGCTCCAGCGCAGCATCACGCTCGAAGTACTGCTTGTATTCGGACCAGGTGGTCGCGGCGATGGTGCGCAGTTCGCCGCGCGCCAGCGCCGGTTTCAGCAGGTTGGCCGCATCGGCCCCGCCCGCCTGGTTACCCGCGCCGATGATGGTGTGCGCTTCGTCGATAAACAGTAGAATGGGAACAGGTGACTGCTGCACGGCATCAATCACGTTTTTCAGACGCTGTTCGAATTCCCCTTTCACGCCTGCGCCCGCCTGCAACAGGCCCAGGTCGAGGGTGCGCAGGCTAACCGGCTTAAGGGATTCCGGCACGTTGCCTTCGGCAATGCGCAGCGCCAGGCCTTCGACCAGCGCCGTTTTCCCGACGCCTGGTTCACCAACCAGGATTGGGTTGTTCTTGCGACGGCGGGAAAGAATGTCGACCATCTGGCGGATTTCGGTGTCACGGCCGAACACCGGGTCAATCTTGCCTTCTTTCGCTTTGGCAGTGACATCGAGCGTGAATTTATCCAGTGCGTTCTGTAGGGCCGGGTTCAGCTCACCCTCTTTCAGTTCTGTGCCAATCGGACGGCCCACAAACTCCACTTCACCGCCGTGGTTCTGCGCCAGTTCGGCTTCCTGGTGCAGTTCCGGGCGTTCATCTGACTGTGAATCAAGTAGCGGACGCAGGCGCTCCAGCTGGCTCTGGCCCAGCGTCAGCAGCGGCCACAGCCCGTCGCAGCGCATCAGGTTCTGTTTTTCAACCAGGGCCATCAACAGGTGCTGGCTCCGGATGTGTTCTTCACCGTTAAGCGAAGCAATCAGCCACGCTTCCTGTATCAGGGTCTGAAGGCTGTCAGACAGCTGCGGACGGTGGCGAACCGAGCGCGGCTGTTTATCCAGCCAGCCCAGCAAATCCTGCCAGATAGCATCCATGTCCCATTCGTAGCGACGAGCGAGCACCGTCAGGTCACCTTCGCCCTGCTCCAGCAGTTTCAGCAGCCAGTGCTCCGGCAGAATTTCCGCATGGGCGCGGGTCTGACAGAGCGAGGCCGCCCCTTCCATCGCACGGGCACAGTAAGGGTTCAGACGTCGCAGCAGGATGGCTGGATTTTCCATGAGATTCTCTCTTTGTCGGTTCCTGGACACGCTACCGCCCCTCACTGTTTCCCGTGAAGGAGACCAAAGCGCATACGGTCGGCTGGCAGATTGTGGGTTCTTTGCTGAAAGCCCGCACAGGCAGACGTTCAGCAAAAGCAAAAAAGCGGGCAGAGAAACTCTGCCCGCTCGTGACTTAGGCGGTGGCGCGTTCGTTCCAGGAATCGGAATGAATAATGTTGCCGTCTTTGTAGGTCCAGGTAATTTTTTCGTAACGCAGCTCGATCTGCTCGAGATGGTTATGTTTCTCGAAAGAAGGATCCTTGATGTCATGCATCACTGGATTCACCTTCACCACTTTTACGTTTTCGAGCTTGGTGTTGAAGTATTCAACTTCCTGGCCCGCGTCGTTGATCTTGTACCACTTGAATTCCGCAGACTTGAGGGTCTGACCGGTGGTCACAGCCTTGTACAGGTACGGGCTGGACGAGTCGATTTCCTTGGTGAACAGGAACGGGGTGTGGATACGGGTACCGGTCAGCTTGCCGGTGTTATTGTCGGTCGGGATGTACAGGTTATGCTCCTGCGCCACCACTTCGATGCTGCCTTCACGATCCTGAACGTCCACAGAACCTTTAATGTCCGCGCCGCCGTCGTCTTTCAGCCAAAGATAAACAGGAATTGCCATGGAATTACTCTCCATTGTGTTGTGATGCGCCATCATCCTGCGATGACGCCTGGGTGTGGCCCGGTATCTGGCAGGCACTGGCCTGCGGTACCAGACTGATTTCGACACGGCGGTTGAGCGCACGGCCCTCCGGGGTGTCGTTAGTTGCGATCGGGCGACTTGCGCCATAACCCTGCACCGCAAAACAGCTTTCCGGCACGTCACCGGTGTCACGCATCCAGTCGCGCACCGCTTCGGCACGTTTCTGAGAGAGCGTCTGGTTCAGTTGCGCATTGCCGGTGTTATCGGTGTGACCAGCGACCACAATCAGCCAGCCCGGCTTCGCCTTAACGCCAACCAGTGAGTTCACCAGCATTTTGGTAGACCCGGCTTTCAGCGCCGATTTGCCCGAATCGAACAGCGACATGCTGTCGAGGCGAATGGTTTTCGGACCCTGAATGATTTTCTTAATGACCGGTGGAGGGGGCGGCGGAGGTGCCCAGTCGCTGATGGCAGCCTCAACAGGTGGAACCAGACGCAGCCCCTGATACAGACCCAGGCGATAACGCAGTGGCTCCCCGCGACGCTGCCAGTCGTCCAGCAATGCACCATCGGCTCTGAGGCGCTGCTGTGCACGCAGTTTCGGGGCAACAGGCTTACCCGTCAGCTGGTGATATAACGCAAGGTGATCGCCAACATTGCGAATGAGACGCTGGTTGTTCATCCAGGACGCCAGCATAGCCAGGGCCAGGAAAATCCCGCCCAGTAATCCGGCATAACGCCAGAACACCATTCTGCTGCTGACACCGCGTCTGCGCGGTAACGCCGGCAACAACAGTTCAGGCAGCGGCAATGGCTCAGTGCTCACGACGACGTCCGGTGGCAGCGCAGTCACGGAAGTGATGTGCTGTTGCCAGAGATTTCCCGCAATACCGCTCACCGGCACCATACACATACCCTGCACGCAGGGTTTCATCACCGGCAGTTCGCCCTGTCGTACCGACAGAAGGTCATTCACCGCACTGCTCTGCCAGGCAAGCAGGCTGTCCAGCCACAGGCCCTGACTCAGACGCGAAAGACGCCCGTCTGAGCAGGTCTCCCGGGTCCACTCCGTCAGTGACACATTACCCTGACCTGGCTGATACACCTGAATACCGCTTCGCTGGCTGACCGTGGTAAACCAGACCGGCTCTGCCTCAGCACAGGCCACGGGGGGAGATACCCAGGTCACGGTCCACAGCGGGGGGATAGTGCCAAATGCCGCACGGCACTGGACGACAGCACGCTGCCAACCCCGAAGATTCTGGGTAAAATCATCGCCGGAGGTGTGCTGTTCAGGTACCACCGCCAGCATGACGGAGATTTGCGACACCAGAGCCGGGCGCACCAGGCTCAGGTGCTGTGCCAGGAGTGGCAGCTGTTCCGCATCCTTCACCCACAGATACCAGCCTTGCCGGGTTTCCCGATGACGGGAACCGGACACAAACAGCGGGGTGTTGTCGCCACAGACGAGGCTCACCGCCCCCTGAAAATCTTCCGGTGGCAGGTTCTCATCCACAATCTCACGGACAGCTGTCGCCCGTGCCTGAGAAGCCTGGCGCTGACGCCAGAACATCATCCCGGACACCAGAACAACCAACAGACTGAGTGCCACACGGCTGCCCGTGGACAATGGCCAGAATCCCAGAATGAGCCACAGCGCCAGTACGGCACCCAGGGCTGTCAACAGACTTCGGTACGCATCCCGCATTGCTTACCCCTGCCTGACGGTCTGGCTTACCAGTTCAGTAAGCGAACACGAAAGGAAGAACCAGAGCGCCACCAGGGCGACAGCGGCCACAACCCAGGTCAGCCAGTACCAGCGACGACCGCTGCGCAAGCGTGAGGCCCGGGCAACAATGGGCGCGTCCTGGGCAAGCAAAAAGGCCGGTACCCGTTCCGCGAGCGCGCGAACGATATCTTCCCGGCGTTCATCATCCTGCGCGCGATATTGCCCCACGAACCCCAGTTGCAGGGTCCGGTACATGCAGGTCAGGACGGCAGCGTCAGGGGCGGTTTCTTTCAGCAGGTTACGGATCCGTTCCCACAGCTCCTCACCGGCATTGAGGGTGCCAAAGAAGTGGGCCTGTAACGGATCACGGCGCCAGGTCAGGTAACCATCATCGGTGGTTCCCCGGTTCATCACACTCTCATCAAGCAGTGCGCACAGGGCATACACCATATGATCCCGGCTGATGTCGCTGTAACCGGCCTCCGTGAGCGCCCCTTTTGCCTCCTGCACCAGACGGCAGGCCCGACGATAGAGCTCTTCCCCGTCACGGACCTCCTGTCCGCCCCGCAGTTGGCTGACCATCAGCCAACCGGGGTAGAAAATACGCTCAATTTGACTCATTTCTGATGTATTCATGTGCGTAGCACCGCAAAGAGTTCAAGACTCACATCCCCCAGTGAGCGCGGGGTATAGAAGGTGCAGCTTCCCGCTTCCAGCATCGCCCGCGCCGCCTCACTACTCAGATCCAGCGAGAAATACTGGTTCTCAAGACGTAACGGGATAGCGGCCGGCACATGGGTCAGCGGCTTGATAACCATCCCGCTCAGGGCCACATTCACCACATCGGACACATCTTCAAAGCTGCCCGCTTTACACAACTGCGGGAATTTCTTCTGTAGCTCATGATTCGGCATGGAGGAGCGTACGGAAAGGTAGAAGTCTGCCCCTTCGCGCAGGCGCGCATCGTGCAGGGCACCTTTCCAGATCTGGTCCTGGTGCTCCAGGTGTATACTCACCACCCGTGACGGCAGGCTCGCTTCCAGCAGCTTATCGAGCAGTGCCAGCAGCGGCGGGAATACCCGTTCCGGTGCATCGTGCTGGTATGCAGGAATATCGCCGGCGTCGTGCTCAAGTGAGAAAGTCAGCAGGCTGCCGGCCAGACGGGTCAGTTCGCGGTACAGCAGTTCCGGGTGACGCTCAGGCGTCTGAAGCAGTTCAGTTAGCACCGGCTCGGCGCTGTTCAGGGCATTGAGCAACCAGAACAGGGAGACATCCGCAACCGCAAAGTCGGCCATACGCTCATTACTTTCACGGCGCATGGCCATCAGGCGACGGCGACGGGCCTGCAGACGGACCAGCAGGTCACCCAGTTCGGTGGCAAGCCACGGACTGGCAGCAACGGACAGCATTGGCGGGATAAAGGATGGGTCCCGACTCCACTGCCCCTGCGCATTACGCACCAGACGGGCTACCGGACAGGTCAGGTATGCCGTGTTTTCCTGGCTGGACAGACGCAGGGTCAGCGCATGACGCAGGATCGCGAGTTCCCCGCTTTCATGGCCGGCCAGTTCCTGCACCACCACACGCTCAGCTTTCCAGCGACGCGGGCGCTCACTGTCCTGTCCGTTATCGAGGTTGCCACCACTGGCGCTCAGCAGCGGCAATGCGGCAACCACCTCAACAGCCTCAGAGCCGTTTGCGGCAGACAAATCACAGACCGGCGGAATATTATCCGCCAGATCCGTATCAACAATCGTGCCATCCTGGAAACGTACGACCAGACGGATGGCATTCAGGCGCGCGAGCGCCAGTGCGGCATCATCAAATTCTGCCGCAACCACGCCCCAGGGATGAGAAACCCCCATCCGGGCGACCATCTCGGCAACGTATTCACTCCAGCGGGCCTGCTGCTGGAATTGTTGCGGGGCCAGAGCGGCCCCATCCTCCCAAAGTGGGCGGTAAATTTTCATCCCTGATTTCCCCTCGCCTTAGGATTTGGCTTTCGGCATCTGGGAAACCAACGACAGATTGACATCCATCCCTTCCACCTGGAAGTGCGGCACGGCGTACAGCTTCACACGGAAGAAGCCCGGGTTGTCCTCAATATCTTCCACCACCACTTTCGCGTCGCGAAGCGGGTGAGAGGCCTGCAACTCATCGCCCGGATCGGTCATTTCAGTCACCAGACTGCGAACCCAGGTGTTCAGCTCCAACTCCAAAAGACGACGGTCCTTGGTGGTACCGATGTTTTCACGCTGAATCAGCTTCAGGTAATGCGCGATGCGCGACAGCAGAAAGATGTAAGGCAGACGCGCGTTGATGCGGCTGTTTGCCGTCGCATCGGCGGTGTCATACATAGCCGGCTTCTGAGTGGAGTTAGCGCTGAAGAAGCAGCTGTAATCGCGATTTTTGTAGTAGGACAGCGGAATGAAACCGAGGTTGGCGAATTCAAACTCGCGGGTTTCAGGGATCATCACTTCAGATGGGATCTTCACCTGATTGCCAGTACCGAGGTCATAAAGATGGATAGGCAGATCCTGGACGGCACCTCCAGCCTGTGGGCCACGGATTTGCACACACCAGCCGTTGTTGATGAAGCTGCGAACCATGTTAGAAGCGAACGCAAACGAGGCGTTAGTCCACAGGTATTTATCGTGATCGGGTCCTTTCACTTCTTCGACATAATTGAAGCTGCGTACCGGTACAGTGTCCGGGCCATATGGCAGACGACCCAATACGCGCGGCATCACCAGGCCTATGTAGCGCGAGTCATCTGTTTCGCGGAAAGATTTCCACTTAATATATTCAGCGCGATCAAAGTAGTTTCCGATATCTTTGATGGCAGCAACATCTTCCATTGAGTCTTTGTGGAAGAATTTTGGACCCGCTGAACCGATAAATGGCATATGCGCAGCAGCAGAAACTTTAGAGATATTGCGCAGTAGGGCGACATCCTGTGCTGATGCATCAAACTCATATGCAGAAATCAGCGCAGCAAGAGGTTCTCCGCCCGGGGTATCGTACTCATCAATATAAGTCTGTTTATACAGCCCACTTTGGACAATTTCCGGACTGTCTTCGAAATCCTGACGCAAATCCTCTTTGGACATATCAAGTAATTCGATTTTCACGTTCTGACGAAAATCAGTTTTATCTACCAGCGACTTCACGCCTCGCCACAGACTCTCTACAGCCTGAAACTCTTCATGGTGCATGACTGCATCAAGCTGGCGACTAATCTGGTAGTCCAGCTCAGCGATATGATGGTCAATCAGGTTTTTATCGAGTTTTTCAACTTTTGAGCCCGATTTTGTCAGGCACTCAAGAAATACCTGCATACTGGCCGTTAAACGTTCATCCGCAGTCGCATCCGACATCGCCTGCACGTCCTGCCAGATGTCCAGCGCACTCAGCTCAGAGACCGGCTTCAGATTGATTTTTTCAAACAGGGACGCGTAAACACCACCCGAGACAGGGTGTTCAAGCACCACACTCTCGCCACCAGCGGCATTCTCATTTTTTACAGACATCAGCATATTCCTTTATTAATCCGTTAAAACATCGTGACCGTTATGGCTGTTTCGGGGAGAGGGCTGTCAGTTCGGCCCTGAGTTCTGCGCTTAATGCCGGATCCAGCAGAATTTTTTCCAGCTCTTTTCGGAAAGCCTGGTTGTCCAGCAGATTCGCTTTTAAATCACGCAGCAAATTACGCATGGAAAGCATGGCCTTTAACTGTGGTATTTGCCGGGAGACATGTTCTGGGGAGAAATCCTTCATGCTCTGGAATATCAGATTGACGCTTTCTTCGCTGCCGTCGCCAGCAAGAGTGTTCTTAACGGTAAGACTTACATTTGGGGAATATTCGGAAAGCACAGCATCAAAGTTATTTTTATTCAGATTAACTTTTTTACGCTCTGATATTGGAGCGGACTCCTGACTATTACTGAAATCGCCCGCAACAAGTAATTTCAGAGGAAGTTCGGTTTTCTTGCTTGCTCCGCCAGTGTGCAGATCAAGTTTTAGGTTAATACGTGCCTTTGGCACTTCATTCTGGAAACTGTCAGCCATCTCATCATCCCTCGATTTATAGCTGTTCACACGTTGAACTTTACAGCTATTTATACTCGATAACGGGATAATGATCGAATTAATATCAAATTAACCGATCATTAGTCCGAAATAAGAAATTACTTAAGAATTTTCTGCTAGTGACGAATGGTGAATATTGCTGACAAGCTAGCAAAAGCAACCACCAGAAATGCCATTAGCAATTATTTATGTCGGCGAAGTTAAAAAATCCGAGCAATTTATTACGAAGTCGCATTAATTTGATTTAAATCAATATAAATTAATTAGGTACGCCAAGTGGATTTTCAAAGATATAGATTAAAAGCGGCATGAGATAAAAAGAAATGTCCGGGAAACTGAATTCATGATCGTTAAGCCAACGATAATTTCCTCACACCGTATTCCACAGAAAGATGTACGGGTATCGGTCCAGGAAGCCTGTTAGCCATGACCTTGCTTTATATAAGCGACATAATAATAGTGATGGAGAAAGCGTAAGAAATATCGTCGGGGTTATGTCTCGTTAAAATACTGGAGAGCTAATAGGCTCAAGCTGGAAGTGTACGAGGTTAGGCAATTGCCAATAGTCAATATTTCACGCGATGCAATCCGTTTTCCCGCATCCGATAACCTATAACTTTCTTATCCGCAGCGCATCTGTCTCGTTTGCCATAACATTACTCGAGCCCTGCGATTTAAGCTGCTCAATTGCATAAATCCTGGCCTGTCCATGATCCATAGATTCATCATCCAAACATCTTTCCACCCATCACGGCGCTTTCCACGACTCCACGCAATTTCACCCGCGTCGTTTCGCGCCATACAGCGCTTCATCCGCCGCCTGAATCAGACATTCGTAATCAGGGTGCCCGTTGAACATCGCCGCGCCAATGAAAAGAGAAAGCGGGATAGTCTCGCCCGTGGTGCGTTTACCTTAATTTTCTCCACGCGCCGGCGGATCCGCTCGACAAAGCGTATCGGCCTCGGTTATCTCGGTCAGCACAATGAGGAATTCGTCGCGGCCATAGCGAAAAACGTAATCGCAGGTGCGGACGTTATCGTAAAACGCACCCACCACTTTGCGCTGTATCTCATCCCCCGTGTTGTGCCCCCAGGTACCATTGATTTGCTTGAACTTATCAACATCGATAAGCAGCGTTGACAGGAGTGTACCGGCGCGGCTGGCGAATTTCATAAAATGTCTGGTCAAACTTCTGGATCAGGCGGGAGATATGGCCCGCCTCAGCAATTCCGCTGAAGTAATGGCGTCCTTTGTGGCTAAACTATAGCCCGAAGTCAGACCACCCGAGTGGTCGGCTGTTGCCCATACTGGAAACCAGCATCTCTTTACAAAGAAGGGTCATCTCCCAGGTCAACAGTGCGGCGGTCTGGCGTTCTTTCTCTTCTTCAGCATTCTCCATCAACGAGAATATCCGATAGTTTTCGTCATCTTTTGCAGCGCTGTTCTCACTGAAAACATAGGCATGCTGCTACGCTCGCATCTGCTCCTCAACCTGTTATGTCGTGCAGGATAGAACATCGATAAGCCAGAGGCTAAGTGCCTCACGCAGCTGTTTTTCAACTTGATCTGTGATTAAAAACTCAGCGACGTTAGGATCTGCCAGAACAATGCTATAGAACTCCCTGCTCAATATTAACGCGTGTTCACTGGCTATGTCCGTTGCAAGCTGATGTAACCGAGGGTCAGTGTCATTAATAAGCTGGATCCACTCATCCCTCACTATTTGTAGATAAGTTTCCATATTTCTGGCCTCTCAGGGTAAGTCGTGACCGAAATCCGCTATCGCAGTAGCATTCAGGTATGTTTTGATAATTAGACAGGAATACCTTCCCCACCAATATCCCCTTCACTTACACTCTTCAGCACTTTCCAGACTCTGTTACTGAACTCACCTCAGGCGACTTAAATGAAACAAATCACCGTCAGCGATTTGAAGCAACAAAGTGAAGCGGCTGCAAACTCCCCCCGCTTACGTGCCCACCGCAATTTTCATCCGGAGCTGATCGACCCCGTACAGCGTCTGGCCATTGCGATGGAGCCAGGCACTTACGTGCGTCCTCATCGTCACCCGCATACCTTTGAGCTGCTGATTCCACTCAGCGGGCGGTTTGTGGTGCTGAATTTTGACGACAACGGAAACGTCACGCGCCGCGTGGTTTTAGGCGAAGAGTGCATGGCACTGGAGATGGAAGCCGGTACCTGGCACGCAGTGCTGTCGCTGGATAATGGCGGAGTGATCTTTGAAGTCAAACACGGTGGCTATCAGCCGGTTGCCGCTGAGGATTTCGCCGCCTGGGCCCCCGCAGAAGGCGAAGCCGGAACTGCGGAACTGATGGAATGGTATAAGCACGTACAGCCCGGTGCGAACGCGTTTAACCAATAATCCCGCAACAAGAAATAGCCCGCATGAATCTGAAAGTTATGTTACTGCGGGCTATTTTATGAACAAAAAATGCGCCCCTTGCCCAGTCAAATCAAGCACGTCCAGATTTGCCGCTTTTTTAATCAAAAACGATCAATAGCACATATCGTATAAGGGTGCTACATTACGCCGCCAGCCAACATCGGCAGTGGACAGGTGACGCCGTAAAGATCGGTAAAGCCTGCAACCATCACCTCAATATATGGTCTTATAGGCACGACGTATCGCGATGTCTGCGCTACCTTTACTGGCTTCACATAGGTTTCACTATTTTGTCTCAATCCAAATTCGAACGCGCGTTTTTACACCCGCGTTACTGGTTTACCTGGTTTGGTCTTGGCGTCCTCTGGCTGTTGGTTCAACTTCCTTATCCGGTACTTCGTTTACTGGGTTCGAAACTGGGCAGCGCATCACGTCACTTCCTTAAGCGCCGTGAATCCATCGCCCGCAAAAATATTGAGCTGTGTTTCCCTCAGTACAATGCGCACGAACGCGAAAAACTGATTTCCGAAAACTTCAAATCCATTGGTATGGCGTTGCTCGAAACGGGTATGGCCTGGTTCTGGCCCGACGAGCGTGTCCGCAAATGGTTTGACGTTGAAGGTCTGGAAAACCTGAAGCGCGCGCAGGCGCAGAACCGTGGCGTAATGGTGGTTGGTGTGCACTTTATGTCACTGGAGTTGGGTGGCCGCGTAATGGGTCTTTGCCAGCCGATGATGGCAACCTACCGTCCGCACAACAACCCGCTGATGGAGTGGGTACAAACTCGCGGGCGTATGCGTTCCAACAAAGCGATGATCAGCCGTAATAACCTGCGTGGTATGGTTGGCGCACTGAAAAAAGGCGAAGCCGTCTGGTTTGCTCCCGATCAGGATTACGGGCGTAAAGGCAGCAGCTTTGCACCATTCTTTGCGGTTAAAAACGTAGCGACCACCAACGGTACGTTCGTGATTTCACGTTTGTCAGGCTCCGCCATGTTAACCGTGACGATGGTGAGAAAAGCGGATAAGTCGGGCTATCGTCTGCACATTTCCCCGGAAATGGCTAACTACCCGGAAAACGAATGCGAAGCCGCTGTGTTTATCAACAAAGTGATCGAAAAAGAGATCATGCGTGCGCCTGAGCAATATCTGTGGATGCACCGCCGCTTCAAAACCCGCCCGCTTGGCGAATCTTCGCTCTATATCTAAGCCCTTTTTGAAGGTTAGTTTCGCTAAGAAACTAACCTTTTCAATCACCTGTAATTACCCTGAGTAACTGTTTTTTTCTTACGTCGCTCAACGGGAATTTATTGCGTGTTGAAATCAAACTGTCGCCGTTCCACGACACTCGTAAGTGTCGGAAATTATTTAAAAAAACCCCTCTTGTCACCCCCCATATTTAGGCGTACATTAGCGCCGTCTGGCAACAGGAAGGCGCAGAATTCTGAGCTGAAGTTAGCGGCTTTGTGAGCAGCCCAATTTCAGTTCTCTAACATCAGGTGGACTCTGTTTTTCAATGCGTACCATAAGATACGCGGAGCGATGAAACGTGAAATATTTCTTTATGGGCATTTCGGTGATTGTTTTAGTCTGGGCCGGAACCTTTGCTCTCATGATCTAGCAAAGTGAATGCAGTCAAAAAAAAAGGAGCCGTTGGCTCCTTTTTTTATGTCATGACAACGCGGCTTACTCGCTGCCGCCCTTCGATGTCAGCAGCCCATCAGCACGGAACATGCTCTTAATCCCTCTCACCGCCTGGCGAATACGATCGCTGTTTTCGATCAGTGCAAAACGCACGTGGGTATCACCATAATCACCAAAGCCGACGCCCGGGGAAACACAGACTTTCGCGTCGTGTAGCATCTTTTTAGCAAACTCCAGCGATCCCATCGCCGCATACGGCTCAGGGATCTTCGCCCAGACATACATTGATGCCTTCGGCATTTCTACCATCCACCCCGCCTCATGCAGGCCTTTGACCAGCACATCGCGGCGGCGTTTATACTGCGCGGCAATGTCTTTCACACACTGCTGGTCGCCTTCCAGCGCGGCAATTGCCGCCACCTGCAACGGGGTAAAAGTACCGTAGTCGTGGTAGCTCTTAATGCGGGCCAGGGCACTCACCAGCGTTTTGTTACCGACCATAAAGCCAATACGCCAGCCGGCCATATTGTAGCTTTTGGAAAGAGTGAAGAACTCGACTGCCACATCGCGCGCACCAGGCACCTGCATAATTGAAGGTGCTTTCCAGCCATCATACACAATATCGGCATAGGCTAAATCGTGAACCACCAGCACGTCGTAACGTTTTGCCAGGGCGACCACTTTCTCAAAGAACTCAAGTTCAACGCACTGCGCCGTTGGGTTTGACGGGAAACCGAGGATCATCATCTTCGGTTTTGGGTAGCTTTCGCGGATAGCGCGTTCGAGTTCATTGAAAAAGTCTACGCCTTCCACCAGCGGCACAGAGCGAACCTGCGCGCCGGCAATCACGGCCCCGTAAATATGAATGGGATAGCTTGGATTTGGCACCAGAACGGTATCACCGTGATCCAGCGTTGCCAGCATCAGGTGCGCCAGCCCCTCTTTTGAACCGATGGTCACAATGGCTTCGCTTTCAGGATCGATATCGACCTGATAGCGATCCTGATACCAGCGGGAGATCGCACGACGTAAACGAGGAATACCGCGGGAAGTCGAGTAGCCATGCGTATCAGGACGCTGGGCAACCGTACATAATTTCTCGACAATATGCGGTGGTGTAGGGCCGTCAGGATTACCCATGCTGAAATCGATAATGTCTTCGCCACGCCGACGCGCAGCCATTTTCAGTTCAGCAGTGATATTGAAAACATAAGGGGGTAAACGATCGATACGCGTAAAACGGCGTTCAGGACTGGAGTCAGCCATAGGTTCCTCAGATTCACGTTAGCGCCCGGACCGTCCGAGCGACGCTGCCACGTATGTGGCGTGCTTAGAAAATAACCTGAAAAAAAACGTGCTGTCGAGAGGGAAAATAAAAAAAATATTTCGCGCTAAAACGGGAATGCTGCTGCGCATAAAAGCGGAACAGCAAAGTCTAAATGCGCATTTTTAATACCTGTTATTTAACACAATGATATCAAATACGTTACCTTAACTCTGCCGCGTGCGATAAACCCGGCCCGATTCAGGAACCCTCTCATAATCCCCTTTGGAAATTATGGTTTTTCCTCATTTGATAAAGCAGATGGATAGCTGGTCATTAGGTGCCAGGTTTTTTATCATAGCTTTTTCCCGATTTCCCAGGTTCACCCGTGCACGAAATATTCGATATGCTCCTGGCGGTTTTTGACCGCGCGGCATTAATGCTGATCTGCCTGTTTTTCCTGATCCGCATTCGCCTGTTCCGCGAGCTTTTACATAAATCCGCCCACTCGCCCAAAGAGCTGCTGGCCGTCACGGCCATCTTCTCGATGTTCGCCCTGTTCAGCACCTGGTCCGGCGTCCCGGTTGAAGGCTCACTGGTGAACGTGCGCATCATCGCCGTCATGTCCGGCGGGATCTTATTTGGCCCGTGGGTGGGGATTATCACAGGCCTCATCGCAGGGACACATCGTTACCTGATTGATATTGGCGGCGTCACCGCCATTCCCTGCTTTATCACCAGTATTATCGCCGGAGTGCTTTCCGGCTGTATCAACCGCAAAATACCGAAAAAGCAGCACTGGCGCGCAGGGATCATCGCCGGCATGGCGTGTGAAACACTGACCATGATCCTGGTGGTGGCCTGGGCGCCCACCACGGATCTTGGGCTGGATATTGTCTCGAAAATTGGTATTCCGATGATTCTGGGAAGCGTCTGCATCGGCTTTATCGTGCTGCTGGTGCAGAGTGTTGAAGGTGAGAAAGAGGCCAGCGCGGCGCGCCAGGCTAAGCTGGCGCTCGATATTGCCAACAAAACGCTGCCACTGTTCCGCCATGTCAACGCCGAGTCACTGCGTCAGGTCTGCGATATTATCCGCCGCGATATTCACGCCGATGCCGTTGCGATCACCAATATCGATCATGTGCTGGCCTACGTAGGTGTGGGCGAGCATAACTATCGCGATAACGATGACACCGTTAGTCCTACCACACGACAGGCGATTAATTACGGGAAAATCATTATTAAAAACAATGATGAAGCCTACAGAACTCCTGAAATTCACTCCATGCTAGTGATCCCGCTGTGGGAGAAAGGTGTGGTGACCGGCACGCTGAAAATTTACTACTGTCATGCGCACCAGATAACCTCGTCGCTTCAGGAAATGGCTATCGGCCTGTCGCAAATCATTTCGACCCAGCTTGAAGTCTCTCGCGCCGAACAACTGCGAGAAATGGCAAATAAGGCAGAGTTGCGCGCGCTGCAAAGTAAAATTAATCCCCATTTCCTGTTTAACGCGCTGAACGCAATTTCCTCGTCCATCCGGCTGAATCCAGACACCGCGCGCCAGCTGATTTTCAATCTGTCACGCTATCTGCGCTACAACATCGAACTGAAGGACGATGAGCAGATAGACATCAAAAAAGAGCTGTATCAAATTAAAGACTACATCGCCATTGAGCAGGCACGCTTTGGTGACAAGCTGACGGTCATCTACGATATCGATGAAGAGGTTAACTGTGTGATCCCAAGCCTGTTGATTCAGCCACTGGTCGAAAACGCCATTGTCCACGGTATCCAGCCGCGCAAAGGCAAAGGCGTGGTGACAATTAGCGTGGCCGAGAGCGGAAATCGCGTCCGCATTTCGGTTCGCGATACCGGCCACGGCATCGATCCCAAAGTCATTGAGCGCGTTAAGTCCAACGAAATGCCCGGTAATAAGATTGGGTTACTGAACGTGCATCACCGCGTCAAACTGTTGTATGGCGATGGGCTGCACATTCACCGTCTTGAGCCTGGCACTGAAATCGCTTTTTACGTCCCGAATGAACGCTCACCCGTTCATGCGCCGACATCCCTGTTGCCGTAGGCAGGAGTAACGCATGAAAGTCATCATCGTAGAAGATGAATTTCTGGCTCAACAAGAGCTGAGCTGGCTGATTAAAACCCACAGCCAGATGGAGATCGTGGGCACCTTTGAAGATGGCCTCGACGTACTGAAATTTTTGCAGCACAACCGGGTCGACGCGATTTTTCTGGATATCAACATCCCTTCGCTGGACGGCGTGTTGCTGGCGCAGAACATCAATCAATTCGCCCATAAGCCGTTTATTGTGTTTGTCACCGCCTGGAAAGAGCACGCTGTAGAAGCCTTTGAACTGGAAGCGTTTGACTACATTCTCAAACCTTACCAGGAGTCACGAATTGTGAGTATGTTGCAAAAGCTGGAAGCAGCATGGCAGCAGCAGGCGGCACCCGTGAACACAAGCCCGGCAACGCGTGAAAATGACACCATTAATCTGGTCAAGGATGAGAGGATAATCGTGACGCCGATAGACGATATCTACTATGCCGAAGCGCATGAGAAGATGACGTTTGTCTATACCCGGCGCGAATCGTACGTGATGGCGATGAACATCACCGAGTTTTGCAGCAAACTGCCGGCCGCGCACTTTTTCCGCTGCCACCGTTCGTTTTGCGTGAATTTAAATAAGATCCGCGAGATCGAACCCTGGTTTAACAACACCTATATTTTGCGTCTGAAAGATCTCGATTTTCAGGTGCCGGTGAGCCGCAGCAAAGTGAAAGAGTTTCGCCAGCTCATGCACCTGTAAGGGCTTTCCCCTCTCCCGCCGGAGAGGGGAACACGACTCAGAGCACCTGGCCGAGAACCTGACGCAAATGCGCGCCAGAACCCAGCAGGCCTGGGTTATCGTGCACAATCAGGTACACCGGAATGTCCTGAACGTAGCTTCTGAAACGACCTTTGTCTTCAAACCCACCGCGGAAGCCAGAGGCTTTAAAGAAATCGAGGAAGCGCGGCACGATGCCGCCCGCAATGTACACGCCGCCGAAGGTGCTGAGATTCAGCGCCAGGTTGCCACCAAAACGCCCCATGATGACGCAGAACAGCGACAGCGCACGACGACAGTCGATGCAGGTGTCTGCCAGCGCGCGTTCGGTGACATCTTTCGGTTGCAGGTTTTCAGGCAGACGACCGTCAGACTTCACAATCGCACGATAGAGATTCACAAGCCCGGGACCAGAAAGCACACGCTCAGCGGACACATGACCAATCTCAGCACGCAGTTCTTCGAGAATAATGCCCTCTTCTTCGCTGTTTGGCGCAAAATCAACGTGACCACCCTCGCCCGGCAGGCTGACCCAGCGCTTATCAACGTGCACCAGATGCGACACACCCAGACCGGTTCCTGCGCCATAGACGGCAATCGGTTTACCTTCGACTGGGGCGGTGCCACCGAACTGAATCAGGTGTTCTGGCTTTAACATCGGGATCGCCATCGAAACCGCAGTGAAATCATTAATGATTTCAAGATGTGAAAAACCGAGGTTCTTTTTCATTTCTGCGATAGAGAATGCCCAGGTATGGTTGGTCATTGCCACCCAGTCGCCAGTAATCGGGCAGGCAATGGCAATACAACCGTCCTCAACGCTTATCTTATGCTCATCAAGATAGACGCGTACCACGGCCTCAAGGCTTGGATAATCCAGCCCTGAATAGGTCTTCGCCTGGGAAATCTCACCGGTGTTTACATCGCAGAGTGCAAGACGTGCGTTGGTCCCACCCACATCACCTACTAAAGCATACTTTGTCATTCTTCTACTGCTCCGCTAAAGTCAGAATAAATCTTTGGGACACTGTAAATTCAAGGCTGAATAACAACAACGACCTGAAGGCGGGCGCCCCAGGATTATCGATCTTCGTCACAGAATAACTTTACCGTTTCAGCATCTTTTGCACTATTGCCACAAAGTTGATTGTGCAAAGTAACACCATACGTTTTGTACAAGGAAATCATCATGCTCCACCCGCGAGCCAGAACCATGCTGCTATTGGCTATCCCGGCGCTCATCATTGGTATTGCCTCAAGCCTTGTGCTCATCGTCGTGATGAAGGTCGCGTCGGTGCTGCAAACAATGTTATGGACTACTATCCCGGCACAATTCGGCATCAACATCGACTCCCCTGTGTGGATAGTATTGATGCTGACGCTGACCGGTATTGCTGTAGGCCTGGTGATTCGGTTTAGCCCGGGTCATGCGGGGCCTGACCCGGCTCTGGAGCCGTTAATTAGCGCGCCCGTCAACCCATCGGCGTTGCCGGGGCTGCTCATTGCGCTGATTACTGGCCTTGCGGGCGGCGTTAGCCTGGGGCCAGAACATCCCATTATGGCGGTGAATATCGCCCTGGCGGTGTTTCTTGGCTCGCGTATCCTTCCTCGCGTTGGCGCGCTGGACTGGACTATCCTTGCTTCCGCAGGCACCATTGGCGCGTTGTTTGGTACTCCCGTTGCCGCTGCGCTGATTTTCTCTCAGACGCTCAGTGGCAATAGCGATGTGCCTCTCTGGGACAGACTCTTTGCCCCATTGATGGCCGCCGCCGCAGGCGCGTTAACCACCAGCCTGTTTTACCACCCGCATTTTTCACTCTCGTTGCCCCACTACGGGCAAATGCAGATTGCCGATATTTTCAGTGGCGCCATCGTGGTTGCCATTGCCATTGCACTGGGGATGGTTGCAGTGTGGTGCCTTCCACGCCTGCATCGCCTGATGCATAAGCTTAAACATCCGGTGCTGATGCTGGGTGTCGGCGGTCTTATTCTTGGCATTCTTGGCGCTATCGGCGGACCGGTAACGCTGTTTAAAGGTCTGGATGAGATGCAGCAGCTGGCCTTCAGTCAGGTGTTTAGCGTGTCAGATTATCTGCTGTTTGCGCTGGTGAAACTGGCCGCGCTGGTTGTGGCGGCAGCGTGTGGTTTTCGTGGCGGGCGTATCTTCCCGGCGGTATTTGTCGGCGTGGCGCTGGGGCTGATGCTGCACGAGCACGTGGATGCTGTTCCGGCAGCGATTACGGTGTCGTGTTCTATTCTGGGGCTGGTTCTGGTTGTGACGCGCGATGCATGGCTCAGCCTGTTTATGGCCGCCGTGGTGGTGCCAGACGCCACGCTTATCCCGCTGTTATGTATTGTGATGTTGCCCGCCTGGCTCCTGCTGGCGGGCAAACCGATGATGATGGCCTGGCGAAACGACAAATAATCAGGCTCTGTTGCGCGCCTCCAGGGCCTTAGTGATTGCACCAAGCAGCGGCGGGATATCGGCTTTCGGTAGCATGACCTCAATCAGCGAAAGCCGCTCGTGGTGCGCCACTTTTTCCAGCACGTCCGCCAGTTGTTCAACCTCGCTCACTCTCCAGCACTCGGCCTGCGGATTCAGGCTGAGTGCCTGCGGGATCTGCGTCCAGTTCCACAAGGCAATATCGTTGTACCGCTGCTCTGGCCCGTGGATCGCCCTTTCCACCGTATAGCCTTCGTTGTTTAACACCAGAATGATGGGCCGCTGTTTATCGCGCAGCATAGAGCCCATCTCCTGAATGGTCAGTTGTGCGGCGCCATCACCCGTAAGCACAATCACGCGGCGCTGAGGGCAAGCCGTCTGAGCACCAAATGCGGCGGCCAGCGTGTATCCAATCGATCCCCAGAGTGGCTGAACGATAAAATTCACATCAGAAGGTAAGCGCAACGAGAATGCACCAAAGGCAGAGGTCCCCTGGTCGGCCAGGATGATGTCACCGGGCCGGATAAAGGTTTGCAGCGTGCTCCAGAAACTTTCCTGGGTCAGTTCACTGCCCTGCGCCGTCGGTGAAAATGAATGATGAATAGCAGGCGCAACCGGCCCGGAAATGTGCTGTTTGCAAAGCTCGGCCAGCGTTTCTATCGCCTGGATCATCGGAATACCAGTAAACCAGATATCCCCCACGCGTGAAGCATGAGGCTGAACTTCGATGGTTTGCGCCGGAGTAAGCTGATGCGTAAATCCGGCGGTCAGCGTATCGGTAAAACGCGTGCCGATGCACAAGACCGTATCCGCGCCTTCAATTGCCTCTTTCGCGGCATCAGCACTTGCCGACCCGCTGTACGTACCGTAAAAGCCCGGCTGGCGCTCGTCAAAAATCCCCTTGCCCATCAGCATGGTTGCGTGCGCCATCGGTACCTCTTTCACCCACTTCTGAAGCGAGTGCTTCAGCCCGTGGCGCAGGACCAGAAAATCTGCCAGCAGAGCCGTTCGTTTGCTGCAGGCAAGCCGGTTCTGGGCAGCCTCACGAAATGCTTTAAGACAGCCATTATCCGCATGAGCAGGCTTAAAAGTGAGAGCGGTTACAGGCGGGGTGGCCGCTTTTTTTGCCACATCAGCGGGTAACATCAGATAGCCTGGACGGCGTTCACGCAGCATCGTGGTGAGTACCCGGTCTATTTCGTAACAGGCATTTTGTTCGGTAAGGATCGCCTGGGCGACAGTGACAGGCTCACTCATATGGTAAAAATGACGGAAGTCTCCATCACCCAGAGTGTGATGTAACAACTCACCTCGTTGCTGAGAAGCCATGCCAGGCGCACCCACAATGTGCAACACCGGAACATACTCAGCAAAGCTGCCAGCAATGCCGTTCATGGCACTTAACTCGCCGACGCCAAACGTCGTCAGCAGCGCGGCAAAACCCTTACATCGGGCATAGCCGTCAGCGGCGTAAGATGCATTCAGCTCATTTGCACAGCCCACCCAACAGATATCCGGGCTGTCTATCACGTGGTCGAGAAACTGCAAATTATAGTCGCCTGGCACGCCAAACAGATGATCGGCTCCACAATCTGTAAGACGGTCCAGCAGGTAATCGGCGACGCAGTATGGGGTACGCATGACAGGTATCCTTCTTATGTTGACCTCACTTTGAGTATTAAAGAAGCGTGATGGCTGTCCAGAATTGGCAATAAGATGGACATGGAAAGAATGCTTTACAAAAAAGGCTGCGTTATGCTCTTTTTCTTCACGCGAATGTAAACGTATACACTCGTTTATCTTTTTAGCACCAGAGGTCACGAGAATGGGTTATCAGCCTGACAAAAATCGTTATCAGTCAATGCAGTATCACCGTTGTGGACAGAGCGGGCTTAAATTACCGGCCATCTCTCTGGGGCTTTGGCATAACTTTGGTGACACCACGCTCATTGAAAACAGCCGCCAACTTTTACAGCGGGCCTTCGATTTGGGCATCACCCATTTTGATCTTGCCAACAATTACGGACCACCTCCTGGCTCAGCCGAGCGCAATTTCGGGCGCATTTTGCAGGAAGATTTTTTGCCCTGGCGTGACGAGTTAATAATTTCCACCAAAGCAGGCTACACCATGTGGGACGGCCCTTACGGCGACTGGGGCTCACGCAAATATCTGATTTCAAGTCTGGATCAAAGCCTTAAGCGTATGGGGCTTGAATATGTCGATATCTTCTATCACCACCGCCCTGATCCTGAAACGCCACTTCAGGAGACAATGAAAGCACTTGATCACGTGGTGCGTCAGGGGAAAGCACTGTACGTTGGTTTATCGAACTATCCGGCGGAACTGGCGCGTAAAGCGATCGATATTCTTAACGATCTCGATACGCCTTGTGTTATCCATCAGCCTAAATACTCCATGTTTGAGCGCGCGCCGGAAGAGGGATTACTGGACGTCCTGAAAGAGAAAGGTGTCGGGTGTATTCCCTTCTCGCCGCTGGCAGGTGGCCAACTGACTAACCGCTATCTGCACGGAATTCCACAGGATTCACGCGCGGCGAGCGGCAGTAAGTTCCTTAACCCCGACCAGTTAACCGAAGAAAAACGGTTAAAGGTCGTCGCGCTGAACACGCTGGCGGAAAACCGCGGCCAGAAACTCTCGCAAATGGCACTGGCGTGGGTATTGCGCCACGATGCGGTAACGTCCGTACTGATTGGCGCGAGTAAAACGTCGCAAATTGATGATGCGGTCGGGATGCTCGAGAATCGTCATTTCTCCCCACAAGAGCTGACCACCATCGACGATATTCTGAACCGGTCAAATTAAAACCATTTTTAGCAAAACGTGCTCTCATTTGTGATTTAGGAGTTGAGGCGATGAAACGGGGCTTTACCGCCCCGTAATATTGCGTTAACAGGCCGCACGACGGCCCCGATCGTGAAGGAGAAGAGTATGTTCAGGTCACTGATTCTGGCTGCGGTTTTAATGGCTGCGGCGCCGCTGGTTGCAAATGCGGGCGAAATCACCCTGTTGCCATCAGTAAAATTACAAATTGGCGATCGCGATAATTACGGTAACTACTGGGACGGTGGCGGCTGGCGTGACCGTGATTACTGGAATCGTCATTATGAATGGCGTAGAGATCGCTGGTGGAGACATGATAATGGTCGCCATCGTGGCTGGGATAACCGTAAAGCCTACGAGCGCGGCTATCGCGAAGGGTGGGACGACCGTGACGATCGTCGCGGAGGATGGGGTCGTGGCCACGGCCATGGTCACCACCACTAAAACAGAAAGGAGCCTGTTGGCTCCTTTCTTATTTCTATAATCCCAGTATCGTCCCGACCAACAACCACAGGTTGAGCGCCACCACCACAACCACAATGGCCCAGCCAGTGCGTTTCACAAGCGTAGTGTTCACCAGATCGCCCATCAGGGATTTGTCGCTGGTAAAGATCAGCAGCGGAACCAGTGCCAGTGCAATACCAAAGCTCAGCAATACCTGGCTCATTACCAGGATACGCGTTGGATCAAGCCCCATCAGGATAACGATAAATGATGGCAGCATGGTGACTGAACGGCGCACCCACAGCGGGATGTGAAAGCGCACGAACCCCTGCATCACCACCTGCCCTGCCAGGGTTCCCACCACGGTCGAAGACAGGCCCGCAGCAACCAGACTCAACCCAAATACCGTGGCAGCCGCATGGCTCAGCAAGGGTTCCAGCGTCAGATACGCCTCATCAAGATCGGCAATGCCCGTGTGCCCGTTAAAATGAAACGCGGCGGCGGCAGTTGCCATCATCGCCAGATTCACAAAACCGGCAATCGTCATTGCGATACCAACATCCCATTTGGTTGCGGAATAACGCTGCTGGCGCGTCCCGCCGTGCAGGTGCTGCGTTAAAGAAGAGTGAAGGTAAATCACGTGCGGCATTATAGTAGCGCCCAGAACGCCCGCAGCCAGGAATACGGCTTCAGAGGTTGGCAGGCTTGGGATAACCATCCCTTTACTTAACTGCGCCAGGTCAGGCCGCGAAAAAATTAACTCAACAATATAAGCCGCAGCCACAAACAACAGCAGACCACCAATCACTTTTTCAAGCGGCTTTTGCCCACGACGCTGCAACATCAGGATAAGGAAAGTCGCAATCCCGGTCAGCACCGCGCCCTGTAACAGAGAAACGCCCAGTATCAGTTTGAACCCGATAGCCGCCCCGATAAATTCAGCCAGATCCGTTGCCATTGCAATGATTTCAGCCTGGATCCAGTAAAGCCAGACGGCGGGACGCGGATAATGGTCGCGGATCTGTTCTGCCAGGTTTTTACCCGTGGCGATCCCAAGCTTTGCGGAAAGCATCTGAATCAGCATTGCCATCAGGTTCGCCCAGACGACAACCCACAGCAACTTATAGCCGAAGCTCGCCCCGGCCTGAATATTGGTCGCAAAATTACCCGGATCGATATAGCCAATGGCAGCAATGAACGCAGGTCCCATTAATGCGAACCGCAACTTGCGCGCTGCTCTGCCACTGCTACCCTCTACGCGACTGTTTGTCATTTCTGCCTCTGGAAATATAGCCTTTGCTATGTTTGATGCTAACAAAATGAGAATGATTATCAAGATCATTTAAAACGTTTTGAGTGATTTCTCTGATAGCTTTGAACGATAGAAGGGCAGCTTCGCTGGTGCGACCCCACAGAATGTGGATTCGCGCAGTCTTTTGTGAAGCGTAGCACACAAACTTAACTTTTCACTAATTTACTCAACATAACAAAAATGTATTGTTGATCACTATTTTTGAGACTCGTCACAGGATGTGACTATAGTGTGGCTTTGATCTCGTTTTCTTTACGCTTGTTACATAGAATGTGCACGGAAATTAAACCTGCCTCAAATTTGGAGCAAATATGGACCGCGTCCTTCACTTTGTCCTGGCACTCGTTGTCGTTACTGCGCTTGCATTGCTGGTCAGCCATGACCGCAAAAAAATCCGCATCCGCTATGTTGTTCAGCTTCTCGTCATTGAAGTTTTACTCGCGTGGTTCTTCCTGAACTCCAACGTGGGGCTTGGCTTCGTGAAAGGCTTCTCCGAAATGTTCGAAAAACTGCTCGGATTCGCCAACGAAGGGACTAACTTTGTTTTCGGTAAAATGAACGACGAAGGCCTGGCATTCTTCTTCCTGAAAGTGCTGTGCCCTATCGTCTTCATCTCTGCGCTGATTGGTATTCTGCAACACATCCGTGTTCTGCCTGTCGTTATCCGCGCTATTGGTACTGTACTGTCTAAAGTCAACGGTATGGGCAAACTGGAATCCTTCAACGCAGTAAGTTCCCTGATCCTGGGTCAGTCTGAGAACTTCATTGCGTATAAAGACATTCTGGGCAAAATGTCCCGCAACCGTATGTACACCATGGCAGCCACGGCAATGTCTACCGTTTCCATGTCTATTGTGGGTGCGTACATGACGATGCTGGAACCGAAATACGTTGTTGCAGCTCTGGTTCTGAACATGTTCAGCACCTTTATCGTGCTGTCTCTTATCAACCCATACCGCGTTGAAGAGGGCGAAGAGAACCTCCAGATGGCAAATCTGCATGAAGGTCAGAGCTTCTTCGAAATGTTAGGTGAGTACATCCTGGCAGGTTTCAAAGTTGCGATTATCGTTGCAGCTATGCTTATCGGCTTTATCGCGCTGATTTCTGCATTGAACGCACTGTTCGCTGCGGTTCTGGGTATCTCCTTCCAGGGTATCCTCGGCTACATCTTCTATCCGATTGCGTGGGTAATGGGTGTTCCGGCAAGCGAAGCATTACAGGTTGGTAGCATCATGGCCACCAAACTGGTTTCCAACGAATTTGTTGCGATGATGGATCTCCAGAAAATTGCCGGCACGCTCTCTCCGCGCGCTGAAGGTATTATCTCTGTGTTCCTGGTTTCCTTCGCCAACTTCTCTTCTATCGGCATCATCGCGGGTGCGATTAAAGGTCTGAACGAAGAGCAAGGTAACGTGGTTTCTCGCTTCGGTCTGAAACTGGTTTACGGTTCTACCCTGGTGAGCGTACTGTCTGCTTCTATCGCAGCACTGGTACTGTAATCCGGATCGAAAACAAAACCGGGAGCCTGTGCTCCTGGTTTTTTTATGCCTGCAGTTCGCTAAGCGCCAGAGGTTTACCCAGCAGATATCCCTGCAAATAGTCCACGCCAAAGCGGAGCAACATCTCGCGCTGTTCCGGCGTTTCAACAAATTCGGCAACCACACATAACGACTTCGTTTTCGCCAGATTGCAAATTGACTGCACAATCATTGCATCCATGCTGTCGCTACAGATATCTTTTACGAAACAGCCATCTATCTTGATGATATCGGCCTGAAGTCGCTTGAGGCGCTCGTAATTGGCATATCCTGTGCCAAAGTCATCAATCGCAATACGGAAACCGTAGTCCCTCAGTTGCTGAATGTTCTTGATACTGGTTTCTGAATTCGAGAACGCCTGCTCTTCGGTTATCTCAATCACAACAGCATGAGGCGGAACCAGATAGTGTTCGAAGAGCGAGATAATCTCGGTCGCGACCTCTTTTTGCATCAGCGTCAACGGCATGAGGTTAACGGAAAACCGGGTTTTGTCATGCAATACCGGGTTATCACGCAGCCATGCCAGTAAGTTCTCAACCACGCTCAGGTCGAACCGATGACTCAGGTTGAACTGGGCAATCAGCGGGATAAAACGGTCAGGCGTAATGATTTCACCATCACTCTCGAGCCGCGTCAGGATCTCGTGATAGCCCTTTCCGGCAGCATTCTGGATCGGCTGGGCGTACAAGCGGATACCGCCCGCGTCGAGGGCGCGTTTGATACGCCCCAACATCAGCACTCTATCGGTGGTTTGCCCTGAAACAGTTTCAAGGCTGTTGGTCAGGGCCAGCACATTATGCGTTGCACAAGACTGTTCAGAGAGCCAGCTTAGCTGCCCCAGGGTGTGATGGAGTTTTTCACCGTTTTCAATTTCGCCCCATGATGCACCAAACTCAATATCCAGCCCGGTGTTGTTCCAGAAAATTTTACGGCTGTTCAGCTGATCAACCATATGCTGCAAGCGTTCAGCCGTTCCCGGCCCCAGCAGAACCAGCACCAGTTCGCTGCCTGGCAGTTGGAACAGTTGTTCATCTTTCTGCATTAGCGGCTGGAGGGAGGCCGTAATCATGCGCTTGCAATGCACACGCATGAGAATGCCGTAGTGGCGACTCAGGAACTCCAGGTTGTCCATCCGCAGGCAGCAGATCTTCGCATCAGGATGGAGATACAGGTAATCCTCAAGCGCACGAATGTTGGGCAGACCCGTTAGAGGATCGGTTAATGCCCTCTTCTGCCAGCCTTGTTTCATCCATTCACTGTGTCGATAAATCCTCGACATATAGAGCAAACAAATAGCAAAAGAGATCAGCACCGACAGGATAAAGGAGAGGGAGTATCCCGATTCCACCCCATTGAGGAAGTTATAATTGTACGTTAGCAGTAAGAGTGCCGATGTCGCCCACAGCAGCGAGATAACCGCATAGCTCATGCGGCTGATCCCAAGCGTAAAGAGGATAAAGATGATTGGCATTAAATATCCCGCAATTATCGGTGACTCCAGTGGAGCACACAAAACTGCAACAATAAACATCAAAACCATTAGCCAAATTACTCTATAAATAGGTTTTTTATTCAAGAGTAATGGTTTAAGACTCTGCCGCCAGAATGCTACTGCATACCGGGGACTAATTATCATTCTTAAGGGGTAATAGAACATCATTGTAAATATGAGCGCCGCACATATCAGACTTTGAATATCAACAACGTTATAAATTGCACTACCTTCGCCGAAGTAGGTGGAGATAGTCACAGGAAAATCAAATAAGTAGCCAGCCAGATACATCGATAGCTTAATGCCTACCGGAACCATAAATCCGAGCCAGAATATACGAAGACCGATGTACTTATTGGGCACACTGTGGCGCCAGCGCTTGCCCAGCACCAGACGGATCACACCACAAGCGGCAAAGACGGAGAAAGTCTGACAAAACAGCAAAACTAAATATTGTAGCGGTGCTAAATTAATACTGTAAATATTAGTAGCAGTAAAACTTAACAGGATGGGAATAATTGCGCGGCGGCCAAACAATAAAATCACGGCCAGCATTACACTTAATGGTAACCATGCCAAATAAACATCATGACCGTTAACTATTGCTCGCGGTGAGATATAACGAGAAAACGGAACCGCAATCAGACAAAGCAGCAACGCTATCATAAATATCTTTACATTATTGACATTTTTACTGTTCATTAAGGTGAATAAACTATTTTCCGCTATTATTCATTGACCGGACGGATAATAGGTTTATTAATTGCGCGAAGCAAGATCAAGTCTATAAATAGACCGCTTTCTTAAGCTGGATTGAGGCGAAGTATAGGAAAACACCATCACTTGCAACAAAAGCCGTGCGTGGATGTTACAAAAGCATAAAAAAACCCCCGTCTTTCGACGAGGGTTTAAATTTTGGTGGAGCTAAGCGGGATCGAACCGCTGACCTCTTGCATGCCATGCAAGCGCTCTCCCAGCTGAGCTATAGCCCCACATGTTACTTTACATACCGCACTCTGTTGGGTTCAGAGTTTGGTGGAGCTAAGCGGGATCGAACCGCTGACCTCTTGCATGCCATGCAAGCGCTCTCCCAGCTGAGCTATAGCCCCATCGTAAAGCTGTCATGTTGACGGGCGGCATAATATGAATTCCGCCGCGGAGTGTCAACGGCAAAATCGATCGCTTTGAACCAATCGTCGAAAAATCATGCAAATGAATCACTTTGCGTACCTGCTCGCAGTCAGGAGTTAAGCCTGTCACGTTTTCACGTAAAACGGTGCTATAAAATGAACCACTAATTAACCCTACTATTATTCAGGCAATTGCATGATCAAGGAACGAATGACGCCAGAAGAGTTAGCCCTGCTCACTGGCTATAGCCGCCAGACCATCAATAAATGGGTACGCAAAGAGGGTTGGATTACATCGCCTAAGCCAGGAGTACAGGGTGGCAAGGCGCGGCTGGTGCATGTCAATGAACAAGTTCGGGATTTTATTCACAGCGCTCGCCGGGCGTCGGACACACCTGATATGCCTGAAAACCATGACCGTTCGCTGCACACGTTACTTCTGACGCTGGCAAATGAAATGACGCCGGATGAGCAAAAGCAGCTAACATCTCTGTTACTGCGGGAAGGGATTACCGGATTATTGCAACGTTTAGGGATACGCGAACAGAGCTGATATGAAAAGATTACGCAGTAAAATGACGACCGAAGAGTTGGCCGATAGTTTAGGTGTTGCCCGGCAAACCGTTAATCGCTGGATTCGGCAACAAGGATGGAAAACGGAAGGCATTAACGGGGTAAAAGGCGGACGCGCACGGTTAATTCATATTGATGCCCGCGTTCGCGAGCATATCATGAGCATTCCAGCCATCCGTAACCGCCAGGCTATCTATCAACTGGCAGAAGCGCCCTCTTTATACGGGGAACCAAAATCGTCTGGCTTACTTCCCCAAATCATCGACTCTCTTGAAAATTTAACGCTGATTGAGCAAGAACGACTTCAGGTATTATTGACCCGGGAAGGTCTTCAGGGATTTCTTACCCGCCTCGGAATTACTGAATTGCACGCATAAAAAACGGCAGGTTTCCCTGCCGTTTTTCTTACCTTACGCGCAATTACTGCTGGCTTTCACGCTCAGCAATAAAGCCCAGTGCTTTGTTAATACGCGCGACGCTGCGTGTTTTACCAATAGCATGAACGGTGACATCCAGTGCAGGTGACTGACCAGCGCCTGTTACTGCCACGCGCAGAGGCATCCCCACTTTACCCATGCCCACTTCCAGTTCATCGGCGGTCGCCTGAATCGCGTGGTGAACATTTTCAGCGGTCCACTCGGTAATCGCCGCCAGTTTGTCACGCACGACTTCCAGTGGCTGACGCGCAACCGGACGCAGGTGTTTCTTGGCCGCATCGGCATCAAACTCGTCGAACTCTTCATAGAAGTAACGGCAGCTTTCGGCGATCTCTTTCAGTGTTTTGCAACGCTCGCCAAGCAGTTTCACCAGTTCCGCCAGCTCAGGGCCAGTGCGGGTATCGATGTTTGCCTGTTCGATGTGCCATTGCAGGTAAGTCGCAACGTACTCTGGCTGCATGGTGTTGATGTAGTGGTGGTTCAGCCACAGCAGTTTATCGGTGTTGAACGCACTGGCGGATTTGCTGACCGCGCCCAGGGAGAACAGATTGATCATCTCTTCACGGCTAAAGATCTCCTGGTCACCACTGGACCAGCCCAGGCGAACCAGGTAGTTCAGCAACGCTTCCGGCAGATAGCCGTCATCACGGTATTGCATTACGCTAACCGCACCATGACGTTTAGACAGTTTTTTACCGTCGTCACCGTTGATCATAGAAACGTGCGCATATACCGGGACAGGCGCATTCAGTGCTTTCAGGATGTTGATCTGACGTGGGGTGTTGTTGATATGGTCTTCACCACGGATAACGTGAGTGATTTCCATATCCCAGTCATCTACCACAACGCAGAAGTTATAGGTTGGCGAGCCGTCGGTACGACGGATGATCAGGTCATCCAGCTCCTGGTTGCTGAATTCGATCGGACCACGGATCTGATCGTCAAAGATAACAGAACCTTCCTGCGGGTTGGCAAAACGCACAACACAAGGCTCATCCACAGCATGTTCGCTGTGGTCGTGGCGGCAACGGCCGTCGTAACGTGGTTTTTCGCCATTCGCCATTTGCTCTTCACGCAGAGCATCCAGACGTTCTTTAGAGCAGTAGCATTTATATGCCGTGCCCGCGACCAGCATTTCATCAATCACGGCGTTATAGCGGTCAAAACGTTTGGTCTGGAAATACGGGCCTTCATCCCATTCCAGATTCAGCCAGTTCATCCCATCCATAATGGCTTCGATTGCTTCCGGCGTGGAGCGCTCGAGATCGGTGTCTTCAATACGCAGCACGAACTCGCCCTTATTGTGGCGTGCGAAAAGCCAGGAATAGAGAGCAGTACGTGCACCACCGACGTGCAGATAGCCTGTCGGGCTGGGCGCGAAGCGAGTTTTGATTTTCATGAAATGGCCTTACGTTATAAAGATGCCGGCAATCGGCAAATCCTGGGAAAAAAACAATGGGCAATATTCTATCACTGTGGGGCGATTCCTCAATGTTGATCCCTGTATCGGGTTCGAGTTTGCTGTTTTTGTTTAGAAATCATGCGCAATAGTCCATTTCGCGATCGTTTTGTTTAATTTTACGACGAACGAATAAAAACTTTAGAAAATGCGTTGACTCATTTTCAACTCTCCCTATAATGCGACTCCACACAGCGGGGGTGATTAGCTCAGTTGGTAGAGCATCTCCTTTACACGGAGGGGGTCGGCGGTTCGAGCCCGTCATCACCCACCATCTACTTCACGTAGACTCGCAGTGTAGATAAGAATTGAGAATGGGCGATTAGCTCAGTTGGTAGAGCATCTCCTTTACACGGAGGGGGTCGGCGGTTCGAGCCCGTCATCGCCCACCATTCTCACCTTATCGATAGCAGTTCCGAAATGGGCGATTAGCTCAGTTGGTAGAGCATCTCCTTTACACGGAGGGGGTCGGCGGTTCGAGCCCGTCATCGCCCACCATTTCGGGTCGTTAGCTCAGTTGGTAGAGCAGTTGACTTTTAATCAATTGGTCGCAGGTTCGAATCCTGCACGACCCACCAATGTAAAAAAGCGCCCTAAAGGCGCTTTTTTGCTATCTGCGATTTGAACGATTCGAACCTGCCGCAGGTTCGAGCCGAACAACGTGAGGCAGCGGAGCCGTTTACGGCGACGACCCGAAGGGCGAGCGAAGCGAGTCATCCTGCACGACCCACCAATGTAAAAAGCGCCCTAAAGGCGCTTTTTTGCTATCTGCGATTTGAACGATTCGAACCTGCGATTCCGGCCTAATACAAATTCTTTATCCTTCAACCAGTGTGGCGACTAACCTCTCCACCGCCGGTGTTGCCTGCTTCTCGTCATACACCACGTATAAATCTGCCGGTATACGCTCTTTCAACGGGCGAAATACCACACCGGGCCACTGCATTTGCGCGTAACTGTCTGCCGCAAGCGTAATCCCCATACCCATACTGACCATCGCCAGAACCGTCTGCGGCTCAACGGCCTCACGGACAATCATCGGCGAAAATCCCGCCTGTTGACACACTCGCTGGAGAAAGGCCCAGTCTGAATGCGCCGACGGCATGGTGACAAAATATTCATTTTGCAGCTCTGAAAGTGAGATCGCCGAGCTGCTGACTAACCGGTGATCTTCCGGCATCGCCACCAGAAACGCGGCATCACGCAGGCGAATACTGGTAAACCCCGGGGCAGGTTCCGTGGCCATACGCCAGATCCCCACATCCAGCTCACACCGTTCAAGCAATGCCATCTGCATAACCGGTGATTTCTCGCGAAAAACCACGTCCACGTTCGGGTGCTCTTTTAAAAACGTTCGCATAACTGAACGCACTTCACTCCACATTGCCGTTCCCACAATGCCAAGCTCGATGCGCCCTGCCTCACCGCGACCAATTTGTTCGACCCGGGCCAGCGCCTGATTCGCACTGGTAAGCAGCCGACGTGACTCCTCCATCAGCACTTTCCCGGCATGGGTCAACGCAACGCTGCGGGAGTGACGAATAAAAAGCAGTGTTCCGAGCTGGCTTTCCAGCTCCTTGATATGCAGGCTTAACGGAGGCTGCGACATATTCAGGCGAGCCGCTGCCCGCCCAAAATGCAGCTCCTCCGCCACGGCCAGGAAATAGCGCAGGAGTTTAAGGTCGGTTCGGTAGACGCGTTCCATCAAAACATATCCCGGAGAAAGCACTGAATACCTCACCTTAAATCTTTTCGCGTCAGTAACAACCCGTTTTAATGCGTCGCTGTGCGCAACGCGTTGTTTTTACCCGCGTGTCGATAGTTAAAACTCAGAAAAAACACCACCGCCAGGATCAATGCGTAAGCCGCAAATACCAGCCAGATGGTCTGCCAGTCTTTCACGCCATCAACGGAGAAATAGTCCACCGCCATCCCGCTCAGGATCGACCCCACGTACGCCCCAACGCCGTTCACCATGGTCATAAACAAGCCCTGGGCGCTGGCGCGGATGTCCGGCGTCACCTCTTGCTCCACAAATACCGAACCTGAGATGTTGAAGAAATCAAAGGCGCAGCCATAGACAATCATCGACAACATCAGCAAAACAAATCCCACCGCAGACGGGTCGCCAAAGGCAAACAACCCAAAACGCAGCATCCAGGCCACCATGCTCATCAGCATTACGGTTTTAATACCAAAGCGTTTCAGGAAAAACGGAATTGTCAGGATGAAGAAAACTTCAGACATCTGCGAAACAGAGAGCAATATCGACGGATATTTAACGATAAAGCTGTCCGCATACTCCGGGTTACGCGCAAAATCGTGCAGGAAGGGGCTGCCGAAGGTATTGGTGATTTGCAGCACCGCACCTAGCAGCATCGCGAACAAGAAAAAGATGGCCATTCGCGGCTGTCTGAACAACACAAAAGCATTCAGGCCCAGTTTGCTTGCAAGCGTCGGGGCTGATTTGCTCTTCACTACCGGGGTTTTAGGCAATGTCAGGGAGTAAAGGGCTAGCACCAGTGAGGCCCCCGCAGCAATGTAGAGCTGAACATTACTGAGCTCAACCCCCATCAGGCTGATTGCCCACATCGCTACAATAAAGCCCACCGTGCCGTACACGCGTACCGGTGGAAAATGGCTCACCGTATCTAGCCCGGCCTGCTCAAGACAGGAATAAGAGAGCGTATTCGACAACGCAATCGTGGGCATAAACGCCATCGCATTGACCAGCATCACCCAGAACATCAGGCCGGGTTCGTTGACATGCGCGGCATAGCAGAGTGCAACCGCACACACGAGATGGCAAATCATATAGGCCCGGTCTGCACGCAGCCATTTATCGGCAATAATGCCCACCAGGGACGGCATAATGATCGCCGCAAGCCCTTTGGAGCTATAGACCAGCCCCACGTCTGAGCCGGTAAAATGTAGGGTATTAATCATGTAGGAGCCCAGCGTGACCAGCCAGCTCCCCCAGATAAAATATTGCATAAAGGACATCATCTTTAATCGGGTCGTGATGTTCATAACCTGTTCCTTTTCGCAGGGTGTGGCCCCTTTTCAGAGCCACGTATTTTTATCAGGCGATTTTGCGCAGGAAGCCGCAGATAAGATTGATGAAATTCTGCCGCGAGAGTTCAGCAGCCGCCAGCGTCTGCTCGTGGGACAGTTTCACATCGCCCAGCCCTTCGGCCAGATTCGTAATTGCCGACACAGCAACTACTTTCAGGTCGCAGTGTCGCGCGGAAATCACTTCCGGGACCACCGACATGCCCACGACATCACCGCCGATAATCTGCATCATGCGGATCTCTGCCGCCGTTTCGAAATTTGGGCCTGGGTAGGAAACAAATACCCCCTCGCTCAGCGGGAAGCCCTCTTCAGCCGCGACGGTTTGCAGCACAGCACGGAATTGCGCGTCATAAGCATTTGCCAGGGTGAAAAAGCGCTCACCGAAACGCTCATCGTTTAACCCCACCATCGGCGTGCCGGGCATGGTGTTGATGTGATCATTCAGGGCAACAAGGCTACCAGGCCCGACTTCCGGGCGAAGAGAGCCTGCCGCATTGGTACAAAACAGCAGCTCGCAGCCCAGCAGTTTGAAGGTGCGGATCGCGTCGGTCATGATGGTCATTCCACGGCCTTCATAGAAATGACCGCGACCTTTCATACAGACAACCGGAACTCCGGCAAGATGGCCTAATACCAGTTCCCCCGCGTGCCCATGTACAGTACTGACCGGGAAACCGGGTAATTTCGCATACGAGATAGCCACGGCATCTTCAATTTGTTCTGCCAGCGCGCCCAGGCCAGAGCCCAGGATAAAAGCAACGCGTGGCGTGAAATTTGGTTTGTGGGCGTGAATGATATCCGCACAGTACCAGGGATTATTTGAGAGGGTCATAGAGGCTCCTTCAGGACAAAGATTGCGATAGCAGATCGCATGACCTTTGTCTTATATCTGGAGCCTGGGGTGTATCACCAATACACTTTTGCAGGGTTATCAATACTGTTTCAGTATCGATATCTTCGGCCACGTCCTCCGGCTGGCCTCAAGCTATTGCTCACCGTGCCGATATCCCTTATTTATGGCGAAAAGGATCTTTATATGACAACCCTCAAGGCAGTATCTTTGTCAGCGATGGAAATCGGCAGCGCTGATAATAGCTCCGGTGGTAATGACATTGCTTCTCAAATTTCGCGTCTGGCCAAACAGATAACGAAAGCCACCCAGCAGTTAAAAGAGGTGGCATCGGGTGATGGCACCACGGAAGAAAAACAAAAGCAGCAGGAGATGCTTGAGTCGCAACTGGCGATGTTACAGGCTCAGATGGAGGCACTTCAGCGCCAGCAAGCTGAAGAGTCCGCTCCGAAGCAAAGCCCGGTTCAGCAGGCCGTTGAAGAAGGCGTGAATAAACCGTCCGCAGAACATCAGATTGATATCTACATCTGATAATCGGTTGGGTTAAACAGTGGGTCGCGTATCCGTGCTGCGGTTAATTGCTGAGCCTGCATACGCACCACTTCCCAGATGGCGAGTGCCGCACCGGAGATAGAGCGATTTTTACGCCTGACCAGCATCAGTTTTCGGTCGATAGTCGGTGTAAACCGTTTCACTGTCAGATGGCTTCCCTGAGGCAGCGGCAGCGCAAGTGCGGGTAACACACTAATACCTATCCCCGCCTCAACCATCGGAAACAGCGTGGCAGGATGACCGATTTCCTGCACTATCGTTGCGTTGATGCCCTGCTCCGCAAGCGCCGCATCAATCAGCGGTCGACTCCCCGACGCATAGTCCTGAAGCACAAGATCCGCCCCTTCCAGCGCCTGCCATGTTACCTCCGCCAACGATGCCAGCGGATCGTCGTCCCGGCATAACAGCAAAAACGGCTCCGAAAGCACGACTTCGCTTTCAAGATCGCTCACGGCACCGGGATCGATAACGATCCCAAAATCCACCTCCCCCTGGCGAATGCTTTCCAGTACCCACTGCTGTGGGCGGTCATGGAGAACAAAATCAATATCCGGGTAGAGATGATTACTTTCGGCAATGCACTGCGGAATAAGATGTGCAGAGATTGTCTGGCTGGCCGCCACTCTTACGGTGCCGGAAAGTTGTTGCCCGAGCCGGCCCACATCCCGCAGCGTGGTGTTCAGTTCGTCCAGTAACCTTTCCAGCCGGGAAGCCAGTTGTTGACCGGCATCGGTGAGCACCACTTCTCGCGTGGTTCTGTCGAGCAGTCGCACTCCGGTCTGCATCTCAAGCTCTTTCACGCTATGGCTGACCGCCGACTGGCTCAAACCGATTATTTCTCCTGCCCGGCTAAAGCTACGGGCATGTGCCACGGTCACAAAGACACGAAGCTGACGTAAGGAATAATTCATCTTTTTTTTTCATGAATGGATGCAATAAATCAATTTTATTTCTCAAACAGAAAAAAGCACAATAGCGAAATCTGTTTTCAGGAGTCATTATGAAACTCTTTCGTATCCTTGATCCGTTTACGCTTACCCTTATCGTCACCGTCTTACTGGCCTCTTTTTTCCCGGCACGCGGCGGCTTCGTCCCTTTCTTTGAGGGTTTAACGACCGCAGCTATCGCCCTGCTGTTCTTTATGCATGGAGCCAAGCTGTCCCGTGAAGCCATTATCGCCGGCGGTAGCCACTGGCGGCTTCACCTGTGGGTGATGTGCAGCACCTTCATTCTGTTCCCGATCCTTGGCGTGCTGTTTGCCTGGTGGGCACCTGTGAATGTCGATCCTGCGCTGTATACCGGTTTCCTGTATCTGTGCATTCTGCCCGCGACTGTACAGTCTGCCATTGCGTTTACCTCGCTTGCTGGCGGCAACGTCGCCGCGGCAGTTTGTTCTGCCTCGGCATCAAGCCTGCTGGGGATTTTTGTCTCCCCGCTGCTGGTCGGTCTGCTGATGAATATGCACGGTGCGGAAGGTAACCTGGAACAAGTGGGTAAAATCTGCTTGCAACTGCTGCTGCCGTTTGTGCTTGGGCATCTTTCTCGCCCGTGGACTGGCGCGTTTGTGGCGAAGCACAAGAAATGGATCTCGAAAACCGACCAGACCTCGATTCTGTTGGTGGTCTATTCCGCATTCAGTGAAGCCGTTGTGAACGGCATCTGGCACAAGGTTGGCGTGGGGTCGTTACTGTTTATCGTTGTTGTCAGCATTGTGCTGCTGGCGATTGTGATTGTCGTCAACACCGTCGTCGCACGCAAATGCGGCTTCAATAAAGCGGATGAAATCACGATTGTCTTCTGTGGATCGAAAAAGAGTCTGGCGAACGGTATCCCGATGGCCAACATTCTGTTCCCGACATCAGTCATTGGGATGATGGTGCTGCCGCTGATGATTTTCCATCAGATTCAGCTCATGGTCTGCGCTGTGCTGGCGCGTCGCTACAAGCATCAGGCAGAAAAGCAGGCGCAGGAAGAGACCCGCGCCGCGAAAGCTTAAGGGCGTTTCAGGGGCTGAACCAATTGCGTCAGCCCCTCGGTTTTGATCAGTAATGTGATGGACATCAGCTCACCCAGCCGCCCTGCCGGGAATTGGTCCTTACGGGCAAACCACAGCAGATACTCCTCCGGCAAATCAATCAGCCTGCGGCCTTTATACTTGCCGAACGGCATCTCGGTGTTGGCGATCTCAATAAGCTGTTCTTTTTCCACATTACTCTCCTAACAGGCGCAGCATTTCGGCTTCGTCGATAACCGCAATGCCCAGCTCCTGCGCTTTGGCGAGCTTCGAGCCCGCCGCTTCTCCGGCAATCACCAGGTCGGTTTTCTTCGACACACTGCCCGCCACTTTTGCCCCCAGCGCCACCAGACGCGCTTTGGCATCATCACGCGACAACTGGCTCAGGCTACCGGTCAGCACGACCGTTTTACCGGCGAATGGGCTGTCTATCTCTTCTGCATTCACCGCCACTGGCGCAGGCCAGCGAATACCCTCTTCCAGCAGCTTGCCAATCACCTCACGGTTGCTCTCTTCGGCAAAGAAGTTAAAGACGTGCGTGGCAACCACAATGCCAACATCCGGGACTTTTTGCAGTTCGTCGAGAGTCGCTTTTTCCAGCGCCTCCAGCGTACCGAAGTAGGCCGCAAGCCCTGCTGCTGTCGCCTCGCCCACTTCACGAATGCCCAGTGCATAGAGGAAGCGCGCAAAGGTGGTTTCTTTTGCTGTTTCCAGCGCATTCACCACATTTTGCGCCGACTTTGGCCCCATGCGATCAAGGCCGGTCAGCTTACCTGCCGTTAGCTTAAACAGATCCGCCGGGGTGTGGACATACTCTTTCTCGACCAGCTGATCGATAATTTTATCGCCCATGCCGTCAACATCCATCGCCCGACGCGACACGAAGTGTTTCAGCGCTTCTTTACGCTGGGCACCGCAAATTAGTCCGCCGGTACAACGCGCCACCGCTTCGCCTTCCACACGCTCAACGTCCGATCCACACACCGGACAATGGGTTGGAAATTCAATGGCGCGCGTATCGTCAGGACGCTCTGATTCGACAACGTTCACCACCTGCGGGATCACATCACCCGCGCGGCGGATGACCACTTTGTCGCCAATACGCAGACCCAGACGCTCAATCTCATCGGCGTTGTGCAGCGTGGCATTACTGACCAGCACCCCGGCAACCTGGACCGGCTCAAGACGTGCCACAGGCGTGATCGCCCCGGTACGGCCCACCTGGAATTCCACATCGCGGACAAAGGTCATTTGCTCCTGCGCCGGGAATTTGAAGGCCACCGCCCAGCGCGGCGCACGGGCCACGAAACCGAGCTGTTCCTGCAATTCGAGTGAGTTGACCTTAATCACCACACCGTCGATATCAAAGCCGAGCGTTGGGCGGTCTTCTTCCACCTTGTGATAAAACGCCAGCACCGCCTCGGGGGAGTCGCAAAGCTGCACGCGATTGCTCACCGGCAATCCCCACTCCCTGAATTGCAGCAGACGCCCCAGATGGGTATCAGGCAGTTCACCGCCTTCCAGAATTCCCACGCCATAGCAGAAGAAAGTAAGCGGTCGCTTCGCGGTGATACGGGAGTCCAGCTGGCGCAGAGAGCCTGCGGCTGCGTTACGCGGGTTTGCAAAGACTTTGCCCCCGGTGCGACGCGCCTCTTCGTTGATCTTTTCGAAGCCTGCCTGCGGCAGGAATACCTCTCCACGTACTTCCAGACGGGCCGGGATGTTCTCGCCCCGCAGCTTTAACGGAATGGCGCGGATGGTACGGACGTTAGTGGTGATGTCCTCACCGGTTGTACCGTCGCCACGGGTGGCAGCTCGTACCAGCAAGCCGTTTTCATAGAGAATGCTGACGGCAAGACCATCAAGCTTCAGCTCACAGCACCAGCTCAGGGTATTGCTGCTTTTCAGCCTGTCCTGCACGCGCTTGTTGAACGCCAGGAAGCTCTCTTCATCAAAAACGTTATCCAGCGACAACATTGGCACTTCATGGCGTACCTGGCTGAACGCACCCAGCGGCTCAGCGCCCACGCGTTGCGTGGGGGAATCTGGCGTAATGCGGTCCGGGTGCTGCGCTTCCAGTTCACGCAGCTCGCGCATCAGGCGGTCGTACTCCGCATCCGGGATCTCCGGTGCGTCCATAACATGATACAAATATTCATGATGGCGAAGCGTGGTTCGCAGTTGAGTCAGTTGTTGTTCGATTGAGTCCATATCGCACCATCAATGAGAAAAAACCCCCGACATGCGGGGGTTGAGGAGGAGTTGAAGTTAACGCAGAAATTACGCGTTGGCTTCCTTAACTTCGCGGATGCGGTCCTGATACTCGCGCAGTTTCTGCGGCGTCATCATGCGACGCTGGTCGTCAAGCACCACACCACCCACTTCGTCGGCAATGTGCTGAGCAGACTGGAGCATCAGCTTAAAGTTTTGCAGTTCGTCACCGTAAGCCGGCACCTGCATAAAGATAGTTACGCCCGGCGTCACGAAATCACCGGTCATTTCCGGGTCAAACGTGCCAGGGTTCACCATGTTAGCCAGGCTGAACAGCGCAGGGCCGCTACCGTCCGGGCTCAGGTGGCGATGGAAAATATTCATATCGCCAAATTTGAAGCCAGCCTGTTGAATGCTGTTAAGCAGCACATCACCATTCAGGTGACTGCCATGATGCGCGGCCACGTTCATGATGATAACGGCTTCTTTACGCTGCGGTTTTTCAACCACAGGGGCTTCTTCAACAACAGGTTCAGGCTCAACGTGTGGCGCGGGTTGCGGCGCAGGTTGCACATGAACAGACTGCTGCTGCGGTTGATGTACCGGCTGCTGAGGCTGTTGCACAGATTGCTGTTGAACTGGCTGCGGTGCTGCAGGCTGCTGATGGACAGGCTGTTGCGGCGGCTGACGTACCGGCTCTTCTACAGGCTGCGGCGCGTGCTGGCGCGGCTGTGCAGAAGCATACGGCGGTTGATACTGGTGCTGCGCGGCGCGAGGTGCTTCATGCTCCCCATGGCCTGCGCCGGGCGCAGTAGTATTGACCCGATGAACGCGAACTTCACCCACGCCGTCGTCTTCGCTATCGTCGATGTCGTCTTCACCGTCATCTTCGTCACGACTGGACTTCATGCGCTTCAGTGGGCGATCGCGAAACATAGAAGAACGTTCTTTACGGCTGGTCCAGAAACCATGTACCAGTAAAGCGATTATGGCGATCGCGCCAACAATGATTAATATCAGACGCAAATCCTGCATCATTATATTCTCTGTTGTTCTAACACCTTGCCACCACGGCAAACATTTACTCACTAAGAGTATTTGCCGTTGACGTCAAGTGCAAGTGCGTGCAGAGCATTCACAGCATAAAGATGAGTTAAATCGTGCTTTTTGCTGTTTTTTCGAACATTTCCGAACTGGTCATTGGTCCGTAACTGGATAATATAGTCGTGCAATTCCACTGGTTGTGAAAAAAGGAGTACAGCCTGGTCATGGTTTCAACATCAACATCCGCCCCTCGCAGCGGCGTTCACTATTTTTCTCAGGGCTGGAAACTCGTTTCTCTGCCTGGCATCCGCCGCTTCGTGATTTTGCCTCTGTTAATCAACATCATTTTGATGGGCGGCGCGTTCTGGTGGCTGTTCACGAAGCTGGAAAGCTGGGTTCCGGCCATCATGGGCCACGTCCCGGACTGGCTACAGTGGTTAAGCTATCTGCTGTGGCCTATTGTCGTTATCTCGGTGCTGCTGGTGTTTGGCTACTTCTTCTCGACAATTGCCAACTGGATAGCCGCGCCTTTTAATGGCCTGCTGGCAGAACAATTAGAAGCGCGTCTTACCGGTGCCACACCGCCAGATACCGGCGTGCTGGGAGTCATGAAAGATATTCCGCGCATCATGAAGCGCGAGTGGCAGAAACTGGCCTGGTATCTGCCGCGCGCGATTGTGCTGCTTATCCTTTATTTTGTACCTGGCATCGGCCAGACGGTGGCCCCGGTACTGTGGTTCCTGTTCAGCGCCTGGATGCTGGCAATCCAGTACTGTGATTACCCGTTCGATAACCACAAAGTGCCATTTAAAGAGATGCGCACTGCCCTGCGCACCCAGAAAGTTGCGAACATGCAGTTCGGGGCTCTGACCAGCCTGTTTACCATGATCCCGGTTCTCAACCTGTTCATCATGCCGGTGGCCGTCTGTGGCGCAACGGCGATGTGGGTGGACTGCTATCGCGCTAAACACGCGTTATGGAAGTAATGCAAAAATGTGTAAACAAGGGGTGGCTTATGCCACCCCTTATTCCATACTGGATGGCATTATTTCTCATCAGCATATAGATATGCGAATTCCTTACTTCCCCATACTTATTCAGCAGGTATGCTGGGTCGGTATCCCAATTTCATACAGTTAAGGACAGGCCATGAGTAAGATTTATGAAGACAACTCGCTGACTATCGGTCATACGCCCCTGGTTCGACTGAACCGTATCGGTAATGGACGCATTCTGGCGAAGGTCGAATCCCGTAACCCAAGCTTCAGCGTAAAATGCCGTATCGGTGCAAACATGATTTGGGATGCTGAAAAACGTGGCGTTCTGAAGCCGGGCATTGAACTGGTTGAGCCAACCAGCGGCAACACCGGTATTGCACTGGCCTACGTTGCAGCCGCGCGCGGCTACAAGCTGACGCTAACCATGCCTGAAACCATGAGTATTGAACGTCGCAAGCTTTTGAAAGCGCTGGGCGCAAACCTGGTTCTGACCGAAGGCGCTAAAGGTATGAAAGGCGCCATCCAGAAAGCTGAGGAAATTGTCGCAAGCGATCCGGCAAAATACTTGCTGCTTCAGCAGTTTAGTAACCCGGCCAACCCTGAAATTCACGAAAAAACCACCGGCCCGGAAATCTGGGAAGATACTGACGGCCAGGTTGATGTGTTTATCTCTGGCGTGGGTACCGGCGGTACGCTGACCGGTGTTAGTCGCTACATTAAAGGCACAAAAGGTAAAAAAGACCTGATTACCGTTGCTGTAGAGCCAACCGACTCCCCTGTTATTGCCCAGGCGCTGGCGGGTGAAGAGCTCAAACCTGGCCCACACAAAATTCAGGGTATCGGTGCAGGCTTTATTCCAGGTAACCTGGATCTGAAGCTGATCGATAAGGTTGTTGCCATTACCAACGACGAAGCCATCTCTACCGCCCGTCGTCTGATGGATGAAGAAGGTATTCTGGCTGGTATCTCTTCCGGTGCCGCTGTTGCGGCTGCACTCAAACTTCTGGAAGATGAAACCTTTACCAACAAGAATATTGTGGTTATCCTTCCTTCCTCAGGTGAGCGTTACTTAAGCACTGCACTGTTTGCCGATCTCTTCACTGAGAAAGAGCTGCAACAGTAATGCCAGCATGTTAAAAACGCGTAAAAAAGCACCTTTCTGGGTGCTTTTTTGTGGCCTGCTTCAAACTTTTACCCCTCCTGGCATTGATTCACCTCGTTGGGTCTGGTATTTAAACCAGCAATTATTTTGATGCGTGAAATTAATCGGTGAACGAAATAGCCTTGCTGAATCGATTTTATGATTTGGTTCAAGTCTTGCTTTCACTGCATAATGTTTAATGACGATCGAAACGTCAGCGCTAACAATACAGGCTAAAGTTCAGTCGCCAGGCTAGACTTTAGTTCCACAACACTAAACCTATAAGTTGGGGAAATACAATGTTCCAGCAAGAAGTTACCATTACCGCTCCGAACGGTCTGCACACCCGCCCTGCTGCTCAGTTTGTTAAAGAAGCGAAAGGCTTCACTTCTGAAATCACTGTGACTTCCAACGGCAAAAGCGCTAGCGCAAAAAGCCTGTTCAAACTGCAAACTCTGGGCCTGACTCAAGGTACCGTAGTCACCATCTCTGCGGAAGGTGAAGACGAGCAGAAAGCAGTTGAGCATCTGGTAAAACTGATGGCTGAGCTCGAGTAAGTTTCCGGGTTCTTTTCAATATCAGTCACAAGTAAGGTAGGGTTATGATTTCAGGCATTTTAGCATCCCCGGGTATCGCTTTCGGCAAAGCACTGCTGCTGAAAGAAGACGAAATCGTCATTGACCGGAAAAAAATTTCTGCCGACAAGGTTGATCAGGAAGTTGAACGTTTTCTGAGCGGTCGTGCCAAGGCATCTTCGCAACTGGAAGCGATCAAAACTAAAGCTGGCGAAACTTTCGGTGAAGAAAAAGAAGCCATCTTCGAAGGGCACATCATGTTGCTCGAAGATGAGGAGCTGGAGCAGGAAATCATAGCCCTGATTAAAGATAAAGGCATGACGGCCGATGCGGCTGCACATGAAGTTATCGAAGGTCAGGCGACTGCCCTGGAAGAACTGGATGACGAATACCTGAAAGAACGTGCGGCTGACGTACGTGACATCGGTAAGCGCCTGCTGCGCAACATCCTGGGTCTGGCCATCATCGATCTGAGCTCCATTCAGGACGAAGTTATCCTGGTTGCCGCTGACCTGACGCCGTCTGAAACCGCACAGCTGAACCTGAAAAAGGTGCTGGGTTTCATCACTGACGCAGGCGGACGTACCTCCCACACCTCTATCATGGCGCGTTCACTGGAACTGCCAGCCATCGTGGGCACCGGTAGCGTCACTGCGCAGGTGAAAAACGACGACTATCTGATTCTGGATGCCGTAAACAACCTGGTTTACGTCAACCCAACTAACGAAGAGATCGAGCAACTGCGTGCCGTTCAGGAGCAGGTTGCCACCGAGAAAGCGGAACTCGCTAAACTGAAAGACCTGCCAGCCATTACGCTGGACGGCCATCAGGTAGAAGTGTGCGCAAACATCGGTACCGTACGTGACGTTGACGGCGCTGAGCGCAACGGTGCGGAAGGTGTAGGTCTGTATCGTACTGAATTCCTGTTCATGGACCGCGACGCGCTGCCAACTGAAGAAGAGCAGTTTGCTGCGTACAAAGCTGTTGCTGAAGCCTGTGGCTCTCAGGCAGTTATCGTCCGTACTATGGATATCGGTGGCGACAAAGAACTGCCGTACATGAACTTCCCGAAAGAAGAGAACCCGTTCCTGGGCTGGCGTGCAGTGCGTATCGCCATGGATCGCAAAGAGATCCTGCGTGACCAGGTTCGCGCTATCCTGCGTGCTTCCGCTTTCGGTAAACTGCGCATCATGTTCCCGATGATCATCTCTGTTGAAGAAGTGCGTGCACTGAAGAAAGAGATCGAAATCTACAAACAGGAACTGCGTGACGAAGGTAAAGCCTTTGATGAAACCATCGAAGTTGGCGTGATGGTGGAAACACCTGCTGCGGCGACCATTGCGCGTCATTTAGCCAAAGAAGTTGATTTCTTTAGTATCGGAACCAATGATTTAACGCAGTACACCCTGGCAGTTGACCGTGGTAATGATATGATTTCACATCTCTACCAGCCAATGTCACCGTCCGTACTGACGCTTATTAAGCAAGTTATTGATGCTTCTCATGCAGAAGGTAAATGGACTGGCATGTGTGGTGAGCTTGCAGGCGACGAACGTGCTACACTTCTGTTGCTGGGTATGGGTCTGGACGAATTCTCTATGAGCGCCATTTCCATCCCACGCATTAAGAAGATTATCCGTAACACGAACTTCGAAGATGCGAAGGTATTAGCAGAGCAAGCTCTTGCTCAACCGACAACGGACGAGTTAATGACGCTGGTTAACAAGTTCATTGAAGAAAAAACAATCTGCTAATCCACGAGATGCGGCCCAATTTACTGCTTAGGAGAAGATCATGGGTTTGTTCGATAAACTGAAATCTCTGGTTTCTGATGATAAGAAAGACTCCGGAACTATTGAGATTGTTGCTCCGCTCTCCGGCGAGATCGTCAACATCGAAGACGTGCCGGATGTAGTGTTTGCTGAGAAAATCGTTGGTGATGGCATTGCTATCAAACCAACTGGCAACAAAATGGTTGCTCCAGTTGACGGCACCATCGGTAAAATTTTTGAAACCAACCATGCGTTCTCTATCGAATCTGATAGCGGTATCGAACTGTTCGTTCACTTCGGTATCGACACCGTTGAACTGAAAGGCGAAGGCTTCAAACGTATCGCGGAAGAAGGCCAGCGCGTTAAAGTTGGCGACCCGGTCATTGAATTCGATCTGCCTCTGCTGGAAGAGAAAGCCAAGTCTACCCTGACTCCGGTTGTTATCTCCAACATGGACGAAATCAAAGAACTGATCAAACTGTCTGGCAGCGTTACCGTGGGTGAAACCCCGGTTATCCGCATCAAGAAGTAATTCTTGCCGCACAGAAAAATGGCGCCTTCGGGCGCCATTTTTGTTTATGCAGGTAAGATAAGCTCGTCGTACCCTTTCGACTGCGTCCAGGTCATCACGTCCGTGACGCGATCGCCCGCACGGCGAATTGCATCCGCCACCGTTTTGCCTTCGACAATGCCGCTCACCAGTTCAGAGCAGAACAGATCCCCTGTACCTTTCAAATCGGTCTCTACGCGCGGGTGCGCGCTTACCGTTACGCTCTCTTTGGTCACCAGCACAACATGAATGTTTTCAGGATCGCCAGCCACCGGGGCGCTGGTGATAGCCACCCATTTCAGGGTCTCTGACAACAGCCCCTGCGCAGCCTCAATGGCGCTTTCAGGCGTCCGGCACGGTTTACCGCTTAAGATTTCAAGCTCAAACACGTTTGGTGTGATCCCCTGCGCCAGCGGCAGCAAATGCTGACGATAGGCGTCTGGAATGTCGGACTTAACATAGATACCGCTATCTGTATCGCCAATCACAGGATCGACCAACACCAGTAAATCAGGATGCTGCACCTTAATGGCGTTGAGCCACTGGGCCAGCAATGCAATCTGGCTGGCGCTGCCCATATAACCGGTGGTAACCGCTTTTAACTCGCGCAGGATGTCACGCTCTTCCAGCGCTTTAAGATAGCCGCTAAACCACTCGTCGGGGATCACTCCGCCGTAGAAGGTATCGTAGTGCGGCGTGTTGCTGAACAGGACCGTCGGTATAGCGGTGACGTTTAGCTGATGCGTTCTGATGTTCGGCACCGCAATGCTGTTACCCACGCTGCCGTACACTACCTGTGACTGCACCGCGACAATATCGGTTTGCTGCGCCCGGGATGTGTCCCGAAATAAAACCATCTCCATGATGCTTAAATCCCCGCCCCCTGCGAATAACTCTCTTCGCCAAAGACACCGGTAGACAGATAACGATCTCCGCGATCGCAAATAATCGCCACCACTACTGCGCCCGGATTTGCCTGTGCAACCCGGATCGCGCCCGCTACCGCGCCACCAGAACTGACACCGCAGAAGATACCTTCACGGACAGCCAGCTCGCGCATGGTATTTTCCGCCTCGCGCTGGTGAATATCCAGTACCTGATCCACAAGCTGCGCGTTAAAAATCCCCGGCATGTATTCAGCAGGCCAGCGGCGAATACCGGGAATACTGCTCCCCTCTTCCGGCTGCAGGCCAACAATGGTAACGGGTTTAGCCTGCTCACGCAGAAAACGGGAAACCCCCGTAATGGTGCCCGTAGTCCCCATGCTCGAGACAAAATGGCTGATGCGCCCGTCGGTTTGCTGCCAGATTTCCGGGCCGGTGGTGGTGTAGTGTGCGTACGGGTTATCCGGGTTATTGAATTGATCGAGCAGCTTTCCTTCGCCGCGTTCGGCCATCTCCAGCGCTAAGTCACGCGCCCCTTCCATCCCCTGCTCTTTGGTCACCAGAATCAGCTCCGCGCCATAGGCTCGCATGGCGGCCCGGCGCTCCTGGCTCATGTTGTCCGGCATCAGCAGCTTCATGCGATAGCCTTTCAGCGCGGCGATCATCGCCAGTGCGATCCCCGTGTTTCCGCTGGTCGCTTCAATCAGCACGTCACCGGGCTTAATCTCGCCGCGTTTTTCCGCCTGGACAATCATCGACAATGCCGCTCTGTCCTTGACAGAGCCCGCCGGGTTATTGCCTTCGAGTTTGACCCAGATTTCGCTGCCGTTGTCCGGCCCCATGCGCTGAAGTTTGACCAGAGGAGTATTGCCGATGGTATGTTCTAATGTACTCATGCTCGTTGCCCAATAAAAAGCCCGGTGGCGCTTTCGCTTACCGGGCCTACAGAGAGCATGATTGTAGGCCGGGTAAGCGCAGCGCCACCCGGCAAAACTACGTGACCTTAACCTATCAGGCTGACTCCGCCAGAGCAATATCCTCGCGCGTTTCAATACGTTCATTACCGTGGTAAATCCGCGCATGTTGCAAGCCAACAAACAGACGCTCGCCCCGGAACGGCGGCTCTTCATCACGCATAACCACAGTCAGAGGTTCGGTGTACCAGCCCAGTGGCTGTACTACCAATTGGGTGTAGTGACCTTTAGGGCTAGCTTCCAGAACCTGCACCGGCAGCGGTGAGTCGAGACTGGTGCGACGGCTCACATCCACTTCCCACGGGCGCAGGAACAGATCGACCGGCCCCTGATGCGCAGAGGTATAGCCCAGAGACCAACGGTGCGCACCCACATGGAATTGTCCCCCGCGAATGGTGCCCTGTAAGCGGTTCACTTCGCCCATAAACTCCAGCACAAAACGGGTCGCCGGTTCACGCCAGAGCTGTTCTGGTTCATCAACCTGCTCAATGTTCCCCTGGCTCATCACCACTACGCGGTCGGCCACTTCCATCGCCTCTTCCTGGTCGTGGGTCACGAAGACGCTGGTGAACTTCAGCTCTTCATGCAACTGACGCAGCCAGCGACGCAGCTCTTTACGCACCTGCGCATCCAGCGCGCCGAAGGGTTCATCCAGCAGCAGAATTTGCGGTTCAACAGCTAATGCACGCGCCAGCGCGACACGCTGCTTCTGCCCGCCAGACAGCTGAGCCGGGAAGCGGTCTGCCAGGTGGGCAAGCTGTACCATCTCCAGCAGTTTGGTGACTTTCGCCTTAATGGTGGCGGCATCCGGGCGTTCACGACGCGGCAACACAGTCAAACCGAAAGCGATGTTATCGAACACCGTCATATGGCGGAACAGCGCGTAATGCTGGAACACAAAGCCAACCTTACGGTCGCGGGCATGAAGACGGCTCACGTCAGTGCCGTGGAAACGGATGTGCCCGCTGGTCTGATGCTCAAGCCCGGCGATAATACGCAGCAATGTGGTTTTACCGGAACCAGACGGCCCCAGCAGAGCCACCATTTGTCCGGAAGGGATATCCAGCGAGATATCATTCAGCACCTGGGTGCGACCAAAAGACTTCTTAATATTGGCAATCTCAATGCTCATGATTTCCCTCCTGATGCTGACGTTTTTCCTGATTCTCTAAACGCCACTGCACCACACTCTTCAAAAACAGGGTCAAAATAGCCATCAGCGTCAGTAACGCTGCGGCGGTAAAGGAACCGACGGTGTTGTAGTCCTGTTGCAGTAACTCAATCTGTAACGGCAGCGACAAGGTTTCGCCGCGGATAGAGCCGGATACCACCGACACCGCGCCAAACTCGCCAATCGCACGGGCATTGGTCAACACCACGCCGTAAAGCAACGCCCAGCGAATGTTTGGCAGCGTGACGCGACGGAACATCTGCCAGCCAGATGCGCCCAGCAGTACCGCCGCTTCGTCTTCATTGCTGCCCTGGCTTAACATCACTGGCACCAGCTCGCGCACCACAAACGGACAGGTCACAAACACCGTCACCAGCACCATGCCCGGCCAGGCGAACATGACTTGCAGGTTGTGTTCATCAAGCCAGCCACCCAGCGGGCCATTGGAGCCGTAAAACAGCAGATAAACCAGACCGGCCACCACAGGTGACACTGCAAACGGGATATCCAGAAGGGTCAGCAGCAGCTGACGTCCCGGGAAGTTAAAGCGCGTCACCAGCCAGGCCAGCAGCGTACCGAACACCAGGTTCACCGGCACGGTGATCAATGCAATCAGTACGGTCAGCCAGATGGCATGCAGCATATCCGGGTTCGCCAGGTTTTCCAGCGCAGGCATCAACCCCTTGCTGAACGCCTGAACGAAGATATAAATCGTCGGCACGACGAGAATAAAGGCGGAAACCAGCACGCCCGCCCCAATCAGAAACCATTTACCCCAGTTGATACGGGGTGCATCGTATCGCTTCAATTGCGTAACTTCCGCCATCAGTGACCTACCACACGTCGACCAAAGCGACTTTGCAGAGTGTTAATCGAGTACAACAGCAGCAGCGAGGCCGCAAGGATCACCGAAGCAATCGCGCTCGCCGCCGGATAATCGAACTCCTGCAAACGCACAAAAATCATCAGCGAGGTCACTTCTGTTTTCCAGGCGATGTTCCCGGCGATAAAAATCACCGCACCGAACTCACCGAGGCTGCGGGTGAACGACAGCGCCACACCCGCCAGCAGCGCCGGAGACAGCTCTGGCAGTACCACTTTGCGGAAGCTCTGCCAGCGCGTAGCGCCCAGCGTTTCTGCCGCTTCTTCGTATTCCGGGCCTAACTCTTCCAGAACAGGCTGAACGGTACGCACCACAAACGGAATACTGGTAAAGGCCATCGCCACGGCAATACCAAGCCAGGTGTAGGTCACTTTGATATCAAACTTCGCCAGCCATTCGCCGTAAAAACCGTTCACGGAAAAGAGCGATGCCAGGGTTAAACCGGCTACCGCCGTCGGCAGGGCAAAGGGCAAATCCATTAACGCATCGAGCAACGTGCGGCCCGGGAAACGGTAGCGGGTTAAAATCCACGCCATCAGCAGGCCAAACACGCCGTTAAAAATGGAGGCGACAAACGCTGACAGCAGCGTCACTTTATAGGCCGCCACCACCTGAGGGTTGGTGACCACTTCCCAGTACTGCGCCCAGCTCATCTGCGCAAGCTGCATCACCAGCGCGCTGAGCGGCAAAAGCAAAATCAGGCAGACGTACAGCAGGCTGGTTCCGAGGCTTAAGGTAAAGCCCGGCAGCACGCGTTTAGTCGATACTGCAAACATTACTTATGCCCCGCCGCCAGCAATTTGTCTAACTCACCGCCACTGGCAAAATGTGTTTTCATCACATCAGGCCAGGAGCCGAAATGGTCTTCCACGCGGAACAGTTCGGTCTGCGGGAATTTGTCCTTCAGTTTGTTCATCACTTCCGGGTTATTCACACGGTAGTAGTAATCAGTAATAACAGTCTGCGCCTGCGGGCTGTACAGATAATTGAGGTAGGCTTTCGCCGCTTTCTCTGTACCGTTGGCTGCAACGTTTTTATCCACCCACGCTACCGGGAACTCGGCCAGGATGTTGGTTTTCGGGATAACAACTTCAAAGCCCTGCGCTTCGTACTGTTTACGGATGTTGTTCACTTCCGATTCAAAGCTGATCAGCACATCGCCCAGACCGCGTTCCGCGAAGGTGGTGGTCGCGCCGCGACCGCCGGTATCAAACACTTCGACGTTTTTCAGGAACTGGGTCATGAACTGCTCGGTTTTGGCTTTATCGTTACCGTCAGCTTTGTCCGCTGCGCCCCACGCCGCCAGATAGGTATAACGTGCGTTGCCGGAGGTTTTCGGATTCGGGAAAATCAGTTTTACGTCAGAACGCACCAGGTCGTTCCAGTCGTGGATATTTTTCGGGTTGCCCTTACGCACCAGGAAACCCATGGTGGAGTAGAATGGGGAACTGTTATTCGGCAGACGGCTCTGCCAGTCCGCCGGGAGCAGCTTGCCTTTGTCATGCAGGATCTGCACGTCCGTCACCTGGTTATAGGTCACCACATCCGCTTTCAGGCCCTGAAGGATCGCCAGCGCCTGTTTGGACGAGCCCGCATGAGATTGTTTGATGGTCAGCTTGTCGCCGTTGTTCTCTTTCGCCCACTGCTGTTCAAACGGTGGGTTCAGGGCGGCAAACAGCTCGCGAGACACATCATAAGAACTGTTCAACAGCTCAGTTGCCTGCGCCTGTGCCACCAGCAGTAAACCTGCCAGCGCCAGAGTTCCTTTTTTCAGTACAGTAACGGCCATTGAGCACCCTTATAAATGTGATGACTATCTAATGGTCATAATATTTATAACGAGTACGAAAGGAGTAACGGTTTTATATACCGTTTGGTGATTTACAAGCAGAAAAGAGAATAAGGGGAAATCCCCTCTCCCGGCGGGAGAGGGAGAAAGGCAATTACAGCGCCAGCAGACGCTCCACGGACGGAGCGAAGTAGTAACCACCAGTCACCGGTTTGGTGAAACGCAGCATCGCATCGCGCTTGCCGTCGGTATCACCAAACATGCTCAGTAGTTGCTGTTCGATATTGTACAAACGCGCGCAGTACGCGCAGAAGTACAGGCCATGCGTGCCGCTCGCTGTGCCATACGGCAGGCTCTGGCGAACAATTTTCAGGCCTTTACCGTCTTCTTTCAGGTCAACACGAGTCAGGTGAGACGTAACCGGACGGTCGTCGCCGTCGATCTCTTCGTTGGCTTCTTTGGTACGACCGATCATCATCTCCTGGTCGTGCACGCTCATGCGGTTAAGCTGGTTGAGGTTGTGCTCCCAGCGCTGCACGAACACATAGCTGCCGCCTGCGTCCACACCGTCTTTGATCACCGCCACTTCGCGGCGCGTTTCTTCACCCGCCGGGTTTTCAGTACCGTCGACAAAGCCGCTCAGATCGCGCTCTTCTACCCAACGGAAACCGTGCACTTCTTCCTGCACGTCGATGCTGTCGCCAAACGCTGCTACCGCCGCCTGTGCAACAGAGAAGTTCACGTCATGACGCAAAGAGAGAATATGAATCAGCACATCGTACTGGGTCGCTGGCGCAAGACCTTTACCGTAAGGGATAAAGTCTTTCAGCTCTTCAGCCCCTTCGCCGCCGCTCAGCTGATGCCAGGCGTTATTACCGAAAGCAACAACGGCGCCCAGGTGGGCGTCAGGGAATTTGGCCTGGAAGGAAGCCAGTTTATCGACGAATACTTTGCTGGCCGCACGCAGGGCATCCACATCCCCTTTTACATTGGCTTCAATCCAAATCGCCGCGCGGCAATGTTCTGGCAAAATGCCACTCTGAACCTGAGACATCGCTCCTCCTGAAATAAAGATGCCACGACAACGTGGCATTCATGGCGGGTATTATACCTGGATTTCAGCGAGTCGGTTTGTTCAGACGCAAATTACTGCTTCCAGATAATTTTGCTCACTTTCCAGTTTTTCAGCGTATCGTCTGACGGCATTAACCCTTCCGGGCCGCTCCAGGTGCCGGTAAAGAGGTAACTGATGTGCTCGCTGCCTTCTGCTTTACACTCCACCGCCACGCTGTCGTCGGATGGCACGCTGGTGCAGTTGCCGAAGGCCTGTTTGTAGAGCGCGCTAAATGGTGTGCCCACTTTTACACCGCTTGTGGTCGGGATATCTTCGTCCATTACCGCAACCCGGTTTACCGTACCTTTATCGCCGTTAATCACCAGCGCCAGCGTGTCGCCTTTCAGCGCTTCGAAATAATGCACGATGGTGCCATTTTCCGTTTTCATACCGCTACGCAAGCGATAGTCACTACTCAGCGCAGACTGAATAGCGTCCTGATCCAGCGCCGTCGACGCGGTGATTTTGCCCACGCCCTGCTCGGTCACTTCCGTTGAAGAACCAAACCAGTTCCACGGATAAGCAGCCGACCAGTTAATTGAGGAGAGCGTTGAACAGCCGGTTAATGCCAGCGGGAGAGCGCATAAAAGTAAACGCAGCGATTTCATTGAAACGTCCTTACTTGTTAAATCAACGCTTGTTGGAGTGCAACATCGGCAAAAAGTGCCGCTTAATCTTTTTCAGGCGTAAAACAGGCGCGAAGACGGGGGTTAGTTAACAGCCACATCAGCGCCACGATATCCGCCACCAGCAACCCAATCCCCAGCCCGGTGAGCGGCTCGCCATAGAGCCAGAGTACAGGCTGCCAGCACAGCAGCGCAATTTGCGCCACAATCAGCAGCCAGCGAAGCGCCTGCCAGATTCGCGGGATAAGATGGCGTCGCCCACTGCACAGAAACGCCACGACCGCCGGCACGCCCGGTAGCAACCCCAGCCAAAAGGCGTCGTGATCGGGGTAAAAAAGCGTCAGCAGCGTATCGCCCTGCCCGCGTGATGCCGCGGCCATAACAAACAACACCCAGGTGCGTGCCTGCAAGAGCAAAACGCACCAGAACAAAAACGGCAGCCTGACACGCCCTTGCGCATCATAGTCTGCCGGATGGATCTCAGTACTCTTCATCTTCTATCAGGCGCTTACCTAAACTCAGCACATCAGAATGCTCGTAACCCAGGCGCTCATACATGCCCAGCACCACGTCGTTATCTTCCCGCACCATGATCTGAATTTTCGGGCAGCCTCGGGCGATCAATTTCTTTTCCAGGCGATTGAGCAGCGCATTGGCGATACCGCGACCGCGGTATTCCGGGTGCACGCCCAGATAATAAGCTGAGCCGCGATGACCGTCGTAACCGCCCATCACCGTGCCAACGACTTCGCCGTTCACTTCGGCAACCAGGAACAGACTGACGTCGTGATTCACCTTACGTTCAATGTCCATTTCCGGATCATTCCACGGACGCAACAAATCGCAGCGCTCCCAAAGGGTGACCACCTCTTCGAAATCTTCCTGGCGAAAAACGCGTATCTCCATGGTATTAACCGCCTTTTCAGGTTTAAAAACAGTGATTATGGCGCGAACGCCGTCAATAGCCAATAACCGGCGAAAATCCCACTAAAATTTGGCATAATGTCACTCTGTCACGTATTGAAATGAAAAGTAAAACAATTCTCAACAAGGACTGTCGTATCGTGAAACGCGATACGATATAACACCAGGACCCCAATTTTTTACAATTCAGGCCGCATGAGCACATTCAAACCATTAAAAGCACTCACATCGCGTCGTCAGGTTCTCAAAGCGGGGCTGGCGGCCTTAACGTTAACGGGCATCGCTTCACAGGCGCAGGCAAAAGAAGAGACCGCGCTGAAAACCAGTAACGGACACAGTAAGCCAAAAGCTAAAAAAGCGGGCGGGAAACGCATTGTCATGCTCGACCCGGGCCACGGTGGTATTGATACCGGCGCCATCGGTAAAAATGGCTCTAAAGAAAAACATGTCGTACTGGCGATTGCAAAAAATGTACGCGCAATTTTACGCAGCAACGGCATTGACGCCCGTCTGACGCGCTCTGGTGACACCTTTATCCCGCTCTACGATCGCGTAGAGATTGCCCATCAGCACGGCGCAGATCTGTTTATGTCGATTCACGCTGACGGTTTTACTAATCCCACTGCGGCCGGGGCGTCGGTGTTTGCGCTCTCTAACCGTGGGGCCAGTAGCGCTATGGCGAAATACCTCTCAGACCGCGAAAACCGCGCGGATGAAGTCGCCGGGAAAAAAACCACTGACAAAGACCACCTGCTGCAACAGGTGCTGTTCGATTTAGTCCAGACCGACACCATTAAAAACAGCCTGACGCTCGGGTCGCATATTCTGAAAAAGATTAAGCCCGTCCACCGTCTGCACAGCAGTGGCACGGAACAAGCCGCGTTTGTGGTGCTGAAATCGCCGTCAATTCCGTCGGTGCTGGTCGAGACATCTTTTATTACTAACCCGGACGAAGAGCGTCTGCTTGGCACCACGGCGTTTCGCCAGAAAATCGCCAACGCGATCGCCTCCGGGATCATCAGTTATTTCAACTGGTTCGATAACCAGAAAGCGCACTCCAGGAAACGTTAATGAAACCCAATGCTGAGCGGGTAAAAGAATTTCTGCTGCACTTGCAGGATGAGATTTGCCAGAAACTGGCTGCCGTTGACGGCGGTGAATTTCAGGAAGATAACTGGCAGCGAGAAGCCGGTGGCGGCGGGCGCAGCCGCGTGCTGCGTAACGGCAGCATCTTTGAACAGGCGGGCGTCAATTTTTCTCACGTTCACGGAGATGCTATGCCCGCTTCTGCCACAGCGCATCGTCCTGAACTGGCAGGCCGCAGCTTTGAAGCGATGGGCGTTTCTCTGGTAGTGCATCCGCTTAACCCCTTTGTCCCGACCAGCCACGCTAACGTGCGCTTTTTCATTGCCGAAAAACCCGGTGCCGACCCGGTGTGGTGGTTTGGCGGTGGTTTCGACTTAACACCATTCTACGGTTTTGAAGAGGATGCCGTACACTGGCACACCACCGCACGCGACCTGTGCCTGCCGTTTGGCGAAGACGTTTACCCGAAATACAAAAAGTGGTGCGATGACTACTTCTACATCAAGCATCGCGACGAGCAGCGCGGCATTGGCGGGTTGTTCTTTGACGATCTGAACACGCCTGATTTTGACACCGCATTCCGCTTTATGCAGGCTGTCGGCCAGGGTTATACCGATGCCTATCTGCCGATTGTCGAACGCCGCAAAAACACCGACTACGGCGTACGCGAACGCGAGTTCCAGCTCTATCGGCGCGGGCGCTATGTGGAATTCAACCTGGTCTGGGATCGCGGTACGCTGTTTGGCCTGCAAACGGGCGGACGCACGGAGTCGATTTTAATGTCGATGCCGCCGCTGGTGCGCTGGGAGTACAGCTTTGAGCCAAAAGAAGGCAGCCCGGAGGCCGCCTTGCGTGAGTTTATTCAGGTTCGGGACTGGGTGTAAGCCGGATGGCGCTAAGTTCATCCGGCCTGCAAGCTTTGTAGGTCGGGTAAGCGAACGCGCCACCCGACACACCACAATTACAGAGGCTGCGTCTGCGCCTCAACCACCGCCAGCGCCACCATGTTCACAATACGACGCACGGACGCAATCGGTGTTAACACATGCACCGGTTTCGCCACGCCCATCAGTACCGGCCCCACGGTCACCCCTTCAGAGCTGGACACGCGCAGCAGGTTGTAGCTGATTCGCGCCGCTTCCACGTTTGGCATAATCAGCACGTTTGCCGAGCCTTTCAGCGGGCTGTCCGGCATCCGCTCGTTACGAATACTCTCCACCAGCGCTGCATCGCCATGCATCTCACCATCAATCATCAGCTCCGGCGCACGCTCGCGCACCAGCTCCAGTGTCTGGCGCATTTTGCAGGCCGCCGGGGATTTAGATGAACCAAAGTTGGAGTGCGACAGCAGCGCCACTTTTGGCTCAATGCCAAAGCGGCGTACGGTTTCAGCCGCCATCACGGTGATCTCCGCCAGCTGTTCCGGGGTTGGATCGTCGTTGACGTAGGTATCGGCAATAAAGGTGTTACCGCTTGGCAGCAACAGCGCGTTCATCGCCCCGGCGGTGTGTACCCCTTCGCGATAACCGAAGATCTCCTGCACGACGCTGAAATGCTCGTGGTAATCACCGATCGTACCGCAGATAAGCGCGTCGGCCTCACCGCGATGCACCATGATAGCCCCGATCACCGTCGTATTGCTGATAACCGCCCGTTGCGCCTGCTCCTGGGTGATGCCGCGGCGCTTCATGATGGCATAGTACTCGTTCCAGTACTCTTTAAAGCGCGGATCGGATTCGTTGTTTACGATTTCAAAATCCACACCTGGCTTGATTTGCAGACCCAGTTTCTGAATACGCATTTCGATAACGCTCGGGCGACCAATCAGGATTGGCTTCGCCAGCCCCAGTGAGATCAGCTCCTGCGTGGCGTGCAGCACGCGCGCCTCTTCCCCTTCGGCCAGCACCACGCGTTTCGCATCCGCACGTGCCTGAGAGAAGATAGGTTTCATGAACAGGTTGGTTTTGTAGACAAACTCAGTGAGCTTATCGACGTAAGCATCGAAATCCTTAATCGGACGCGTTGCCACACCGGAATCCATCGCCGCTTTCGCCACGGCAGGAGCGATTTTAACAATCAGGCGCGGGTCGAACGGTTTTGGAATGATGTAATCCGGGCCGAAGCTCAGATCCTGGTCGCCATAAGCGGAAGCCACCACTTCGCTCTGCTCAGCGTGAGCCAGCTCGGCAATCGCGCGAACGGCCGCCAGTTTCATCTCTTCGTTAATCGCCGTTGCGCCCACATCCAGCGCACCACGGAAGATGAACGGGAAACACAGCACGTTGTTCACCTGGTTCGGGTAGTCAGAGCGCCCGGTACAGATAATGGCATCTTCACGCACCGCTTTCGCCAGCGGCGGCAGAATTTCCGGTTCAGGGTTAGCCAGGGCCAGGATCATTGGCGCGCGCGCCATCTTCTGCACCATCTCCTGGGTCAGCACTTTCGGGCCAGAACAGCCAAGGAAGATATCCGCACCGTCGATCACATCGTCCAGGGTGCGTTTACCATCGTCTTCCACCGCGTAGGCCGCTTTGGTTTCTACCATGTTTGGTTCACGGTTTTTGTAGATAACGCCTTTAGAGTCACAGACCACAATATTGTGCTTCTGCATCCCCAGCGCCACCAGCAGGTTCATACAGGCAATGGCTGCAGCACCCGCACCGGACACCACCATGCGTACGTCAGAAAGATTTTTTTCCACCACCCGCAGGCCGTTCAGAATGGCCGCGGTGCTGATAATCGCCGTACCGTGCTGGTCATCGTGGAACACAGGAATGTTCATACGTTCACGCAGTTTCTGCTCAATGTAGAAACATTCCGGCGCTTTGATGTCTTCCAGATTGATACCGCCAAACGTTGGTTCAAGTGCCGCCACCACGTTGATAAATTTATCGGGGTCGAGCTCATCGACTTCGATATCGAACACGTCGATACCGGCGAATTTCTTGAACAGCACCCCTTTACCTTCCATGACCGGCTTACCGGCCAGCGCGCCGATGTTACCTAAGCCCAGCACCGCCGTGCCGTTAGAGATTACGGCAACCAGGTTACCGCGCGCAGTGTATTTGTAGGCCGCCAGCGGATCTTTTTCGATTTCAAGGCATGGCGCGGCAACGCCTGGCGAATAAGCCAGCGCCAGATCACGCTGGGTCGCCAGCGGTTTGGTAGGGGAAACCTGGATTTTGCCCGGAACAGGAAACTCATGAAAATCGAGGGCACTCTGTTTTAACTGATCGTCCATCTTATCGTTCCTTTCACGTATCGTTCATAAAGGGTGGCGTAATAACTCTCCTGATGCTCACCCAGGAATGCCGGCTAGTATCGCCAATGCAGGCGCGACAAACTTTGAAGGCTGCCAAACTCTCGCCATCAGAAAGCAAAAATTGTTATCAATTTATAACGACCATGTTACCCGTCGCAGAAAGCAATGCCTCCCTCGTCTGCTATGCTTTTTTGTTAAGTACCTCTCGTATTTCGCAGAAGTGTGAACTAACGCACTCATCTAACTCTTTTATTCCAAAGGAGTAATTTTCAATGAACCAATTAGACGGCATCAAACAATTCACCACCGTCGTCGCCGACAGTGGTGATATTGAATCTATTCGCCATTATCAGCCTGAAGATGCGACCACCAACCCTTCACTGCTGCTAAAAGCAGCCGGGCTTGCGCATTACAGCCACCTGATCGATGACGCCATCACCTACGGCAAGCAGCGCGGTAAAACCCAGGAACAGCAAGTTGCCGAAGCCAGCGACAAGCTGGCGGTCAATTTCGGTGTGGAGATCCTGAAAAGCGTCCCGGGCCGGGTTTCAACCGAGGTGGACGCGCGCCTCTCTTTTGACCAGCAAAAAAGCATCGCCAAAGCCCGCAGGCTGGTTGAGCTGTATCAGGAACAAGGCATTGATAAATCCCGCATCCTGATTAAGCTGGCCTCAACCTGGGAAGGCATTCGTGCGGCGGAAGTGCTGGAAAAAGAGGGGATCAACTGCAACCTGACGCTGCTCTTTTCCTTTGCTCAGGCGCGTGCCTGCGCTGAGGCCGGTGTATTTCTGGTCTCGCCGTTTGTCGGGCGCATCTACGACTGGTATCAGTCCAGACAGCCCATGGATCCGTACATCGTTGAGGAAGACCCCGGCGTGAAGTCCGTGCGTAATATCTACGACTACTTCAAACAACACCGCTACGAAACCATTGTTATGGGCGCCAGTTTCCGCCGCACCGAGCAGATCCTCGCGCTGGCAGGCTGCGACCGCCTGACCATTTCTCCGGCTCTGCTAAAAGAGCTTCAGGAAAAAGAAGAACCCGTCGTCCGTAAGCTGATACCGACATCAACCCTGTTACCGAAACCAAAAGCAATGACGGAAGCGGACTTCCGCTGGGAGCACAATCAGGACGCAATGGCCGTCGACAAGCTGGCGGAAGGCATCCGTCTGTTCGCCGTTGACCAGCGCAAACTTGAAGATCTGCTCGCCGCCAAACTTTAACCTTGCCATGGAGTGAATTATGTCCCGTAAAGAGCTCGCCAATGCCATACGCGCCCTCAGCATGGATGCCGTGCAAAAAGCCAATTCCGGCCACCCTGGCGCCCCTATGGGCATGGCAGATATTGCCGAAGTGTTGTGGAATGACTTTCTCAAACACAACCCCAATGACCCCACCTGGGCCGACAGAGACCGCTTTATTCTCTCCAACGGCCACGCGTCTATGCTGCTCTACAGCCTGCTGCATTTGTCCGGCTACAACCTGCCACTCGAAGAGTTGAAAAACTTCCGCCAGCTGCACTCGAAAACGCCAGGACATCCGGAAATTGGTTATACGCCAGGCGTGGAAACCACCACCGGCCCACTCGGGCAGGGGCTGGCGAATGCCGTGGGAATGGCCATCGCGGAACGCACGCTGGGCGCGCAGTTCAATCAGCCAGGGCATGACATTGTCGATCACTACACCTGGGTGTTTATGGGCGACGGCTGTCTGATGGAAGGCATCTCGCATGAAGCCTGTTCGCTGGCGGGCACCTTGGGTCTTGGCAAGCTGATCGGCTTTTACGATCACAACGGCATTTCTATCGACGGCGAAACCGAAGGCTGGTTTACCGACGACACGGCAAAACGCTTCGAGGCATACCACTGGCATGTGGTACATGAAATTGACGGCCACGATCCTGAGGCGGTGAAAAAAGCGATCCTCGAAGCCCAGAGCGTGAAGGATAAACCGTCGCTGATTATCTGCCGCACGATTATTGGTTTCGGCTCCCCGAATAAAGCCGGGAAAGAAGAAGCGCACGGCGCGGCGCTGGGCGAAGAGGAAGTGGCCCTTACCCGGCAAAAACTGGGCTGGAAATACCCGGCATTCGACATTCCAAAAGAAATCTACAAGGCCTGGGATGCCCGTGAAGCAGGTGAAAAAGAGCAGCACGCCTGGAACGACAAATTTGCCGCCTATAAGCAGGCACACCCGGACCTGGCCCGCGAGTTTTCCCGCCGCATGAGTGGCGGGTTACCGGACGACTGGGAAGCAAAAACCCAGGCATTAATTGAAAATCTGCAATCTAACCCGGCTAAAATTGCCACCCGTAAAGCATCGCAAAACACCCTCAACGCCATTGGCCCCATTCTGCCGGAACTGCTTGGCGGCTCTGCGGATCTGGCACCCAGTAACCTGACTATCTGGTCGGGCTCTAAATCGCTGAAAGAAGACATCTCCGGAAATTACATTCACTACGGCGTACGTGAGTTCGGGATGACCGCAATTGCCAACGGCATCGCACATCACGGCGGATTTGTGCCCTACACCGCCACCTTCCTGATGTTTGTGGAGTATGCCCGCAACGCGGCGCGTATGGCGGCGCTGATGAAGGCGCGTCAGATCATGGTCTACACCCATGATTCCATCGGGCTTGGCGAAGACGGGCCAACGCACCAGGCGGTCGAGCAACTGGCAAGCCTGCGCCTGACGCCAAACTTCAGTACCTGGCGTCCGTGCGATCAGGTTGAAGCGGCGGTGGGCTGGAAGCTGGCTGTGGAGCGCCACAACGGACCAACCGCGCTGATTTTGTCACGGCAGAATCTGGCACAAATTGAGCGTACGCCAGAGCAGGTGAAAAACATCGCGCGCGGCGGGTACATCCTGAAAGACAGCGGCGGCAAGCCTGATGTTATTCTGATTGCGACCGGCTCAGAAATTGAAATCACGGTTAAAGCCGCAGAGAAACTGACCGCCGAAGGACATGCGGTGCGCGTGGTTTCCCTGCCCTCCACGGATATTTTTGATGCCCAGGATGAGGCATACCGCGAATCGGTTCTGCCATCGAATGTGGCCGCCCGCGTGGCCGTCGAGGCCGGGATCGCCGACTACTGGTACAAATATGTCGGGCTGAAAGGCGCGATTGTCGGGATGCACGGCTATGGCGAATCGGCCCCGGCCGACAAACTGTTCCCGTATTTCGGCTTTACCGTTGAGAACGTGGTGGAGAAAGCGTTGAGCATTATTTAACGCACAAACCATGCAGGCCGGGTAAGGCGTAGCCGCCACCCGGCTTTTTTCAAACCACTCTTACCCCTGCCGGCATCACCCGCTCCGGCGTCAGTAACACGCTCTCGCTGGCGTCATCGGTTTCCGCGCACAGCAACATGCATTCGGACGTTTCACCGCGCATTTTGGCTTTCGCCAGGTTGCACAACACCACGACCGTTTTCCCCATCAACTCTTCTTCCCGGTAATACGGCACCAGGCTGGTGACAGTTTGCAGCGTTTTACCGCCCACCTCTATCTGCGCGATGTAGAGTTTATCGGCGTTAGCATGGCGTTTAACGTCGATTATGGTCCCTACGCGGATCTCAAGCTTTGCAAAATCATCGTATGCTACCGTTTCCATATTTCCTCCTGGGTAAAATTTTACTAAATACTAGCACGGTATTTACGATCAACAACAGGTTGGATATTTACTAAAAACGGATGCATGTGCGAACGCATCCTTTACAATGGGCACATCACGTGGGGAAAAAGGACAAACATGGCAACGCTCAAAGATATTGCAACAGAAGCGGGTGTCTCGCTGGCGACGGTATCCCGGGTATTAAACGACGACCCAACGCTTAATGTAAAAGAAGAGACTAAACACCGTATTCTGGAGATTGCCGAAAAGCTGGAATACAAAAGCAGCACCTCCCGCAAGATGCAGTCGGGAGCCGTGGGACAGCAGCATATTCTGGCGCTTTACAGCTATCAGCAAGAGCTGGAAATCAACGATCCTTACTACCTTGCTATTCGCCACGGCATCGAAACTCAGTGTGAAAAGCTCGGCGTTGAGCTCTCTAATTGCTACGCCAATGCCACGCTACCAGAGACGAAAAAACTCACCGGCGTGCTGATTGTCGGTAAACCCTCCCCCGCCGTACGCCGTGCCGCCACCGCGCTGAGCGACAACGTCTGCTTTATTGATTTTCACGAGCCGGGTAGCGAGTACGATGCGGTTGATATCGATCTTTCGCGTATCAGCAAGCAAATTGTCGATTTTTTTATCCAGCAAGGCGTTGAGCGTATTGGGTTTATTGGCGGCGAAGATGAGCCCGGTAAAGCAGATATTCGTGAAGCTGCATTCGTTGAATACGGGCGTCTCAAGAACGTAGTGTCTGAAGACGATATCTGGCGCGGCGGATTTTCCAGTTCCTCTGGCTACGAGCTGGCGAAAAAAATGCTCTCACAGGCAAGCTGGCCTTCTGCGCTGTTTGTGGCGTCAGACTCTATTGCCATTGGGGTTTTGCGGGCCATACATGAGAAAGGGCTGGCTATCCCGCAGGATATTTCGCTCATTAGCGTCAACGATATCCCGACCGCCCGCTTTACCTTCCCACCGCTTTCCACCGTGCGCATTCATTCCGAAATGATGGGCAGCCAGGGCGTAAACCTGCTGCTGGAAAAATCCCGCGATGGCCGCGCCCTGCCGCTTCAGGTCTTTGTTCCCAGCGTGCTCAAACTGCGCGGCACCACGCGCTAACTCCCCACTTTTCGTCCTGCCCCACACACTGCCGGGTTCTCCCGGCAGAGATTTATTTCGTGATCGAGTTAAAGCAAATAGGTTTTACTGATTTTATTTAGTAAAACTTTTACTAAAATACTCAGCAATGATGTTTTACCCCACAGGGAGATAACATGAATCGCTGGGAAAATATTCAAATCACGCATGAGAACCGGCTTGCGCCGCGTGCGTACTTCTTTTCGTATGACGATGTTGCACAGGCGCGAACCTTTGCCCGCGAAGCCAGTAGCCACTTTTTGTCATTAAGCGGCCAGTGGAATTTTCGCTTTTTCACCAACCCGCTGCTGGTACCTGAAAACTTCACTTCTGAATATATGGCCGACTGGGGCGCTATCGCCGTGCCAGCCATGTGGCAGATGGAAGGTCACGGCCACCTGCAATATACCGATGAAGGATTCCCCTTCCCGGTTGATGTGCCCTGGGTGCCCAGCGATAACCCCACCGGAGCCTATCAGCGCTTTTTCACCCTGTCTGACGGCTGGCAGAACAAACAGACCCTGATTAAGTTCGACGGCGTAGAAACCTATTTCGAGGTTTACGTTAATGGCCGTTATATCGGCTTTAGCAAAGGCAGCCGGCTAACCGCCGAGTTCGATATCAGCGATGCGGTGGTGACCGGGCAAAACCTGCTGTGCGTGCGCGTCATGCAGTGGGCAGACTCAACCTACATTGAAGATCAAGATATGTGGTGGACGGCGGGTATTTTCCGCGACGTCTATCTGGTCGGCAAAAATCAGGCCCACGTGCAGGACTTCACGGTCAAAACCACGTTTGATGAAAACTACCAGGATGCAACCCTCGCCTGCCAGCTTGTGCTGGAAAACCTGGCCACACAGCCGGTTAATGTGTCGCTGGAATATGCTCTCTATGACGGTGACGTGGTCTTGCACCAGGGCGCAACCCGCAGACTTGCACTCACCCATACGGCGGAAACTGGATTTAGCATCGCAGTTAAGCAGCCGCAGCAGTGGTCAGCAGAATCACCGTACCTGTATCACCTGGTTATCACGCTAAAAGATGAACAGGGGCAGACGCGGGAAGTGATCCCTCAGCGCATTGGTTTTCGTGATATCACCGTGCGAAATGGCCTGTTCTACGTCAACAACCATTACCTGAAGCTGCACGGCGTCAACCGCCATGACAACGATCACCTCAAAGGCCGTGCCGTGGGGATGGATCGCGTCGAGCGCGATATCGTCCTGATGAAGCAACACAACATCAACTCGGTGCGAACTGCCCACTACCCGAACGATCCGCGCTTCTACGAGCTGTGCGATATCTATGGCCTGTTTGTAATGGCAGAAACGGATGTTGAATCCCACGGCTTTGCCAACGTAGGCGATTTGAGCCGCATCACCGACGATCCGGTGTGGGAGCATGTTTACGTCGAGCGCATCGTACGCCACATCCACGCCCAGAAAAACCATCCGTCCGTCATCATCTGGTCACTCGGCAACGAATCCGGCTACGGCTGTAATATCCGCGCGATGGCGCGTGCGGCGAAAGCACTGGACGATACCCGCCTGCTTCACTACGAAGAAGATCGCGATGCCGAAGTGGTGGATATTATTTCCACCATGTATACCCGCGTGCCGCTGATGAATCTGTTTGGCGAATTCCCGCACCCGAAACCCCGCATCATCTGCGAATACGCACATGCGATGGGGAACGGTCCTGGCGGGTTGACCGAATACCAGAACGTGTTCGATCGCCACGATTGTATTCAGGGGCACTATGTCTGGGAGTGGTGCGACCACGGTATTCAGGCAACCGATGCCAATGGCAGGACGTTCTACGCCTACGGCGGTGACTTCGGCGATTACCCAAACAACTACAATTTCTGCCTCGATGGGCTTATCTATTCAGATCAATCCCCGGGGCCGGGCCTTCGCGAGTACAAACAGGTTATCGCACCGGTGAAACTGGCATGGCACAACGGCGCGCTGCGGGTTGAAAACAGACTGTGGTTCACCACCCTGGATGACTACAGCCTGCATCTCGAGGTGCGCGCAGAGGGAGAAACGCTGCACAGCCAGCAGCTGAGCCTGGCCGGGATTGCCCCGAACAGCACGCACACCCTGGCGGTCACCTTGCCGGCGCTGGATGAACGGGAAGCTTTTCTCACCGTTCACGTTCGCAAGAACAGCCGCACGCTTTACAGCGAGGCCGGGCATGAAATCGCTACCTACCAGTTCCCGCTAAAAGCGCGTACCGCCAACGCAACGCCATTTATCGACCGCAACGCCACCCCGCTGACGTTTAAAGAGGATCGTCTGAGCTGCACGGTTACCGGCCACAACTTCCGCGTGAGCTTCTCAAAACTGACCGGAAAGCTCAGCGCCTGGCAGGTAAACGGGGAAGAAAAACTGACCCGCGAACCGAAGATTAATTTCTTCAAGCCGATGATTGATAACCACAAACAAGAGTACGAAGGACTGTGGCAGCCCAACCATTTGCACATCTTACAGGAGCATCTTCGCGGCTTTGAGGTAGACACCTGCGACAGCGAGGTGGTGATAACTACCCGCACGTTGATTGCGCCACCGGTGTTCGATTTTGGGATGCGCTGCACCTACCGCTGGCGGGTTGCGGCTGACGGGCAGATCAACGTCGAGCTGAGCGGGGAGCGCTACGGTGACTACCCGCACATTATTCCGTGCATCGGCGTCACCCTCGGCATCAACGGGGAATTCGACCAGGTAACCTGGTATGGCCGTGGGCCGGGCGAAAACTACCCGGACAGCCAGCAGGCCAGCACCATCGATCTGTGGCACGCCACGGTGGATGAGATGTTTGAAAATTATCCCTTCCCGCAGAACAACGGCAACCGACAGCAGGTGCGCTGGACATCCCTGGCGAACCGTCAGGGCAGCGGAGTGCTGGTGGTTCCCGAGCAGCCTATTCACTTTAGCGCGTGGCACTACACCCCGGAGAACATTCACGCGGCACAGCACTGCAATGAACTGCAACGTAGCGAAGACATCACCCTGAATCTTGACCACCAGCTGTTGGGGCTAGGCTCAAACTCCTGGGGCAGTGAAGTGCTGGACTCCTGGCGCGTCTGGTTCAGGCCGTTTAGCTACGGATTTACCCTGCTGCCGCTGGAGGGCGGGCAAACCGCATCACGCGCCCTGGCGCAGCATCAGTTTGGCGCAGGTTTCTTTTCGACGAATTCGCACAACGAGGCAGACCAATGATCGTTCTCGATAGCCTGGAACAGTTTAAGCAGCTTTATCGCGCAGGCCGCAAATGGCAACGCTGCGTGGAAGCCATTAATAACATCGACAACATCCCGGCAGGCGTTGCCCACTCGATTGGGGATTCGCTGGCCTACCGTGTGACCCGCGATACCACCACTGACGCATTATTCGTAAGGCATCGCCGCTATTTCGAGGTGCATTACTACCTGCAAGGGAGACAAAAGATTGAGTATGCCCCCCGGCAGGAACTTCAGCCCGTTGAATGCTATCGCGACGACACTGACCGCGAGTATCTGAAAGGTGTCGGCAAGACCCAACAGGTGCACGAGGGACAACTCGTTATCTGTGAAAACCATGAAGCCTACCGCTTCATCAGTGAAGAGCCAGTTAAAAAAGTCGTCCTCAATGTGACCATTGAAGACGGTTACTTCCATAACAAATAAAAAACACGAGCGGTGCCAATGCAGCACCGCTATCCTCCTCGTACCCGGAGAAACGTTATGTCTGAAACAACCAAGCGCAATACCATCGGCAAATTCGGCCTGCTGTCGCTGACGTTTGCCGCCGTTTTTAGTTTTAACAACGTTATCAACAATAATATCGAACTGGGGCTCGCCTCGGCTCCGATGTTCTTTTTAGCCACGCTGTTCTACTTCATTCCGTTTTGTTTAATCATCGCGGAGTTTGTGTCGCTGAATAAAAACTCCGAAGCCGGGGTGTATGCCTGGGTGAAAAGTTCGCTTGGCGGACGCTGGGCATTTATCACCGCCTACACCTACTGGTTTGTTAACCTGTTCTTTTTCACCTCATTATTACCGCGCGTTATCGCTTACGCCTCTTACGCCTTTCTGGGCTATGAGTACATTCTTACGCCGTTTGCCACCACGGTACTGAGCATGGTGCTCTTCGCCTTCTCAACCTGGGTGTCCACTAACGGGGCGAAAATGCTGGGGCCTATTACCTCTGTGACCTCCACGCTGATGTTGTTGCTGACGCTCTCCTATATCCTGCTGGCCGGTGCGGCGCTGATGGGCGGCGTGCAGCCTGCCGATCCGATTACCGTCGATGCGATGATTCCCCATTTCAACTGGGCATTCCTCGGCATTACCACCTGGATCTTTATGGCCGCCGGGGGCGCTGAGTCCGTTGCGGTATACGTTAACGACGTGAAGGGCGGCTCAAAATCTTTCGTTAAGGTCATCATCCTGGCGGGGATCTTTATCGGCGTACTGTACTCCATCACTTCTGTGCTGATTAACGTCTTTATCAGCAGCAAAGAGCTGAAATTTACCGGTGGTTCAGTGCAGGTGTTTCACGGCCTGGCGGTCTGGTTTGGTCTGCCTGAAGTGCTGATGAACCGTTTTGTGGGCCTGGTCTCCTTTACTGCGATGTTTGGCTCGCTGCTGATGTGGACTGCCACGCCGGTAAAAATCTTCTTCTCTGAAATTCCAACCGGGATTTTTGGCCCGAAAACCGTGGCCCTGAACCAGAACGGCGTACCGGCTCGCGCGGCCTGGATACAATTTCTGATTGTCATCCCGCTGATGATTATCCCGACTATGGGCTCGAATACCGCGCAGGATCTGATGAACACCGTCATTAATATGACCGCCGCAGCCTCTATGCTGCCACCGCTGTTCATCATGCTGGCGTACCTGAACCTGCGGCGTAAGCTCGATCATCTGCCGCGCGATTTCAAAATGGGGTCACGTACCACGGGCATGGTGGTGGTGTCGATGCTGATTGTTATTTTCGCCATCGGCTTTGTTGCCTCAACCTTCCCGACCGGCGGCAATATTCTGACCATTATTTTCTATAACGTCGGCGGTATTGTTTTATTCCTCGGCTTTGCCTGGTGGAAATACAGTAAATACGTAAAGGGATTATCAAAAGAACAACAAGAAGTTGAAGCATCACCCGCCTCAAATATTACCTGATACAGCAGGCAGGGATTTTATTTCTTTGGGATGAGTTTATGAAAATTAAAGCAAATTATGCTGGGGCACTCGCTGCCCTCTCTTTCTGCTGCCCGTCATTTGCCGCAGAGGACGCGCGGCCGGCAGAGCACGATGACACGAAAACACCGCAGATAAGTTCTCCGTCATACCGCTTTTATGGCGAGCTGGGTGTCGGCGGATATATGGATCTGGAAGGCAAGGAAAAACACAAATACAGCGACGGGACCTATATTGAGGGCGGTCTGGAAATAAAACAGGGCAATTGGTTTGGGCTGATTTACGGCGAAGGCTGGACGGTGCAGGCCGACAGCCAGGGCAATGCCTGGGTCCCCGATCACAGCTGGGGCGGTTTTGAAGGCGGGCTTAACCGTTTATACGGCGGTTATAAAACCGATAACGACACCGAAATCATGCTCAGCGTGCGGCAGGACTCCTCGCTTGATGACCTGCAATGGTGGGGCGACTTCACGCCGGACATGGGGTATGTGATCCCCAATACGCGCGACATCATGTACGCCCTCAAGGTGCAGAATCGTTCGGGTAACCTGCGCTACAGCGTGACCGCCACGCCTGCGGGGCACCATGACGAAAGCAAGGCCTGGCTGCATTTTGGCAAATACGATCGCTATGACGATAAGTACACCTACCCGGCAATGGCGAACGGCTATATCCAGTATGACATCGTTAAAGACGTCACCTGGATGAATGGACTGGAACTTACCGATGGCACCGGCCAGCTCTTTCTGACCGGCATTTTGTCCCCGAACCTGGCCGCTCGCGCCTGGCACCATACCGGGCGCGCCAGCGGCAAGGACACCTCCGGTACGGAATCGGGGTACATGGTCAGCGCCATGGTAGAGGCGCTTAAGGGTGTCTATCTCTCCACTGCCTACAGCTACGCCCGGCATCGCCCGGACAACGCGGCCGACGAAACTACGTCGTTTATGCAGTTTGGTATCTGGTACGAATACGGCGGCGGGCGCTTCGCCACCGCTGCCGATAGCCGCTTCTATATGAAAAATGCCTCAGGCGATCCGAGTGACCGGGTCTTCCTGATGCAATATTTCTACTGGTAAAAAGAGAACCACCGCCAATGAAAATATCGACCTGTCTGACCCCGCTGGCCTGCGTGCTCGCGTTGAGTTTCTCCGCACACGCCGCCACGGCTGACGCGTTTAAAAATGTCATAAACCGTACCGGCGCGCCGGCATACATGCACGATTTCGATGATGATGACCACCAGCGTTTTAACCCCTTTTTCGATTTGGGTGCCTGGCATGGTCATCTGTTGCCGGACGGGCCGCAGACCCAGGGGGGATTTCCCGGCGTCGCGCTGCTCACCGAAGAGTACATCAATTTTATGGCGACCAATTTTGACCGCCTGACCGTCTGGCAAAACGGCAAGAAAGTGGACTTTACGCTTGAGGCTTACAGTCTCCCCGGCGCGCTGGTGCAAAAGCTCACCGCCAAAGACGTGCAGATTGAGATGACGCTGCGCTTCGCCTCTTCGCGTACCTCGCTGCTGGAAACCCGAATTACCAGCAGCACCCCACTCGACCTGGTGTGGGACGGCGAACTGCTGGAAAAACTGGAAGCCAAAAGTGGCAAGCCACTCTCAGATAAAACCATCGACGGTGCGTTCCCGGATTATCAGCGCCAGATTGTCCCGACCCGCGATGGGCTGAAAGTCACCTTCGGCAAAGTGCGTTCAACCTGGGATCTGCTGACCTCCGGCAGTTCGGAATATCAGATCCATAAATCGATAGCCACACAGACCAGCGTGGATGGCCACCGCTTTATCAGCAAGGCACACATTTCCGGCAGCACCACGCTCTACACCACCTATTCCCATCTGCTGAATGCCGATGAAGCAAAACGTGAACAGCCGCAAATCCGCGATATTCTGGCGCGCCCCGCCGTCTTTATGAGCGCCTCAAAAACGCGCTGGGAAGAGTATCTGCGCAAAGGATTAAGCAATCCGAACGCCACGCAGGAGCAGACTCGCGTGGCGGTAAAAGCTATTGAAACCCTCAACGGCAACTGGCGCTCACCGGGCGGTGCAGTGCGCTACAACACGGTTACGCCGTCCGTGACCGGGCGCTGGTTTTCTGGCAACCAGACCTGGCCGTGGGATACCTGGAAGCAGGCCTTTGCCATGTCGCACTTCAACCCAGACATTGCCAAAGAGAACATCCGTGCGGTCTTCTCCTGGCAAATCAAACCCGACGATCCGGTACGCCCGCAGGACGCCGGTTTTGTGCCCGACCTTATTGCCTGGAACCTGAGCCCGGAACGCGGCGGCGATGGCGGTAACTGGAACGAACGCAACACCAAACCGAGCCTGGCGGCATGGTCAGTGATGGAGGTTTACAACGTCACTCACGACAAAACCTGGCTTGCCGAGATGTACCCAAAACTGACGGCGTATCATGACTGGTGGCTGCGTAACCGTGATCATAACGGCAACGGTGTGCCGGAATATGGCGCAACCAGGGACAAAGCCCATAACACGCCCGGCGGCGAGATGCTGTTTATGGTCAAAAAAGGCCAGAAAGAAGAGTCGCTTTCTGGCCTCGATAAGTACGAAAACGTGGTCAGCAACGGGCATTACGACAGCCTTGAAATTCCGGCGCAAGTGGCCGCTTCCTGGGAATCAGGACGCGATGACGCCGCCGTGTTCGGCTTTATTGATAAAGAACAGCTGGATGCGTACGTGAAAAACGGCGGGAAACGCAGCGACTGGACGGTGAAATTCGCAGAGAACCGCAGTAAAGAAGGGACACTGCTGGGCTATTCCCTGTTGCAGGAGTCGGTCGATCAAGCGAGCTATATGTACAGCGACAATCACTATCTGGCGCAAATGGCGACCGTGCTTGGCAAAACCCAGGACGCAACTCACTATCGCCAGCTGGCAGATAAGCTCGCGAACTATATCAATACCTGCATGTTCGACGCCGCCAGCGGCTTTTACTATGACATTCGTATCGAAGACAAACCGCTGGCAAACGGCTGCGCGGGGAAACCTATCGTCGAGCGTGGTAAAGGGCCGGAAGGCTGGTCACCGCTGTTTAACGGCGCGGCAACGCAGCAACATGCTGATGCCGTAGTGAAAGTGATGCTGGATGAGAAGGAGTTCAATACTTACGTGCCGCTCGGGACTGCCGCACTGACAAACCCGGCATTCGGCCCGGATATTTACTGGCGTGGCCGCGTCTGGGTAGATCAGTTCTGGTTTGGTTTAAAAGGGATGGAGCGCTACGGTTATCGCCAGCAGGCGCAGCATCTGGCGCAGGCGTTCTTTACTCATGCGAAAGGGCTCACGTCAGACGGCCCGATTCAGGAAAACTACAATCCACTGACAGGGGCACAGCAAGGCGCACCTAACTTCTCGTGGAGCGCGGCGCATCTGTACATGCTGTATAACGACTTTTTCCGTAAAGATTAACGCGTGATCCACAGCGTGGGCCAGGCATCTGGCCCATGCCAGTTATCGCAGCTTGGCTCTTCTGCATACCGCACCAGGCGAAAATGCTGGCCGTCAAAACGCCAGCGGGTCTGAATGCCGCAATCCGCAATCCCCCGCCCTAACGACAGCGTGCTCAGCTCCCGGGTTTTCTCATCAAAGCTGGCATTCATCAGCTCCATTTCACTGCTGTCGCTCGACGGCGTAAACGGCAGTCGCAGCCTGACGCTTCTGGCGGCAAAGGGCTTTTTACGTGACACCAGCCATGCCAGGTCGACGGTGTTGTAGGCTCCAGCTTCACAGCTGATCATCAACAGCGCCTTGTCGTCGGTTAATGCCGTTACCCGCACTTCCCGGCGATTAGGATCAAGAGAGCACTGGCTGTTGTTCATCCGCCAGCTGCCGTAATCCAGCAGATCGTTGAGTTCATCATGGGAAAGCGGCGTCGGCGTGGGGTTCACGACCGCCACCTCTTTCAGGGCAGGTGCAGGCGGCACGCTCAACGGCGGCTCGCCACCTTTTTTAATCCACGCGGTTTCGCTGCCCACGCGCTTTTGCTGGGCATCAATAAACAGCAAAGCGGCCTTCAGCCCGTCCAGGGAGATAATTTGTCTTCCCCCTTTCAGGGTCAGCGCTTTGCCTTCCTGAATGCTTTTCAAAAAGGCGGTAATGGTCGTGGCGTCATCCGTCATTAAATGCCACGCAGTGACCTGCCAGTGCAGTGGATCCAGCTTTAACGGGGCGTTATCCAGCAGAAGGCGCGGCGCGATGTCAGGCTCTTTAACCGACGGGGAATCAAGCCCTCCCAGGTCGATACGCAGCGTGGCGTCTGTTTTCGCACCGGCACTGCGGCTGAGCGTCATCACCAGCCCATGATGTTCACCGGTATTGCGTGCAACGCAAAAGTTTTGGTTGTTACAGGTTACCTGCCAGTCAGAGAAAGACTGCTGTGCAGGCGCAGCCCACACCAGAGGCGCACGTAGCACGCAACATAACGAGAGAATAAAAACGCAATAGCGCATGGATGGCACAATCCCGGAAACAAAAACGTAAATCTGGGCAGTATCTTCGTGTTACAACCAGGCGGGCTCAATCGGATTTATCGGATAGATTTATCCGAAAGTCATCAGACTACCGTTCGAAAGAACCGTTCATTAACCCGGTTGTTTGCAAATACTGCAATAAGATCACCGCTTTACCGTCCTTGATCTCCCCTGAACGCAGCATTGCTAATGCCTGAGAAAAAGGGATTTCCAGCACTTCAATATCTTCGTCATCCACGCCGCCGCCCCGGTGAGTGCGCTGCGCATCGCTGTATTCCGCAATAAAGAAGTGCACTAATTCCGTTACGCCGCCTGGCGACATAAATAACTCAAAGACTTTTTTCACCCTGCCCACTTCAAAGCCCGTCTCTTCGATGGCTTCTTTGCGGATACAGACTTCTGGTTCGTCGTCATCAAGCAGACCCGCGCAGGTTTCGATGAGTCGTCCGTCCGGATTGCCGTTTACCCATGTCGCAACCCGGAACTGGCGAATTAACACCACGCTCTGTTTTTCACGGTTATACAGCAGGATGGTCGCACCGTTACCGCGATCGTAGACCTCACGCTTGTGACGGATCACCTCACCGTTTTTACGTGTTAAATCATAAGTAATGTTACGCAGGACAAAGTAATTTTCAGAAAGAATTTTGTCTTTGATAACGTCTATTTTCAGGGTCATACGGGCTCCACGGCGCAATGAATGTACTTATACTACGCCGCGAAACCCGCTTTGTCGCCCGCCTGATTTAGTGCGTTTTGGGTGCGCGAACTCCAAGCCAGTCCATCATCCCTTGCGCCGCATGACGCCCTTCCGCCATCGCGGTGACCACCAAATCCGCACCGCGCACCGCATCGCCACCGGCGAAAATTTGCGGGTTGGTTGTCTGGTAGCGATAAGGACTGTCAACAGAAGCCACAATGCGCCCCCAGTCGTCGGTGTTGACGCCGTGGGCCTGCAACCACGGCATCGCGTGCGGGTTAAAACCAAACGCCATGATGACCGCATCCGCAGGCATCACGAACTCACTGCCCGCAACCGCAACTGGCCGACGCCGCCCCTGAGCGTCAGGCTCGCCCAGTTCAGTGCGCAGCATTCTGATCCCGTTCACCTGTCCGTTTTTCGCCAGCGTCAGCTCAACCGGCTGCACGTTAAATTCAAACCCGGCGCCCTCTTCCTTCGCATTTTTCACCTCTTTTTTCGAGCCAGGCATATTGGCCTCATCACGGCGGTAGGCGCAGGTCACTTTCGCCGCACCATGACGTAATGCAGTACGCACGCAGTCCATCGCCGTATCGCCCCCGCCAAGCACCACCACGTTCAGCCCCTGCGTGTTGATGTATGGCTCGGCGGTTGTCGGCTCAAGCCCCATCACCTGACGCGTGTTGGCCACTAAAAACGGCAGGGCATCGTACACACCAGGGGCATCCTCATGAGGAATACCCGCTTTCATCGAACGATAGGTGCCCACGCCGATAAACAGGGCATCGTAGTCAGTCAGCAACTGAGACATCGACACGTCTTTGCCCACCTCGCAGTTCAGCTCGAAGTGGATCCCCATGGCGGTAAATATCTCCCGGCGGCGTGCCAGCAGTGATTTGTCCAGCTTGAAGGCCGGGATACCAAAGGTTAGCAGCCCGCCAATTTCCGGGTGTCGGTCATACACGGTGACGTTCACCCCGTGGCGCACCAGCACATCTGCGCAGGCAAGCCCGGCCGGGCCAGCGCCAATAATGGCGATGCGTTTATCTACCGGGACGACCCCAGTCATATCTGGTGTCCAGCCCATGGCCAGCGCCTGATCGGAAATATAACGTTCGATATTGCCAATCGTCACTGCACCAGATTCATCCCGCACCGTGCAGGCACCTTCACATAATCGGTCCTGCGGGCAGACGCGGCCGGTAATTTCAGGTAAACAGTTGGTCTGATGAGAGAGCGCCACCGCACCGGCGATGTCCCCCTCTTTCACGCGCTCAATCCACTGAGGGATGTGGTTATGCAGCGGGCATGTCCATTCGCAGATGCTGTGTTCGCCGCATTTCAGGCAGCGTGATGCCTCGCGATGCGCCTGCTCTGCCCGGAATGGCAGGTAGATCTCGTTAAAATTGCAGCCGCGGGCTTCAGGGCTAAGCTTGTCCGGCTCACCGCGGGGTACCAGCGCCTGCATCTGCTGCAATTTTGTTGGTGGCGTTTGGCGCGGTGCCGCCTCGCTATGCCAGGGCTGCGCTTCAAGCCTTGCGGTGCGCTGGCGGCGTGATTTTGCCAGGTTATCCAGTACCCCGGGCGTGGCGAGCGTCAGGACTTCCGCCGGGCAGTTTTCGATGCAGGCCGGGCCTTGCGGGCGCTGCACACAGAGATCGCACTTGTGGGCCGTGGCCTTCACGCTACCGTTGTTCAGCGGCGTAACGATGATTTCCATCGTGCCAAACGGGCAGGCCACCACGCAGGCTTTGCAACCAATGCATTTTTGTTGATTCACCTGTACGCTGTCATTGTTTTTGCTAATAGCACCGTTAGGGCAGCTCTGCGCACAGGGCGCATTCTCACAATGATGGCAGGTGACGGGGCTTTTTCTGGCACCCGACCGGAGTACCGTAATGCGGGGATGAAAATGGCGCTCGCTCAGGACATGTTGCTCGTCGTTGTGCGCCATGACACAGGCGACTTCGCAAGCACGACATCCGATACATTGCTGACTGTTGGCCATAATAAAACGATTCATAACTACACCTGTTTTGGCTTCAATAACCTTATTCTTTATATGAATATTGTATTTACCGAGTGCGGTGTTATCAGGCAATGTTCAAATGCCCAGGAAGCCAAACTATTTACAGTGAACCTGTGGCAGATCAATTTATTTCATTCGGGATGAAATTGCGTTTCATCTGATTACCTTTATTTTCAGGAAGCTGTTTTGTGACCGTTAAACGACCTGTTTCCAGAAGCCTGGCTCGGGCTTTTTTTTCGATAGTGTTGTTGTCCGTTTTCACCAGCGCTATCGCGCTGCTGACGCTCGCCAGCAGCCAGCGTGACGCTGAGGCCATTAACATTGCAGGCTCCCTGCGAATGCAGAGCTATCGCCTGGGCTACGAGATGCAGCGGGCAAGCCCGGAGCTGCAAAAACACCGCCAGACCTGGCAGCAAACCCTGAGCGCACCCGCGCTGCAAAAGCTCGACCGCTGGTATGTGCCGGACAACGTTAAACAGCGCTACCAACAGCTGCACCTTGCCTGGCAAGAGATGGACAGGCAGATAGCAAAAGGGGACATCGCCTGGTATCAGACGCATATTCAGGACTTTGTCGGCCGTATCGACGCCTTTGTGCTGGCGCTTCAGCACTATACGGAACACAAGATCCAGCTGGTTATCCTGATTTCGCTCGCCGGTGGGCTGGGTATTTTACTGCTCGCCCTCATTACCTTGCGGGGCATCCGCCGTCAGGTTGTGGCACCGCTGAACCATCTGGTTGAGGCGAGTGAACGTATTGAACAGGGCGATTTTAGTACCCCGGTCCCAAATACCCACCTGCCTAATGAACTGGGCCAATTATCCCGCGCGTTCAACCATATGTCGGCAGAGCTGCACTCGCTGTATCGTTCTCTGGAACACTCCGTTGCGGAAAAAACCCAACATCTGAACGAAGCCCATCAGCAGCTCGACATGTTATTCAAGTGCTCGCAGGCGCTGAATACCGGACAGATAGACAGCCACTGCTTCCGCCATATTTTGCAGATTGTGCATGAGTACACGCAGATGAGTTATCTGGAGCTGCGCACCAGCGACGACTGGCAGCTTTGCGAAGGCAGTGAGCAGGACGCACTGAAGATGCAAAACCTACCGGTACTGATGCAGGACACGCTTTACGGCGAGCTGCGCTGGCAAAGTGAAACGGGGACGGTTCCGGTTCCGCTAATGAAAAGCGTGGCCACGATGCTGGGTCGCGGGCTTTACTTCAACCAGGCACAAAAACATTATCAACAGCTGCTGTTAATGGAGGAGCGCGCCACCATCGCTCGCGAGCTGCACGATTCGCTGGCGCAGGTGCTCTCGTATTTACGTATCCAGCTTACGTTGCTCAAACATGCCGTGCCGGAAGAGAACGCTGCGGCGCAAACCATTATTACTGACTTTTCCCGCGAGCTTAACAATGCGTGGCATCAGCTGCGCGAGCTGCTTACCACCTTCCGCCTGACGCTTAACCACGCCAACCTGCCGGGGGCGTTACAGGAGTCGCTGGATAGCTTACAAAGCCAGACGCAGGCCAGACTGATCCTCGACTGCCGTCTTTCTTCGCTGGCGCTGGATGCGCAAAAGCAGGTGCACCTGTTACAGATAGTCCGTGAGGCGGTACTGAATGCCATTAAACATGCCCAGGCGAGTGAGATAACCGTCAGCTGTATTACCTCTACTGACGGGACGCACAGCGTGAATATTCGCGATAACGGGATTGGTATTGGCGAGGCAAGCGAGCCGCCAGGACACTACGGGCTGAACATTATGCGCGAGCGCGCAGGCAGGCTGGGCGGCACTCTGCACTTTTCTCAGCCGCCGAATGGCGGAACCCAGGTCAGCGTAACATTCAGAACGCCGATGAGCCTGGCGGGTAAATAACGGTAAATTAACGACTAATGTCACCCTCACGCCACTGCCATGCGTGATACTTCCCGTTACGCCTGCGGGGAGGAACGCTGTAAAAGGGCATGATAATTTACAATATCTCCTTTATTTCTCCACGTTTGGCCCTCGCCTTACCGCTAGAGTGATGCGGGCAATATACAATAATGACGTGCTGCAAAAAGAGGTCACATTTTCATGGCGAATTTCTTTATCGATCGCCCCATTTTTGCCTGGGTGCTAGCAATTATTTTGTGTCTGACTGGCGTCCTGGCTATTACTTCACTTCCTGTTGAGCAATATCCCGACCTGGCACCGCCAAACGTACGTATCACGGCAAACTACCCTGGTGCGTCGGCACAGACGCTGGAAAATACGGTAACGCAGGTCGTCGAGCAGAACATGACCGGGCTCGATAACCTGATGTACATGTCCTCGCAAAGTAGCGCCACCGGGCAGGCGACGGTCACCCTGAGTTTTACCGCCGGTACTGACCCGGATGAAGCTGTACAGCAGGTACAAAACCAGCTGCAATCGGCCATGCGTAAGTTGCCTCAGGCGGTCCAGAACCAGGGCGTCACGGTACGTAAAACCGGTGATACCAACATTCTGACCATTGCGTTTGTGTCCACCGATGGTTCAATGGATAAGCAGGATATTGCAGATTACGTTGCCAGTAATATTCAGGATCCTATCAGCCGTATCAACGGTGTCGGCGATATCGATGCCTACGGCTCGCAATATTCCATGCGCATCTGGCTGGATCCCAACAAGCTGAACAGCGTCCAGATGACCGCGACAGACGTGACTGACGCCATCAAATCCCAGAATGCCCAAATCGCCGTCGGGCAACTGGGCGGTACCCCTTCCGTTGATAAGCAGGCGCTGAACGCCACCATTAACTCGCAGTCGCTGCTGCAAACGCCTGACCAGTTCCGCAATATTACGCTGCGGGTGAATCAGGACGGCTCTGAAGTACGCCTGGGGGATGTCGCCACGGTAGAAATGGGGGCGGAAAAGTATGACTACCTGAGCCGCTTTAACGGCAATCAGGCGTCCGGTCTGGGGATCAAACTGGCGTCCGGGGCGAACGAAATGGCCACCGCGAAGCTGGTGTTGGATCGTCTGGACGAGCTTTCGCAATATTTCCCGCACGGGCTGGAGTACAAAGTCGCCTACGAAACCACCTCCTTCGTGAAGGCCTCAATTGAGGACGTGGTGAAAACCCTGCTCGAAGCAATCGCGCTGGTGTTCCTGGTGATGTATCTGTTCCTGCAAAACTTCCGCGCCACGCTTATCCCGACCATTGCGGTGCCGGTGGTGCTGCTGGGCACTTTCGCGGTGCTTTACACGTTTGGCTACAGTATCAACACCCTGACCATGTTTGCGATGGTGCTGGCGATAGGCCTGCTGGTGGATGATGCCATAGTGGTGGTCGAAAACGTCGAGCGAATCATGAGCGAGGAAGGGCTATCGCCGCGTGACGCAACGCGTAAATCGATGGGACAAATTCAGGGCGCGCTGGTGGGTATCGCGATGGTGCTCTCGGCGGTATTCATTCCGATGGCGTTCTTTGGCGGCACAACCGGCGCGATTTATCGCCAGTTCTCCATCACCATAGTGTCGGCAATGGTGCTTTCGGTGCTGGTGGCGATGATCCTCACCCCGGCCTTATGTTCCACGATCCTTAAACCGCTGCATAAGGGTGAACAGCACGGCCAGAAAGGTTTCTTCGGCTGGTTTAACCGCATGTTTAATCGTAACGCGGCGCGTTATGAAGCGGGCGTTGGCCGGGTGCTGCACCGAAGCCTGCGCTGGATGATGATTTACGTTGTGCTGCTGGGCGGAATGGTCTGGCTGTTCCTGCATCTGCCTACGTCATTCCTGCCGATGGAAGACCGCGGTATGTTCACCACATCCGTGCAGTTGCCCAGCGGGGCAACGCAACAGCAGACGCTGAAAGTGGTCGAGAAAGTTGAGCACTACTTCTTCACCAAAGAGAAAGACAACGTGGTGTCGGTGTTTTCAACCGTCGGTTCCGGGCCTGGCGGCAACGGTCAAAACGTGGCGCGCATGTTCGTGCGCCTGAAAGACTGGGATGAGCGCGACACGAAAACGGGCACCTCGTTTGCCATTATCGAACGCGCCACCAAAGCGTTTAACAAAATTAAGGAAGCGCGCGTCTTTGCCAGCAGTCCGCCGGCCATCAGCGGGCTGGGTAGCTCCGCCGGTTTTGATATGGAGCTTCAGGACCATGCCGGTGCCGGACACACGGCCTTAATGGCGGCGCGCGACCAGCTGCTTGACCTGGCAAGCAAAGACGCCACTCTGACCCGTGTTCGTCATAACGGCCTTGATGACAGCCCACAGCTACAGGTCGATATTGACCAGCGTAAGGCGCAGGCGTTGGGCGTTTCTATCGATGATATTAACGACACGTTGCAAACGGCGTGGGGCTCCAGCTATGTGAATGACTTTATGGACCGGGGGCGTGTGAAAAAGGTTTACGTCCAGTCCGATGCACAGTTCCGAATGCTGCCGGATGATATCAACCGCTGGTTTGTGCGTAACAATGCGGGCAGCATGGTGCCCTTCTCTGCGTTCTCCAGCTCGCACTGGGAAAGTGGTTCTCCACGTCTGGAGCGTTATGATGGCTATTCTGCGGTAGAAATCGTCGGTGAAGCCGCGCCGGGCATCAGTACAGGGACCGCGATGGACACTATGGAAAAACTGGTGCAGCAGTTGCCGAACGGATTTGGCCTCGAATGGACGGCAATGTCTTACCAGGAACGGCTCTCTGGTGCCCAGGCTCCTGCCCTTTATGCCCTCTCACTGCTGGTGGTCTTCCTTTGCCTTGCTGCGCTTTATGAAAGCTGGTCTGTGCCGTTCTCCGTCATGCTGGTTGTGCCGCTTGGCGTGATCGGCGCGCTGCTGGCGACCTGGATGCGCGGGCTGGAAAACGATGTTTACTTCCAGGTCGGGTTGCTCACCGTAATTGGCTTGTCAGCAAAAAACGCCATTCTGATTGTTGAGTTTGCCAACGAGATGAATGCGAAAGGTCACGATCTGATGTCGGCCACGCTGCACGCCTGCCGTCAGCGTTTACGCCCGATCCTGATGACGTCACTGGCCTTTGTGTTCGGCGTCTTGCCTATGGCGACCAGCTCAGGTGCAGGTTCAAGTAGCCAACATGCGGTTGGGACAGGCGTAATGGGGGGTATGATTTCAGCCACCATTCTGGCCATCTATTTTGTTCCGTTGTTCTTTGTGCTGGTGCGTCGGCGCTTCCCGCTGAAGGAGCGTCCTGAATAACGCACTGAAATATACCCGAAATAATTCGGGTTGCATGACGGGGGGTGTGCAGGCCAGGCCATCGCCCGGGCAATCTGGCGTATAACGGGTATAAAAAAGGCGGCTCTTAAGGCCGCCTTTTTATTGTGTGATTACTTCACACTATGGTTATTCTAGTTATTTTAGTGCTCTTGCAATTTCTACTGAAAGTCATTTACGAAGCATACCTTCGATAAAATCTTTCCAGTTCCCCAGTTCACGTTCAATCATAACGACCTCTCTTATTATTATGCGCATTCTACGTAAACCCATCATCACTGTGAAGACATTTTAACCAATTACTGTGATTAGGCCCGCTTCTCATCGGGATTTAAACTAAATATGGGCGCAGACTCTTAAATTTTATGTGACCAATAGCAATATTTTGAAATAACCATGCGGGCGAATGAGATTTAAATTAAACACTGACTTTATTAGGAATTTAAACAATATGGACATCTATGCTTAAAAGATGAAAGAATATTCAGCTTACAGGTGTGCGTTGAATTAAGAAGAATTGTAAATCAGCGATTCCCTGAATGTGTTATATTCCATTTAAGGATATATCTTCGAAATAATTGAATGTTTAACCATCATAAGAACAAAAGGATTCAACATGGTTGTGATGTATGGCATTAAAAATTGCGACACCATCAAAAAAGCGCGTCGCTGGCTGGAAACGCACGGTGTGGAGTATCGTTTTCATGATTACCGTGCCGACGGTCTTGATGCAGAATTTCTGCATACTGCTATCGCTGAACTGGGCTGGGAAGCGCTGCTGAATACCCGGGGCACCACCTGGAGAAAACTGGACGAATCGCTTCGCGCCAGTATCAACGACGCGACCAGCGCAGCTAAACTGATGCTGGAAATGCCAGCAATTATCAAACGCCCATTGCTCTGCGCGCCCGGTCAGCCTATGCTGCTGGGCTTTAGTGATTCTCTTTATCAGACTTTTTTCGTTGAGGTGTAGTCTATGTCATGCCCGGTCATTGAGCTGACTCAGCAGCTTATTCGCCGTCCTTCCCTCAGCCCGGACGACGCAGGTTGTCAGGCATTAATGATTGAGCGCCTGCGTGCGATCGGTTTTACCGTCGAACGTATGGATTTTGGCGATACACAGAACTTCTGGGCCTGGCGTGGCCAGGGTGAAACGCTGGCCTTTGCCGGGCATACCGATGTGGTTCCCGCCGGGGATGCAGACCGCTGGATCAACCCACCGTTCGAACCCACTATCCGCGACGGAATGTTGTTTGGCCGTGGCGCGGCTGACATGAAAGGCTCGCTGGCGGCAATGGTCGTTGCAGCAGAGCGCTTCGTTGCCCAGCATCCAGACCATAAAAACCGCCTTGCGTTTCTGATCACCTCTGATGAAGAAGCCAGCGCGCACAATGGTACCGTGAAGGTCGTTGAAGCGCTGATGGCGCGTAACGAGCGCCTGGATTACTGCCTGGTGGGTGAGCCATCCAGCACCGAGGTGGTCGGTGATGTGGTGAAAAATGGCCGTCGTGGCTCGCTGACCTGTAATCTGACCATTCATGGCGTACAGGGGCACGTTGCCTATCCGCACCTTGCAGATAACCCTGTTCACCGTGCCGCACCAATGCTGAATGAGCTGGTCGCGATTGAGTGGGATAAAGGCAATGAATTCTTCCCGCCGACCAGTATGCAGATCGCCAACGTGCAGGCTGGCACGGGCAGCAACAACGTCATTCCGGGTGACTTTTACGTGCAGTTCAACTTCCGTTTCAGCACCGAGTTGACCGACGAGATGATCAAAGCCCGCGTTGTGGCGCTGCTGGAAAAATATTCACTGCGCTACACCGTCGACTGGTGGCTTTCTGGTCAGCCATTCCTGACGCAGCGCGGGAAACTGGTGGACGCGGTGGTGAATGCTATCGCGCACTATAATGAAATAAAGCCACAACTGTTGACGACCGGCGGAACATCAGACGGGCGCTTTATCGCTCGTATGGGTGCGCAGGTTGTAGAACTGGGCCCGGTGAATGCCACCATTCATAAAATTAATGAATGTGTAAATGCGGCAGATTTGCAGCTGTTGGCCCGCATGTATCAACGTATCATGGAGCAACTCGTCGCCTGACGAATGCTCTGAGAAGGAATAGCGAATGGATTGGCTGGCGAAATATTGGTGGATTCTGGTGTTGGTTTTTTTGGTCGGCGTGTTGCTCAACGTCATTAAAGATCTGAAACGTGTTGACCATAAAAAGTTCCTTGCCAACAAGCCGGAACTCCCGCCACACCGTGATTTTAACGACAAATGGGACGATGACGACAACTGGCCAAAGAAAGACCAGAAGAAGTAATCCTCTCTATCTCAGCCCTCTTCCCTGTGGGGAGAGGGCTGAATTTCATCACATAAACTCGACAATATTATCGTCATTCGGCTTACCGCCGCTTAGCGCTTCATCGAAGTAGTGCTTCGGCACGGTATAGCGCAAATGGTCAAGCGCAAACTGCATACTGCGATCGTCGATGGCGTGTCCCAGATCATCAACAATATCCAGCGTCACATCACCACCACCGCGAATCAGGGCTTCCTGAGCGGCAACCGCATGAGAAAGCTCAATCACCCGGTCTTCACCACCGTGAATAAGGTGGATGGTGGTCTGCGTGGTTGCACTTTGCGGTAAGGTGGCAAAGCGGCCGTTAAAGGCTATCACGCGGGATACCAGCCCGGGCTGCGCTTTGACGCTTTCAAGGGACATAATCGAGCCCTGGGAGAAACCGATAAGCGCGGTGGCCTCCGCGCCCACACCGCTCTCTTGCTGCCAGTAGCGAACCGTTTCAATAAAGGTTGGCATAATGGCATCAATACGCGCCTGACGATTCTCTTCGGTCACGCCCTGCACGGAAAACCACTGCCGTCCGTTCGGGCCGCATGGCTCTACTCCACCGACACTGACAATCATCGCGTCCGGGAAAAGCGGCGCGAACCAGCTGCCAATCTGACCCATATTGACGGCATTATCACCAACACCATGAAACAGAAGCAGTAACTGTTTAGCAGGTTTGTCAGGACGTTGAACAACAAAATGGTCGTGTTTCATGGCGGTCTCCTTAATTGATGACCTGGATTCTACGCCTCTCCGGGGTAATGACCATGCCACTTTACTGAAGAAGTCATTGAAAAAATTGCCATTGCAAAATGTCGCGCTTCAGCCGCTGACAGCGGTCGGAGTCCAGATATTCCAGCATCTGCGCCGTTTCAGCACGAAGCATGACCAGCAGCGCTTTTCGCCCGCTGAGCGCCAGTTCAGCACTGAGTGTTGTGTCATCCTTATCCCCTTCGATTTTGCCGCGCAGTGCCGGGAGCGGAGCCTCCACCGTCAGCAACAGACGCGTTAACGCGGCCACTGATGTGGAAAATGGCCGATGTGCAAAGGCGAACCCTGCCAGCTCAAGCCAGTCGTCATTATTAAGGGTAGCTTCCCAGCTATCTTCCACTGGGATCTTTTCTGCATTCCAGGCCGACAACACGCGCGCATCCCGGCAAAGCTGCTGGTGCGCCTGCGCGCAAAGCTGATGCCCCGCATCACTTAGTGGCAGTAATGCCATCGCCGTATAACAGCCGCTGCTGGCCTCGCGATGGCTGCCCATTCGTACCAGTACAAAACCGCACTGCCGCCAGAAATGCCAAAGCTCATCGGTATAACCAAAACTCACCGACAGGTAATCCTGTTGCGCGTACTGTTTTGCGCTGTGAATGAGCGCATGTCCTGTACCTTCGCGCTGGCGAGCCGGATGAACGGCAATACGGGTGACTCTTCTGCCCGTGAGCGTGGCGGCCAGAGGAGAGCCTCCATGTGCGGCAAGAGACTGGGCGACAAGGTTACCGCGTGGGCGACGATATCCCGCCCAGACGGCCTGGCTCAGCCCAGCCGTTAACCCGCCCTCTTCCACCAGCCACAGCGCCCCGGCGATGGCATCATCGGTTTCTGCCACTGAAAAATGCTGGCCTGGCGCGTCCATCATGCGGCGTAAATCAAGCGGAGAGGTGCGGTAATGTGCCGCGCATAATAGCTCATACACACTGGCGGTTAATTCCGGGTGGCTTTCCCACGCCTGAGGCTCTAACGCCCTGATGCGTATCTCGCCCTGGGGAATACAATCAATAAGCGCATCATCAAACAGCAACGCTTTCGCGACGACTCGCTCCAGTGGGCAGCCTGCCGCCCAGCGGATCGGGGCGGATAACGTAAAGCGCTGCAACCCGCTAAACCGGGCGCAGAATTTCAGTAAAAAGCCCCTGCCCGTCCCTTCGTAGCCCTGAACGGTGGTGGTGAGCAATACACGGGGGAAACGTCTCACCAGCTTTTCAAGGAGTGGACCCGGGATGGCCGCTGCTTCATCAACGATCAGCCAGTCAGCCTGAACGCTGGACGCCAGCAGTGCATCCGGGGCCATAAAGCGATAATTTTCACCGGCAAAACGGGCAATGACATCCGTTGCCCCTTTGGCTGGTGCGGTTACAACGGCACTGCCATCTATGCTATTCAGAAGCATCCCCGCAAGGGCGGATTTCCCGCGCCCGCGCGCTGCCGTTACGGCAGCAACACCCTGTTGCATAGCCAGAAGCTGCGCAAGGATCGCAGCCTGCTCACGCTGCGGCTCTCCGTTAGCGGGCTGCCAGTCGTGCGACGGGGGAAGTGGCCTGAGATGCAATGGCGAGTGCTGCTGCCATAACACCACATCCGGGTCGGTCGCGATAACACGGCAAAAATGGTGAACAAAATGCGGAGTGGTAATAGGCTCTGCGCTGTCGCTCCAGCGCAGGGAGTCGGTGTCAGGTTGATTAGCCCAGGTGGAAAGCGGAGGAAGAAGCAATACCAGCAGGCTGCCGGCACGTAAGGTGCCACTCACTGCGGCAAAGGCCGAAACGTCAAAGCCACTGCGGGCATCAAAGATGGCATGAAGGAACTCACGCCCCAACAGCCCGCTTAACGCCTTAGGTGCGCTATGTGGCTCAACGGGATCGTGCTCCCCCACCCACAGCCAGTCTCCCCGCAGCTGTTCGCGTAAGGCCAGCGCCTGCTCCTTCGCCCAGCGTCCATCACCGCTCAATACCACCAGATGACGATACCCTCTGCGCTGTAACTGGCCAGTCAGACGTTCAAAAGGCATGTCTTACAGTGCTTTGCCGAAGGTGTTGCATTGCGCCGGATCGCCGCTGGCGAAACCGCGTTTAAACCAGGTGTAGCGTTGTTCGGATGTTCCGTGCGTGAAGCTGTCCGGCACGACGCGGCCCTGGCTTTGCTGCTGGAGACGATCGTCACCAATAGCCTGCGCGGCGTTTAATGCCTCTTCCAAATCACCGGTTTCCAGCACACCTTGCTGCTGCATACTGTGGCCCCAGACGCCCGCAAAGCAGTCTGCCTGCAACTCCATACGCACGGAGAGACGATTCACTTCTGCCTGAGAGGCATTTTGTTGCAGCTGGCGTACTTTCGGTTCAATTCCCAGCAATTTTTGCACGTGATGCCCCACTTCGTGAGCAATGACATAGCCCTGGGCAAAATCGCCATCCGCGCCCAGTTTGCGTTTCATGTCATCGTAGAAAGAGAGGTCAATATAGACGGTGCTATCAGCCGGGCAGTAGAAAGGCCCCATCACTGACTGGCCGGTGCCACATCCGGTGCGGGTCGCACCGCGGTACATCACCAGTTTTGGCTGTTGATAGGTTCGCCCCATCTTGTCGAAAAGCTGGCCCCAGGTATCTTCCGTGGTCGCCAGAATAACAGAGGTGAATTTAGCGGCTTCATCTTCATTCGGGCTGATGGAGCGCTGAGTTTGTTGCTGCTGTTGTAGCGGTTCTCCGGTCATTAAACCGGTTAGATCGACGCCGTAGTAGCCCGCGATCAGCACGATGACCAGCAAAATAATGCCGCCCTTCCCGCCCGGTAAACGGAAACCGGGGCCGCCCATCATAGGGCCGCCGCCGCTGCTGCGCCTGTCTTCTACATTGTCACTTTCACGACGCCCTTGCCAGCGCATAACTACCTCGAACTATTCCATTAACAATAGATATGATCGTAGGCGGTTAACGGCAAGATTACCATAGGAAACAAAGGTAAGACGCCAAAGGATGCGTACATCCTTTGGCAGAGGCTGGACTTAGTCGAGCTTAACGCCTAAACGATGAGCAACCGCTTCATAGGCTTCAATCAGGCCACCCAGGCTCTGACGGAAACGGTCTTTGTCCATTTTATCCAGCGTTTCTTTGTCCCACAGACGGCTGCCGTCCGGAGAGAACTCATCGCCGAGCACCACTTCACCTTTGAACAGACCGAATTCCAGTTTGAAGTCGACCAGGATCAGACCGGCATCATCAAACAGTTTTTTCAGCACGTCGTTGGCTTTGTAGGTCAGCTCTTTCATGCGAGCCAGGTTCTCTTTGTTCACCCAGCCGAAGGTTTCGCAGTAAGAGTCGTTAACCATCGGGTCGTGCATTGCATCGTTTTTCAGGAACAGGTCAAACAACGGCGGGTTCAACTCGATACCTTCTTCAATGCCAAGACGCTTCACCAGGGAGCCCGCGGCACGGTTACGTACAACACACTCAACCGGCACCATATCCAGTTTTTTCACCAGACATTCCGTGTCGGACAGTAACGCTTCCATCTGAGTCGGAATGCCCGCTTCGGACAGTTTGGTCATAATGAAATGGTTGAACTTATTGTTTACCATGCCTTTACGGTCGAACTGCTCAATGCGCGCGCCATCCCCTGCTGACGTATCATTGCGGAATTCGAGCACCAACAGATCCGGGTTTTCCGTGCTGTATACGGTTTTCGCTTTGCCACGATACAACTCAGCTTGCTTCTGCATCTTCATTACTCCTGGTGTGATGATTTGTGTTCAAAACTGGGGATATTATGCCACGCACACGTTTGCGTGGCACTAAAATAAAAAGGGCTGGATTAACCAGCCCTCTTTTTTATTTGCTGAATGCAGCCTGGAAGACCGCGACCAGCGCATCATTCTGCGACTGGGTCAGCGTGTGACCTTTCGGATCAATAAACTGCAAGCTACTGCGGTTATCGAGGTCGCCTACCTGAATTTTGTAGTCGCCCGAGGCCAGATCTGGATCGTGTGCACCCAGTTCCTGCCATGCGCTATCAGACAGCGGCTTGTAAGTTGCCGTCATGCTACCCGTTGAACGGGTGCTGTCGGTCACTTTCATGCCCACTTTTTCAAGTGTTGCTGGCAGGCGCTGCCAGGTCTGGTTAAACGGTGCACGCACCACCAGCATTGGCAGACCGGTATCATCTGCGGCGCTTTGAACGTCGAAGGTTGCACCGTCGCGGCTCTGCGCAGCGTTTGCAGCGTCAGTCGCATTTTTGTCCAGCCCTGAAGCGATGACGTTCAGCATTTCAGTGCTGTAACGCTGCATTGAGGAAGGATCGGCAACCGGCTTACCAGCCTGCTCCAGGTTCAGCAGTTTAACGGTAACAGCCTGCTGGTAACCCTGAGGTTTAACGGAGACTTGATAACGACCACGGTACTGCTGATCTTCATCCAGGCGGTTCCAGTCAACCCAGTCAGTGGTTAACGTCTGGCTGGCGTCATCGCGTTTCGCAATCGTGTAGTTCTTCGACTGGATCACGCTAACAACCTGCGGCCACAACGTATTGTTACGACTGTTTTCAACCATCAGAGAGGCCGTATCACCAGTAAACTGGGTACGCGCCCCATTCACCAGAGCCAGAGGCTGAGCTGGCGGACGAATATCAAGCGCTTTACCAACCTGACCACTACCGTTGGTCACGGGGATATTATAATCGCCGTTCTGAATCGGCAGGATCATTCCCGCGGGTGCGTGAAGTTCAGCAAGCGGTGTCGCTTCCAGATAGGATTCATCACCGCTCACCTGGCGCTTGTAGCGTGAATCTGAGCTACAGGCAGCGAGCAGCATAACAAGCGAAACACTCGCAACCTTCGCCAGGCGCGACTTCTGTACTGAATAAGCCATCAAATCTCCCTAAACTTTACAGCAAACCGGCATGTTTCAGCGCTGCTGCAACGATTTCACGACCGTGGTCGGTAATCGGTGTCATTGGCAGACGCAACGTGTCGGTTGCTACAAGTCCCAATTCCTTACAAGCCCATTTCACTGGGATCGGATTGGGTTCGACAAATAATTTATTGTGCAACGGCATCAGACGCTGGTTAATCACGCGAGCTTCATCGAAATGACCGGCCGCAGCCAGTTTGCACATTTCAGCCATATCACGTGCCGCAACGTTAGAGGTTACGGAAATCACGCCATGACCACCCAGCTGCATAAAGTCCAGCGCGGTCGCATCATCACCGCTCAGCAGGATAAAGTCATCTGAAACCAGCTCTTTGATCTGGTGAACTCGACTTAAGTTCCCGGTCGCTTCTTTAATCCCGATAATATTTTTTACTTTCGAGAGGCGGCCAACTGTTTCCGGCAGCATATCGCACCCGGTACGGGACGGCACATTATACAGAATTTGTGGCAAGTCAGTATGTTCAGCGATGGCTTTGAAATGCTGGAACAAACCTTCCTGAGTAGGACGGTTGTAATATGGCGTTACCGTCAGACAGCCAACAATGCCGCTGTCGTTAAAACGTTTGGTCAGGCTGATAGCTTCTGCGGTTGCATTAGCGCCCGTTCCTGCGATGACCGGAATACGTCCATCGGCCAGCTCCAGGGTCAGCATAACCACATCGCCGTGCTCTTCATGGCTCAGCGTTGCAGATTCACCGGTAGTCCCTACCGAAACGATCGCCGAGGTTCCATTGGCGACATGGTAATCAATGAGCTTCTTCATGCTTGACCGGCAGACATTACCTTTTTCATCCATCGGTGTAACAAGCGCGACAATACTTCCCGTGAACATGGGCCATCCTCTGTGCGAACAAGAGCCTCAATGTTACGTTTGGAACTGTAATAAAAGCAAGCGACCTGAGGCTCTCAGGCGGTTGTATGCATGTTTTTTTTATGCTTTCCTTAGGAAGACTTAACCAAGCAAAGGAAGAACGGGTTTGACAACCTCATCACAACATTACCTGGTTATCACTGCGCTGGGTGCTGACAGGCCGGGTATCGTGAACACCATCACCCGCCACGTAAGCAGCTGCGGCTGTAATATCGAAGACAGCCGCCTGGCGATGCTGGGCGAAGAGTTCACATTTATTATGTTGCTTTCAGGGACATGGAACGCCATCACGTTAATTGAATCGACCCTGCCGCTAAAAGGCGCGGAGCTGGATTTATTGATCGTGATGAAACGCACCACGGCACGCCCGCGTCCTGCTATGCCTGCGACCGTGTGGGTGCAGGTTGAAGTACCTGACTCACCACATCTTATTGAACGCTTTACCGCGCTTTTTGACAGCCATCAGATGAACATTGCTGAGCTGGTTTCCCGTACCCAGACCGGCGATGACAGCGCCCTTCCAATGCTGTTTATTCAGATTACGGCGCACAGCCCTGCCTCGCAGGATGCGTCAAATATTGAGCAAGCGTTTAAAGCCCTCTGTACAGAATTACACGCGCAAGGCAGTATAAGCGTCGTCAATTATTCGCAGCATGAACAAGATGGAGTTGATTAATGAATCCACTGAAAGCCGGTGACATCGCACCGAAATTTAGCCTGCCGGATCAAGACGGCGAGCAAGTAAATTTAACCGACTTCCAGGGACAGCGTGTTCTGGTCTATTTCTACCCGAAAGCCATGACGCCGGGCTGTACCGTACAGGCCTGCGGTTTGCGTGACAACATGGACGAGTTGAAAAAAGTCGGTGTGGAAGTGCTGGGGATCAGCACCGATAAACCAGAAAAACTGTCACGTTTTGCTGAGAAGGAGCTGCTGAACTTCACGCTGCTTTCCGACGAAGAGCACCAGGTGTGCGAGCAGTTTGGTGTCTGGGGCGAGAAAACCTTTATGGGGAAAACCTACGACGGTATTCATCGCATCAGCTTCCTGATCGACGCTGACGGTAAAGTTGAGCATGTATTTGATGACTTCAAAACCAGCAATCACCACGACGTGGTGTTGAACTGGCTGAAAGAGAACGCCTGAGACTTTTGTGCCGGGTGGCGCTGCGCTTACCCGGCCTACATTCCGTGTGTAGGTCGGGTAAGGCGAAGCCGTCACCCGACAAAACCTACTTCTCTTCCACCGCAGGCACATCCGGCCATGCGTGAACCACCGCTTTAATCAGCGTCGCCAGCGGAATGGCAAAAAACACGCCCCAGAATCCCCACAGCCCGCCAAAAATCACCACCGATAAGATAATCACCAGCGGATGCAGGTTCACGGCCTCAGAGAACAGCACCGGCACCAGCAGATTACCATCCAGCCCCTGAATGATCAGGTACACCGCGAAACAGCTCCAGAACTCCGTGCCCAGACCAAACTGGAACAGCGCAACGCCCACCACCGGGATCGTCACCACAAAAGCGCCGATATACGGGATGAGCACCGAAAACCCTACCAGCACCGCCAACAGCAGCGAGTAGTTAAGGCCGAAGATCAGGAAGCCAATCCAGGTCGCCACACCCACCACAATCATCTCCAGCACTTTGCCGCGAATGTAGTTGGTGATTTGCTGATTCATCTCTTCCCAGACCTGCCCGGCCAGACCGCGATTGCGCGGAAGAATGCGCCGCACCGCATTCAGCATCTGCTCTTTATCTTTAACCAGGAAGAAAACCATTAACGGAACCAGAACCAGATACACCGCCAGCGTCAGCAGCCCGACCAGAGACGCCAGGGAATATTTCACTACGGAATCCCCCATCGTCATTATCCGGGCGCGCATATTTTCGGCCATCGCATCGATAATCCCGGCGTCCATCAACGCGGGATAACGACGCGGTAGCGTGGCGGCAAAATCGGAGAGTTTATTCAACATGCCGGGCATATCACGGATAAGGTTAATGCCCTGCTGCCAGGCAACCGGCATCACCACAAAAGACATCAGCAACAGAATACCGACAAACAGCACCAGCACGATGCTGGTCGCCCAGCGACGTGAGCAGCCGATATTTTCCAGGCGCACCGTTGGCCACTCCAGCAAATACGCCAGAACGATGGCCACCAGCAGCGGAGCCAGCAGGCCGCTAAAGAAGAACAGAATACCGAATCCGGCAACCAGAATGACGAGCAAAGCAATGGCTTCCGGGTCGCTAAAACGACGCCGGTACCACTGCATTAACATTTCGAGCATACAACCCTTCCCTGAATCGAATGGCGGGAGTGAGAATGTGAATTGTATCTAACTGTCACAAAAAAGACTTTCGCTTTTTGTATCACGGTAACGATCCGCAAAAGCCTGATGAATGGGATTTTCTTCACGCTGCAACACGGCTACACTCGCAGGGCAGTGGTGATGAACGAAGTACGGGTTCGTCGGTCAAATTAGCACACCCAAAATACAGGACAGTGGTTATGTTCAGGCAGTTGAGAAAAACACTGGTTGCGACACTTATCGCCGCACTGACAGTCGGTCAGGTCATGCCTGCTTTTGCTGACTCTGCCGATACTTTGCCGGATATGGGCACCTCAGCAGGAAGCACGCTCTCCATTGGACAGGAGATGCAAATGGGTGATTACTACGTTCGCCAGTTGCGTGGCAGTGCTCCGCTCATTAATGACCCGCTGCTGGTGCAATACATCAACGGCCTGGGGATGCGCCTTGTCGCGCACGCCAACTCGGTGAAAACCCCGTTCCACTTCTATTTAATTAATAACGACGAAATCAACGCCTTCGCCTTCTTCGGCGGCAACGTGGTGCTGCATTCGGCGTTATTCCGCTACTCCGATAACGAAAGCCAGCTCGCTTCGGTAATGGCGCACGAAATCTCCCACGTAACGCAGCGCCACCTGGCGCGCGCGATGGAAGACCAGAAACGTAATGCCCCACTCACCTGGGTTGGCGCACTGGGCTCTATTTTGCTGGCAATGGCCAGCCCGCAGGCCGGGATGGCAGCGTTAACCGGTACGCTGGCCGGCACGCGCCAGGGCATGATCAGTTTTACTCAGCAGAACGAACAAGAAGCGGACCGAATCGGTATTCAGGTGTTGCAACGTGCAGGCTTCGATCCCCAAGCCATGCCAACCTTCCTGGAAAAACTGCTCGATCAGGCACGCTATTCAACACGCCCACCTGAAATCTTACTGACTCACCCCCTGCCGGAAAGCCGCCTGTCAGATGCGCGTAACCGTGCCAACCAGATGCGTCCGGTGGTAGTGCAGTCGTCGCAGGATTTCTACATGGCGAAAATCAGAACGCTGGGGATGTACAAATCCGGGCGTAACATGCTTACCAGCGATCTGCTGGATGCGCTGGCCAAAGGCAACGTCCGCGAGAAAAACGCGGCGCAGTATGGCCAGGCGTTGCAGGCGATGGAAGCCGACAAATATGATGAGGCGCGCAAAGCACTGCAACCTCTTCTGTCGGCAGACCCGAATAATGCGTGGTATCTCGACCTTGCCACCGATATCGACCTGGGGCAGAAGAAAGCCACCGATGCCATTAATCGCCTGAAGGGCGCAAAAGATGTGCGTACCAACCCGGTACTGCAATTAAACCTGGCGAATGCTTACTTACAGGGCGGCCAGCCAAACGAAGCAGCAAACATTCTTAACCGCTACACCTTTAATAATAAAGACGACCAGAACGGCTGGGATTTACTGGCACAAGCGGAAGCACAGCTGGGCAACCGCGATCAGGAGCTTGCTGCGCGTGCTGAAGGTTTTGCACTGGTCGGCCGTCTCGATCAGGCTATTTCGCTGTTAAGCAATGCTAGCTCGCAGGTTAAGCTCGGCAGCCTGCAACAGGCTCGCTACGATGCCCGAATCGATCAGCTGCGCGGTTTGCAGCAGCGCTTCAAGCCGTATGAAAAGATGTAATAAAGGAGAGATCAGGTCATGACAGACGCGGTAAAAATCTACCACAACCCTCGCTGCTCCAAGAGCCGCGACACCCTCAGCCTGCTGAAGGCTAACGGCCTGGACCCGGACGTAGTGTTGTATCTGGAGACACCGCCGGATGCACAGACTATCCGCCAGCTGCTGCACATGCTGGGAATGGGCAGCGCAAGAGAACTGATGCGCCAGAAAGAAGACCTGTATAAGTCGCTCAATCTGGATGATTCACATCTTACTGAAGATCAGTTGGTTCAGGCGATGGTTGAAAATCCAAAGCTGATTGAGCGCCCGATAGTCGTGGCTAACGGCCAGGCGCGTATTGGTCGCCCGCCGGAAGACGTGCTCGAAATCCTCTAATCCTTACGCCGCAGTGCTTCGAGAAAGGCCTGCGGCGTACAATCCCCCAGCTTTTTCTGCGTTTTTCCCTGGTTGTAGAAATCACACATCTGGATCAGAAGCTGCCCGGCAGGTTCAACATTCACACGCGGAATAATCTCCCCTAATGGAACAGCCACCTGGACGGCATTGTGTTTAGCAGCATGGACCTTCACCGCGATATCGCGCCCTGGCAGAGCGACGTCAAAACCAAAAGTCTCAAGAGATTGTATATCAGCCGGACAGGCATCCAGCAGCGCCTGCGTCCAGTTCGTCAGCAGCTGGGGTGAAACACCGGCATAAAGACGGGCATACAGCCATCCGCTTACAGGCTCACGCGCCCACAGCAGATGTTGCTCTCCGCCATCATCCATATGCAGTGATAACGGCTGATGGTGCAACGCAAGCTGGCGGGGCACAACACCTGCCTTTAACGCCTTTTTACCCTGCACTGGTGCGTTTCTGGTTTTTGCAGACGCAGGTTTCAGGTAGCGGTTCAGCGTGGCGCGTGAAACGGCAATGCCCAACCCTTCATTGACCAGCAGGAGTAATTCATCCAGCGGCGCGCCAGTGGTATCGCGAAGGTGATTCACCAGTGAAACCTGCTCTTGTCTCATCGCTTTGTGTATCATTTTTGGCGTGGTGTGATTATCTGAAACCTGTTCGCGATTGCGCCAGCGCCTGACGGTTGTCACAGAGATACCAAGCTCTATAGCCAGCTCCCTGTCGCTCTTATCAGACTGCTGAAGATAGCGACGAATACGCGGCGTGGTTGTAGCGTTGGCGTGCAGTTTGATTTCCATCGCGAGTGTTCCAGTTAATTTTATTATAACCAATCTTATGAGATTTATAGTATCTAAGCGAATACAATGTGACCAATTTCACCTTTCAGCCACCCCGCTTCACTGATAATCCACAGACATAACATAAACAACACCACTCAATCTTGTACGGAGTTCACAATGAACAATGTTCTGGGATTTCTTGAAGCAAAACTGATGCCGCTGGCAGCGAAAACGGCGCAACAGCGTCATCTTGGAGCCATTCGCGGTGCCTACGTTTCATTCATGCCATTTATCATCGTTGGCTCGATACTGCTGGTGATCTCGTCGTTCCCGAATCAAACCTATCAGCACTTTATGGCGCAAGCCTTTGGCGAGAGCTGGAGCTCAATTATCGAAATCCCGTTCAATGCGGTGTTCTCGACCATGTCGTTGTTCATTAGCTTCCTGGTCGCCTTCCGCCTGGCCGAACATTACGGTGAAGACCGCATCTCCTGCGGCATTCTTGCGCTGGTGGCATTCTTGATCCTGACCCCGTTTATCAAGGTGGCCGAAAACGGGGGTATTACCGTGATGCCGGTAGAATGGATAGGCAGTAAGGGGCTGTTTGTGGCAATGATTGGCTCTCTGCTGTGGACAGAGCTGTTCTGCTGGCTGAAACGCAAAAATCTGGTCATCAAAATGCCGGATGGCGTACCGCCTGCGGTGCAGGAGTCGTTTGCGGCGCTGATCCCGGCGCTGCTGGTCATGATTCTGGTGCTGGTTATCCGCATTGTCTTCGAAAACACCCACTACCACACCATTCACCAGTTTATTTACGAGGTCGTCGCCACGCCGGTGCGCCACTATGGCACGTCCTATTTTGGCGCGCTGATGACGGTGTTCAGTATTACCATTCTGTGGTCAGTGGGCATTAACTCCGGCTCGATGATCAACGGCATTATCCGCCCGCTGTGGATGGAGAACCAGACCGATAACATCGCCGCTATCCAGGCGGGTACAACCCCGCCGCACATTATCACTGAACAGTTTTTTGACATGATCTGGATGGGTGGCGCAGGTGCAACCCTGTCGCTGGTGATAGCCATGCTGATTTTCGCCCGCAGTAAAAATATGCGCGAAGTGGCCCGGCTTGGCGCAGGAGCATCGGTGTTCAACATTAACGAACCGATCCTGTTTGGCCTGCCAGTTATCATGAACCCCATCATGCTTATCCCCTTCAATCTTGTCCCGCTGGTGCTGGTCACCGTGCAGTATGCGGCGATGAAAATCGGTGCAGTTGCTGTCACCACCGGGGTCTTTATTCCCTGGACTCTGCCCCCCGTCATCAGCGGTTTCATCGTCACCGGACACCTCAGCGGTAGCGTCATGCAGCTTATCAATTTGCTGATCGGCGCGATGCTGTACCTGCCTTTCATGCGTATCGTGGATAAACAGTACCGCGCGGCGGAAATTGCCACCCTTACGCAAACCGAAACCACGCTGGCTAAACAGGAGTAAAGCATGTGGGGAATTATCGCGACCTGGCGAATGGCGCTTGAAGGGGTAACGGAGTCTGCGTCTGCACTGGCTGCGGGGAAACCGGTGGCAACAGCAGTTGTGGATGCTGTCGCCACCGTAGAGGACTTCCCGTTGTATAAATCCGTCGGCTATGGCGGGCTACCCACGGAGAATGGAGAAGTCGAACTCGACGCCGCTTACATGGACGGCGATTCGCTGGCCTTTGGCGCCGTGGGTAATCTGGTGGATATTGCCAACCCGGTGCGTGTTGCCCACGCATTAAGCCGCCAGCGCTATAACAGCCTGCTGGTTGGCCAGGGCGCGCGCGAGTGGGCGCTGAGCCAGGGCTTTGCCGACAAAACCATGCTGACCGACCGCGCCATGCAGCACTACCGTAAGCGATACCGCGAAACGCTGGATAAAGGCTTAAGCCCGTACGATGGTCACGATACCGTCGGCATTATCGGCCTGGATAAACAGGGCTCGATGAGCGTGGCGACCTCTACCAGCGGCCTGTTTATGAAAAAGCGTGGCCGCATTGGTGATTCACCCATCATTGGCTCCGGCTTTTACTGTGACAGTGAAACCGGCGCAGCCACCGCCACCGGCGTGGGTGAAGATCTGATGAAAGGCTGCACCAGCTACGAAATTGTGCGCCGGATGGCGCAGGGAATGTCACCGCAACAGGCGGCTGACTCGGTGGTTTTTGAGCTGGAAGATAAGCTGATGTCCCGCTTTGGCCGCGTGGGGGATCTCTCCGTTGTCTGTATGAATAACAAAGGCGAATTCGGCGCGGCGACTAACATCAAAACCTTTTCGTTCGTGGTGGCCACCGCCCGTCAGCCGCTCACGGTGTTTCGCACTGAGCGGTTGCGGGAGAAAACCCATTATCAGGCCGTCGATGATGACTGGATGCAGGCTTATGCCGCACGTATTCGCGCCCCGATTGAGGAATAATGATGATTACCTGGCAACTCATAACCACCCTTTCACAGGCTAAGCCGCAGAGTCACCTGATTGCCTGTACATCCTGCTCACAGCTGCCGGACACCGCGCTTATCGCCGAAATGCGTGAACACAAAACCGTTGCCGATACCCGTTTTGGCTGCGCCCCGTTTTCCCGGATAACCCTGCTGCCAGAGCCTTTGTGGCACGACACGCTGACCGGGGGCTTACTTGCCGCACTGCGCCCCCTGTTCGCCGCCCACGTCAGCCATGAGGTCATCCTTGATGTGACGAACATCCACGATACGGTCCTGGCACAGGTGCTGCGGCTTCTCTTTAATCAGGCCCATTCCCTGAGCGATTTACAGCTGAAGAAAACCGACGAAACCGCCGTCCGGCTTTGCCACATTACCGCCCTCTGTCGGCCGGAACAGCAGGCACGCCTGGAAACGTTCTTCCACCAGCAGCAGACCATTGCACATGGCATGGTCGCAGCAAGACGCCTTGCCGATCTGCCTTCCGATCGTTGTACCCCACAGTTTGTGGTCGAAGAGGCGCAAAAACTGTGTGCCGCATTCCCTGCCCTGCACTGCGAGGTGCTTGATGAACGGCAGATCGTAGCGCAAAGTCTGGGGCTGCTGCACGCCGTTGGCAAAGGTGCCACCTGCCCACCGCGCCTGCTGGCCATCCACTATAACGGTGTACCTGATGGCCCGGTGCGCTGCTACGTGGGCAAAGGCATTACGTTTGATACCGGCGGTCTGTGGCTGAAAGAAGGCGCGGGCATGTACACCATGAAATATGACATGTGCGGCGCGGCAAACGTGCTGGGTTTGATGCTCAGCGTTGCAGAGCAGGGTCTGCCCGTTCGGATCATGGGTGTGCTGGCCCTGGCAGAGAATGCGATTGGCCCGGATGCCATGCAGCCAGGCACAGTGGCGACGGCCTGCAACGGGACCACGGTTGAAATCAACAATACCGATGCTGAAGGGCGGCTGGTGCTGGCAGACGCTATCGCCTGGACCAGCAAGCGCCATCCGCAGGCGCGCTATATTATTGATATGGCGACGTTAACCGGTGCAGTGGTGAAAGCACTGGGGTATGAGCTAAGCGGACTGATGACCCAGGATGAGCCATTACGCCATGCGCTTACCCGGGCAGGCCAACAGAGCGGCGACGAAGTGTGGTCACTGCCTCTGGATGCGCGGCTGAAAAAACAGACCGACAGCGCTATCGCCGATCTGTGCAACACGCCCACCAACAACGCGGCGATTAGCGCGTCGGCAGCCTGGCTACTGCATCACTTCTGCCCACCGACGATCCCGTGGGCACATCTGGATATTAGCGGTACGGCATTGTGGCGTGAGAATGGACGCAGCGTGGCGTCGGGCAGACCGATTCCGCTGCTGATGGAGCACCTGATGGGGGATGATGCCTGAATGTGTTGCCGGGTGGCGGCTGCGCCTTACCCGGCCTACAGATCGTGGCGGGTTTTCGTAGGCCCGGTAAGCGCAGCGCCACCGGGCGAGCAAACTCAAAGCTTGAGAATATCTTTCACAAACGGAATGGTCAGCTTGCGCTGGGCAGTAATGGAGGCGCGATCGAGCTGGTCGAGCGTATCAAACAGCGTGCGCATTTCGCGGTCCAGGCGCTTGAGCAGGAAGCGCCCTACGTCTTCCGGGAGTTCAAATCCACGCAGTCTTGCCCGCAATTGCAGCGCCTGAAGTTTGTCTTCATCAGACAGCGGCTGCAATTTGTAGATTTGCCCCCAGTCCAGGCGTGAAGCCAGATCCGGTAGCCCCAGATTGAGCTGACGCGGGGGGCGATCGCCGGTGATCAGCAGCCGGGTTTTGCCCGATTCCAGGATCCGGTTGTAGAGATTAAACATCGCCATTTCCCACGGCTCATCTCCCGCAACGCATTCGATATTGTCGATGCAGACCAAAGAGAGGTGTTCCATTCCCTCCAGCACTTCAGGTACGAACCAGGTACGCTTATCCAGCGGCACATAGCCTACTGCATCACCACGCGCAGACAGCTCCGCGCAGGCAGCGTGCAAAAGATGGCTGCGCCCCGCGCCTTCGCGTGACCAGATATAGATGTATCCGCTGTGTTCCTGGCGCAACACGTTTTGCAGTGCGGCCAGTAAAGAGGGGTTATCACCCGGCCAGAAACTCGCGAAAGTTTCGTCGTCAGGTAGATAAAGTGGCAGAGAGAGCTGTGCCGGTCCGTTCAGAAATACCTCAACCAGAGATCCTACATATAATCGGCATGAAGTTTAACACGGAACCTGCAAGGAGAGAACCGGGCGATCCTTCGCCCGGTTAAACGATCAGTGTGACGCTTTTCCGCTTTCGTCAGCGTCCAGTATCTCTTCTTCCGGGCGGATCACAGAGATCAATTTGAAGATAAGGCTCAGCGCCACACCAACGATGGTCGCCAGCGCCATGCCTTTCAACTCTGCCGCACCAATGTGTACCTTCGCACCGCTCACGCCGATGATCAGGATAACGGAGGTCAGGATCAGGTTTTGCGCTTTGCTGTAATCCACTTTGGACTCAATCAGTACGCGAATACCGGATGCACCGATCACCCCGTACAACAGCAGAGAGACACCGCCCATGACCGGGACCGGGATAATCTGAATGGCCGCAGCCAGTTTACCCACACAGGAGAGCAGGATAGCGATAATCGCCGCACCACCGATAACCCAGGTGCTGTATACGCGGGTGATCGCCATTACGCCGATATTCTCACCGTAAGTGGTGTTAGGCGTAGAGCCGAAGAAACCGGAGATAATCGTAGAGAGGCCGTTAGCAAACATCGAACGGTGCAGACCCGGGTCGCGGATCAGGTCACGCTTAACAATGTTGGCCGTCACCACCAGGTGACCCACGTGTTCCGCGATAACTACCAGTGCCGCAGGCAGAATGGTGAAAATGGCAAACCATTCGAAACGCGGTGTGTAGAAGGTTGGCAGCGCGAACCAGTGCGCCTGAGCGATAGGTGCCGTATCCACAACCCCCATCACGAAGGAGAGCGCATAGCCCGCCAGCACGCCGATAAGGATAGGGATAATGGCCATAAACCCACGGAACAACACAGAGCCGAAGACCGTCACACCCAGTGTCACCATCGAGATAATGATGGTTTTGGAATCCGGTGACTGACCGTCAGCAGGCAGCAGACCCGCCATATTTGCTGCAACACCCGCCAGTTCAAGACCGATGACGGCAACGATTGCGCCCATCGCCGCAGGAGGGAACATCACATCCAGCCAGCCCGTACCCGCTTTTTTCACAATGAAGGAAACCAGACAGAACAGCACGCCACACATGATAAAACCACCCAGCGCCACTTCATAACCTAACGGCAGCAGTAGCAATACGGGCGAAATAAAGGCAAAGCTCGACCCCAGATACGCCGGGATTTTACCTTTACAGATAAAGAGGTAAAGCAGCGTACCGACACCGTTAAACAGCAGCACGGTAGCCGGGTTAATGTGAAACAGGATTGGCACCAGCACGGTTGCGCCAAACATGGCGAACAGGTGCTGCAAACTAAGCGGGATTGTCTGTAAAAGCGGCGGTCTTTCACTCACCCCGATAGCACGGCGCGTCATAGTGTTTTCCTCAAGTGTTGTTTGTTGTGGGACGTTTTATTCAAAAAAAAGCCGACTATCAAAGTCGGCTTTTCATTTGTTATTCGATTATTTAGTACCAAAAATCTTATCGCCGGCATCGCCAAGCCCCGGGATAATGTACCCGTGCTCGTTCAGCCCCTGGTCGATAGATGCGGTGTACAGCTCAACATCCGGGTGCGCTTTTTCCAGCGCGGCAATACCTTCAGGTGCCGCAACAAGAACCAGAACCTTAATGCTGCTACAGCCCGCTTTTTTCAGCAGGTCGATGGTGGCGATCATGGAGCCGCCTGTCGCAAGCATTGGGTCAACAACCAGCGCCATACGCTCGTCGATGTTAGACACCAGCTTCTGGAAATACGGAACCGGCTCCAGCGTCTCTTCATTACGGTAGATACCCACCACGCTGATACGCGCGCTCGGTACGTGCTCCAGCACACCTTCCATCATGCCCAGGCCTGCACGCAGGATTGGCACAACAGTAATTTTCTTACCTTTAATCTGCTCGACCTGAACCGGACCGTTCCAGCCTTCGATGGTCACTTTTTCAGTTGCCAGGTCAGAGGTTGCTTCGTAAGTCAGCAGGCTACCCACTTCCGATGCCAGTTCGCGAAAACGCTTCGTGCTGATGTCATGCTCACGCATCAGGCCCAGCTTGTGTTTAACGAGTGGGTGTTTCACTTCCACAATCTTCATTCTCTTTCTCCTCTGAGGTGGCAACCGCAAAAAAATCGCGGGATTATACCGCTTTTTTCGGATTGCGCCACACCCTCTTGCTTGACTACGATCAATCAAAATGATTTAGAGATAAAAAAACCGGAGGCAAGCTCCGGCTTTGGTACGGGGTTCTGTCCGGTGGCGCTACGCTACACGGGCCTACGCAAAGTGTAGGCTGGGTAAGCGTAAGCGCCACCCGGCAACTAAAGGTTATCCCCGTTACTGGCAATAACCTGCTGATACCACTCGAACGACTTCTTCTTACTGCGGTTCAGCGTACCGTTGCCTTCATTGTCTTTATCGACAAAGATAAAACCGTAGCGTTTTTTCATCTCGCCGGTACCGGCGGAAACGAGGTCGATACAGCCCCACGGGGTGTAACCCATCAGATCAACGCCATCTTCCACCACCGCCTTTTTCATCTCGCTGATGTGCGCCGCGAGATAATCAATGCGGTACCGATCGTTCACCGTACCGTCACTCTCCTGCACGTCGATTGCGCCGAAACCGTTCTCCACGATAAACAGCGGCAGCTGGTAGTGATCCCAGAACCAGTTCAGGGAATAACGCAGGCCAACCGGGTCAATCTGCCAGCCCCAGTCAGATTTTTGCACATATGGATTGGACACCAGGCTCTTGCTCTCGTCGTAATCCAGCTGTGGGTTATCTGCCGTGGCTTTGGTGGCGAATGACATGTAATAGCTGAAACCGATGTAATCCACGCAGCCTTGTTTCAGCGCGGCTTTATCTTCGGCGGTAATATCCAGCGCGAAGCCACGACGCTCAAAGTAGTTGAGCAGGTGCTGCGGGTACTTGCCGCGTACGTGAACGTCGGTAAACCAGTAGCGACGGTGCATTGCATTCATCGCCATCATCATGTCGTCTGGCGCACAGGTCAGCGGATAAATTGGGCACATGGCAATCATGCAGCCAATCTGCAAAGACGGATTAATTTCGCGCCCGGCTTTTACTGCCAGCGCGCTGGCCACCAGCTCGTAGTGCGCCGCCTGGAACATTACCGGCTCGCGGTCTTCGCCCGGCTCGTACTTCAGCCCGGAGTTGGTAAACGGTGCGAAGTCTTCGTGGAAGTTTGCCTGGTTGTTGATCTCGTTAAAGGTCATCCAGTACTTCACTTTATGCTGGTAGCGCTGGAAGACCACTTTTGAGAAACGCACAAAGAAATCGATCAGCTTGCGGTTACGCCAGCCGCCGTATTCGGTGACCAGATGGAAAGGCATCTCGAAGTGCGAGAGTGTGATGACCGGTTCGATGCCGTACTTCAGGCACTCGTCGAACAGGTCGTCGTAGAATTTTAGGCCAGCCTCGTTAGGCTCCAGTTCATCCCCTTTCGGGAAAATACGCGTCCAGGCGATAGAGGTTCGGAAACATTTGAACCCCATTTCGGCAAAGAGTCGGATGTCTTCTTTATAACGATGGTAGAAGTCGATGGCTTCATGGTTCGGGTAATTTTTTCCCTGCAACACGCCGTTGGTGATTTCACGCGGTACGCCGTGCGCCCCTGCGGTCATCACGTCGGCGACGCTGACGCCTTTGCCGCTCTCTTTCCAGCCGCCTTCCAGCTGATGCGCTGCAACCGCACCGCCCCACAGAAAACCTTCTTTGAATCCTGACATACTCTTTCCCTCATTCGATGTTGCTGATTGCTGACGGATACTGCTGTCTGAAATGGTAAACCGCGCCAATCAGGCCGGCGCTGTTGCCGTGGCTCACGACATCGGCAATATCTGCGATGCCAAACCACGTAAGATGCGTGCGAAGTAAATCCATGAACCCTGGGCGTTCTGCGATACCGCCGCCGATAAAAATGGTTTGTGGATCGAAGACATTTGCCAGGTTGTAAAGCCCTGTCGCAATGCCGTTAAGAAAGTCATCGACCAGACGACGGCAAACCACATCGCCCGCATCGTAACCATCAAAAATGGTCTCCCCCGTGACATCATCAAGCCCCTGACCGTGATAGTCGGCATAGCGCTTGCGAAGCGTACGCAGGGTGCAGTTTTCATTCATGGAGTGACGGGCGACTTTTCTGGAGTCTGCGCGCTCGGTAAGCATGTAGCCGAATTCCCCGGCACGAAAACGCGCGCCGTGAACCAGCTTGCCGTTGCAGAAAATCGCGCCGCCTATCCCGGTGCCGATGGTCAGCACCAGAAAATTATCAGTACCGGCCGCTTTCCCCTGCCAGCGTTCGGCCAGAAGCACACAGTTAGCGTCATTTTCAACGGTGACCGGTAAACCCGTTTGCGCGCTCAGCCACTCCTGCATCGCAAAGTTATCGAAGCGGCGAATCGCCCCGCCCATTTCGATATAACCGGTATGGGGATTGACGTAGCCCGGCGCGCTGATGGCAATACCCTCAAGGTCCGGGTGTAACGCCACCCATTGCAGCATTTCTGAAAGAATGGCATCACCGTCGCTGTTCTTAATAGCGGCTTTATCCCTGTGCAACAGCTCGCCCTGCGTGGTTACGATGCCCATTTTTAATGCGGTGCCACCAATGTCGAATGCGGCAATGTTCATGACGTTCATCCCTCCTGAATGAAACTGAAACCGGTTTCAGTTTCATGATGTTCATTCAACAAACCGCTTGCAAGCAACTTCCCGAAACCGGTTTCATTTTCGTGAACAGAGTCAAGTTTGAGCGTGAACAATCACCACAGCGCTAAAAAAATCCCTGTGCACATTTCTGTTGCAGAATAGGCTCGCAAACGTTTGCCTGGACTGTTAGAATTGCGCCGATTTTTCTTACTAGCTATGCAATCGCGTGGGGATTTAAGCCGTGACCAACAAAACTTCTCTCAGCTACAAAGATGCCGGTGTTGATATTGACGCAGGTAATGCGCTGGTTGACCGAATCAAAGGTGTGGTGAAAAAAACCCGCCGCCCGGAAGTGATGGGTGGTCTGGGTGGATTCGGCGCACTGTGCGCGCTGCCGCAAAAATATCGTGAACCTGTTCTGGTCTCGGGTACTGACGGTGTGGGTACGAAACTGCGCCTGGCGATGGATCTTAAACGTCATGACACGATCGGTATCGATCTGGTGGCGATGTGTGTAAACGACCTGGTGGTTCAGGGCGCAGAGCCGCTGTTCTTCCTTGACTACTACGCAACCGGCAAACTGGATGTGGATACCGCAGCCAGCGTGATTAACGGCATTGCCGAAGGCTGCCTGCAATCCGGCTGTTCCCTGGTTGGTGGCGAAACGGCTGAAATGCCGGGTATGTATCACGGTGAAGATTATGACGTCGCCGGTTTCTGCGTCGGCGTGGTAGAAAAATCAGAAATTATCGACGGCAGTAAAGTGGCTGACGGCGATGTGCTGGTTGCGCTGGCTTCCAGCGGCCCGCATTCCAACGGTTATTCTCTGGTGCGAAAAATCCTTGAAGTCAGCGGTTCTGACCCACTGACCACTGAACTGGATGGCAAACCTCTGGCCGATCACCTGCTGGCACCTACCCGCATCTACGTGAAAAACGTGCTGGAGCTTATCGAGAACGTCGACGTTCACGCGATTGCCCACCTGACCGGTGGCGGCTTCTGGGAAAACATTCCGCGCGTACTGCCGGATAATACCCAGGCCGTGATCGACGAATCCTCCTGGCAGTGGCCGTCCGTATTTAACTGGCTGCAAACCGCAGGAAACGTCAGCTCTCATGAAATGTATCGTACCTTCAACTGCGGCGTGGGCATGGTCATCGCACTGCCTGCAAGCGAAGCTGATAAGGCCATTACGCTTCTGAATGAGAAAGGTGAAAACGCGTGGAAAATCGGTATCATCAAAGCATCTGATTCCGAACAGCGTGTGGTCATTGAATGAAAAACATCGTGGTGCTCATTTCCGGTAACGGAAGCAATTTGCAGGCGGTCATTGACGCCTGCAAACAGAAGAAGATAAATGGCACCATACGTGCAGTTTTCAGCAACAAGGCCGATGCATTCGGCCTTGAGCGTGCCCGCGATGCAAATATCCCGGCGCACGCGCTGGAAGCCAGCCAGTTCTCAGGGCGTGAAGCCTTTGACCGCGAACTGGTGCAAGAAATAGACGCTTATGCGCCGGATGTTGTGGTGCTGGCAGGTTATATGCGTATTCTCAGCCCGGCGTTTGTTTCCCACTATTCCGGGCGTCTGCTCAATATCCACCCTTCTCTTCTGCCTAAATACCCAGGCCTGCATACTCATCGCCAGGTGCTGGAAAATGGCGATGAAGAGCATGGGACATCCGTACACTTCGTCACCGACGAACTCGACGGCGGGCCTGTTATTTTACAGGCGAAGGTTCCGGTATTTGACGGCGACACCGAAGAAGATGTCACTGAGCGCGTGCAGGCGCAGGAACACGCTATTTACCCGCTGGTGGTGAGCTGGTTTGTTGACGGGCGTCTGAAGATGCGCGACGGCACGGCCTGGCTGGACGGCGTTCAGCTTCCTGCACAAGGTTATGCGGCTGACGAGTAGTTTGTTATGTCGGGTGGCACTGCGCTTACCCGACCTACACATTGCATTACCCGATATTCCCTTCCCCCAAGCCTCTAAAATCCCCCAGAAAAAAAATAACTGTCATACTTTTCTGGCACTGTTGGACATATCGTGGAAATGCTCGCCATAATAAGGACGAGACGGATTTACCACGTCCTGTGATTGAACTGGAGTGTGAGCTGTAATGGGTCAGGAAAAGTTATATATCGAGAAAGAGCTGAGCTGGTTAGCATTCAACGAGCGTGTCCTTCAGGAAGCGGCAGATAAAGGTAACCCGCTGATTGAGCGTATGCGTTTTTTGGGTATTTATTCCAACAACCTGGATGAATTCTATAAAGTTCGCTTTGCAGAGCTGAAGCGCCGAATCATCATCAGTGAGGAGCAAGGCTTAAACTCGCACTCGCGGCATCTGCTTGGCAAAATCCAGGCCCGCGTGTTGAAAGCCGATCAGGAATTTGACGGTCTGTACAACGAACTGCTGCTGGAAATGGCACGCAACCAAATCTTCCTGATTAATGAACGCCAGCTCTCCGTCAACCAGCAAAACTGGTTACGTCACTACTTCAAGCAGTATCTGCGCCAGCACATTACCCCGATTCTGATTAACCGCGAAACTGACCTGGTACAGTTCCTGAAGGATGATTACACCTATCTGGCGGTTGAGATCATTCGCGGTGAATCTATTCGCTACGCGCTGCTGGAAATCCCGTCTGATAAGGTACCACGTTTTGTGAACCTGCCGCCGGAAACGCCGCGCCGACGCAAACCGATGATCCTGCTCGACAACATTCTGCGTTATTGCCTGGATGATATCTTCAAAGGCTTCTTCGATTACGATGCGTTAAACGCTTATTCCATGAAGATGACCCGTGACGCCGAATATGACCTGGTGCACGAGATGGAAGCCAGCCTGATGGAGCTGATGTCATCCAGCCTGAAACAGCGTCTGACGGCAGAGCCGGTGCGCTTCGTTTATCAGCGTGACATGCCAGATGCCATGGTTGAAATGCTGCGCGAAAAACTGACGATTTCCCGCTATGACTCCATCGTACCAGGTGGTCGCTACCACAACTTTAAAGACTTTATTGGCTTCCCGAACGTCGGCAAAGCCAACCTGGTCAACAAACCGCTGCCGCGTTTACGCCATATCTGGTTCGATAAATTCCGTAACGGATTCGATGCCATCCGCGAACGCGATGTGCTGCTTTACTACCCGTACCACACGTTTGAACACGTGCTGGAACTGCTGCGCCAGGCCTCTTTCGACCCGAACGTACTGGCCATCAAGATCAACATCTACCGCGTGGCCAAAGATTCACGCATCATCGATGCCATGATCCATGCCGCGCACAACGGCAAGAAAGTGAGCGTGGTCGTTGAGTTGCAGGCGCGTTTCGACGAAGAAGCCAACATTCACTGGGCTCGTCGTCTGACAGAAGCGGGTGTGCACGTTATCTTCTCGGCTCCAGGCCTGAAAATTCACGCCAAGCTGTTCCTTGTTTCCCGTAAAGAGGGTGACGACGTGGTGCGTTATGCCCATATCGGTACCGGTAACTTTAACGAGAAGACCGCTCGCATTTATACCGACTACTCGCTACTGACCGCCGATGCGCGCATCACCAACGAAGTGCGCCGGGTGTTTAACTTCATTGAGAACCCGTACCGTCCGGTCAGCTTCGATTATCTGCTGGTGTCGCCGCAGAACTCGCGCCGCCTGCTGTACGAGATGATCGACAAAGAGATCGCCAATGCGCAAAAAGGGTTGTCTTCCGGCATCACGCTGAAGCTTAACAACCTGGTGGATAAAGGACTGGTTGACAGACTTTACGCTGCGTCCAGCTCGGGCGTACCGGTCAATCTGCTCATTCGCGGCATGTGTTCCCTGATCCCGGAACTGGAAGGCATTAGCGAAAATATCCGCGTAATCAGCATCGTTGACCGCTATCTGGAACACGACAGGATCTACATTTTCGATAATGCGGGAGATAAACAAGTTTATCTTTCATCTGCGGACTGGATGACACGCAATATTGATTACAGAATTGAAGTAGCGGCTCCGCTGCTTGATCCTCGACTGAAGCAGCAGATCCTCGACATTATCGAGATTTTGTTTAGCGATACGGTGAAAGCACGCCATATCGATAAAGAACTCAGTAACCGCTATGTGCCGCGCGGCAATCGCCGCAAAGTGCGGTCACAGCTGGCGATTTACGACTATATCAAATCACTCGAGCAACCCGATTAACCTATGCCGATAAATGATCAGACCCCACGACCGCAGGAATTTGCCGCGGTCGATCTTGGCTCTAACAGTTTCCACATGGTCATCGCCCGTGAGGTGGATGGCGCGTTGCAGATAATCGGTCGTCTGAAGCAGCGTGTACATCTGGCGGACGGTCTGGATGAGAGAAGTATGCTCAGCGAAGAAGCGATAGAGCGCGGCCTAAACTGCCTGTCTCTGTTCGCTGAACGCCTGCAAGGCTTTTCTCCGTCCAGCGTTTGTATTGTGGGAACACATACCTTGCGCCAGGCGCTGAATGCGCCGGAATTTCTCAAGCGTGCTGAAAAAGTGATCCCCTACCCGATTGAAATCATCTCGGGTAACGAAGAAGCACGTCTGATTTTTATGGGCGTAGAGCACACGCAGCCCGAAAAAGGCCGCAAGCTGGTGATTGATATCGGCGGCGGCTCGACGGAGCTGGTGATTGGCGAAGACTTTGAACCCCGCCTGGTGGAAAGCCGCCGCATGGGGTGTGTCAGCTTCGCGCAGCTCTACTTCCCTGGTGGGGCAATCACCCGCGAAAACTTCCAGCGTGCGCGCATGGCAGCTATTCAAAAGCTGGAAACGCTTTCCTGGCAGTATCGCATTCAGGGCTGGAACGTTGCACTCGGGGCATCCGGCAGCATTAAAGCGGCGCACGAAGTGCTGCTGGCTTTGGGTGAAAAAGACGGTTTTATTACCCCGGAACGCCTGACAATGCTCACCGAAGAGGTGCTCAAGCATAAAAGCTTTAATGCACTAAGCCTGCCGGGGCTTTCTGAAGAGCGAAAAGCGGTGTTTGTGCCGGGCCTTGCTATCCTGTGCGGCGTGTTTGATGCGCTGGCCATTAAGGAGCTGCGTCTTTCCGATGGCGCGCTGCGTGAAGGTGTTCTGTATGAAATGGAAGGCCGCTTCCGTCATCAGGATATCCGCAGCCGCACGGCACAAAGCCTGGCCAACCAGTACAACATTGACCGTGAACAGGCCAAACGCGTGCTGGATACCACGACCCAAATGTATGACCAGTGGCAAGAGCAGAATCCTAAGCTTGCGCACCCGCAGCTGGCCGCGCTGCTGAAATGGGCCGCCATGCTGCACGAAGTGGGTCTGAATATTAACCACAGCGGAATGCATCGCCATTCTGCTTATATTCTGCAAAACAGTGATTTACCTGGTTTCAACCAGGAACAACAGACCATGATGGCGACGCTTGTGCGTTACCATCGCAAAGCCATTAAGCTTGATGAGCTGCCGCGCTTTACGCTGTTTAAGAAAAAGCAGTTCCTGCCGTTGATTCAGCTACTGCGTTTAAGCGTGCTGCTGAATAACCAGCGTCAGGCGACCACCACGCCGCCAACGTTACGTCTGAAAACGGACGATCATCACTGGACGCTGAGCTTCCCGCATGACTGGTTTAGCCAGAATGCGCTGGTGCTGCTGGATTTGGAACGCGAGCAACAGTACTGGGAAGCGGTGACCGGCTGGCTACTTAAAATTGAAGAAGAGAACTCGCCCGACGCGAACGTTGCGGCCTAATGATTCAGGCGCCCTCACAGGGCGCCTCCTCTTCGAGTAATGATTCCAGCGCCACCGGTTTACCTATCAGATATCCCTGAACATAATCGATACCTAGCGCGTGCACAGCGCTACGTATCTCTTCGCTTTCCACATATTCCGCCACCACCAGCATTTTCTTCATCCGGGCCAGATGGCAAATTGACGCCACAATCTGATAATCCAGACTGTTGCTCACAATATTGCGAATAAAGCTGCCATCAATCTTCAGAATATCGGCATCGACGCTTTTCAGACGCGCATAGCTGGCATATCCCGTACCAAAGTCATCAATGGCAATGCGCACGCCCATCTGCTGTAACTGCCTGAGAGTGTGCGCCGCCAGCGGCGAATTGCCGAAGCAGCTGCTTTCAGTGATTTCAAACACTAACTGCCAGGCTTCAACACTGTACTTTCTCAGCAGGCGGCTGACCTCCAGCGGCAGTTGCGCGCGGCACACCGTCGACGGCGCCAGATTAATGGCAAAACGCTTGCCTGGTAGTTTGTCGCGATGCTCAGTAAGAAAACGCAGCGTACGTTCCAGTACCCACAAATCAACGCGCGACGACAAGCCAAACTCCTGAGCCACCGGCAGGAACAGATCAGGTGAGATGAGCTCACCCCGTTCATCGGGCATCCTCAGCAACACTTCATGGTAATGATCACCACGCAGTCCCCGCACTGGCTGGACCATCAGGGTAAATTCATCCTGCTCCAGCGCACGCTGTAGGCGATTCATCATGGCCACTTTGCCCTTCAGATCCCGCTGTAAATTCACGGCGCCGCGCTGCTGAAGATTTTCAGGATGGTTGGTTGACAGCGACAGGTCAGCAATGACCCCCAACTCACCCAGAACGAGATAGAGATGATTAACCGGCGACCGGACAAAACAGTAACTGACCCCCACCTGGGGCTGCAACGGCATTCCATCCCAGATGAACCGGAACTGTTTAATATGCTCATCCAGCGTGTCGATGCGCTGCTGGTGCGACTCGGTATTCAGACGCACGGCCAGATCGTAGCCGGTAAGATGGTAGACCCGTTCATTGGGCTGGAGCGTGCCATTAATCCATTCCGCCAGCTTTTGTTTGTACTGAATACGCAACAGCACGCCATAGTTACGCCCTAATACTTCAAGTTCAGGGATACGCAACAAACAAAGCGCCGACCACGGATTTTTGGCCAAATCGCGCGACAACGCCCGCAGGTTTGGCATATGCACCACCGGGTCGAGTAGCGCCAGCCTGCGCGAGCGGATATTAATAGCCCGCTGGCGTGTTGCCAGCATGGACATGTAAGTCACCACAAACGAAAAGACCAGATAACTGGACGAAGTAATTGCCAGCTGCACGTCATATCCCTGATGCAGCGGAATGTAGCGGTAATAGTAGTGAATGGTTACCAGCAGTACCGGCGTCCAGATAATCGACATCAGCTTATAGCCAAACCGCATTGCGCCCCAGAGCATTACCGGCATCAGCAGCGATAAGGTGTAGTTGGTACTGAAGATGGAGCTGTTTTCGTTCATCGGGAGCAACAACAAAGAGAGCAAGCCACCTAACATCGCAGCCCAGATCAGGAACTCCATGACGCTGACTTTCTTATCTATCTGCGCACGTACCTGAGAGATCAACGCTTTGATGTAGCGCGGGTTACGGATAAGGCGAATCAACAGATAGCTCAACGGTACGCCCGTCAGCCCGCTGACCAGCAGCGCCTGATAATTGATAAGCGTTCGGATATTCAGGGGATTCAGGCCTGCCATGCTCTGACGGCTTTCATACACCCCCAGATACACCGCGAACTGAAACAGCGACAGAAACAGCGTCGCCGGGCAAAAGACCTGCCAGAAAATGCGCTGCGCCATCAGACGCACATCCCCGTATGCTGTCATATTACGTCTGGGGGTAAACACGCGATAGCCCCCCCAACTGAGCACCAGCGGGACGATAAAATGCAGAATACCTGCGCCGGTTTCAAACAACCCGACCGAAGGGTAGTAGCGGAAAAACAGCGCCAGAATAACCCCGGGGATCGCCGCCAGGCCAAAAAACAACATCATGGCAAGCAGGAAAAAGAGGGGAAGATAATAGAGCGCAGCCAGTCCATCGCCCAGTTGCGAAAAGGTGTTCACCACACTGAGCAACGGCAACAAGATGCTGGGTAAAATTAGCGGAAGCGCCCACCAGCGATCTTTGTTGTTTTTCAGGAAGATGAGAATGTTCATAGATGCCCGATTAAAAACCCATTCGATCCTGTGGGTAAATTAAGACAGGCATCCAACCTGACGAAGATGCCCGCCAGTCAATTTCTGCGCGAGCATATTGGAGGATGGATTTTAGTTCGAGGCTCAGGGAATCCGTTGACTTAAATCAAACTAATTTATTCGAATAATGCTTTCTTACGAAATTCGGAACTCATTTTATTTATTTTATCAAAGCGGTAAATGCATAAACCATGTTTAATAACATTAGTTAATGTAAACGTTGACGGTTTTTTACACATTCCAGAATTGACCCCCTCTTCCCACTGTGCCTTAATATCCGTATCGCCCAAAAGGGTATGCCCAGGATAAACACAGTGAGTCAGGCCACGCGTATGCACAAACGACATCGATTTAACACTCGGATGACCCGCATCATACTGCTTATCAGTTTTCTCTTTTTCTTTGGCCGCTTTGTTTATTCTTCCATCGGCGCCTGGTATCACCATCAGGATAAAATGCAATCTCAGCAAACCAGTCTGTCCGTCTATACTTCCGAACGCTAAACCAGCGGCTTATTTTGCAGCATCCGTATAATGGCAGAGATCCCTTTGCTCAGGATTTTATCCTGGCGCATCACTACAGCCAGTTGGCGCTGCAAAACCGGCGTCAGCGAATGCACGCTTAACCCTTCGCAATCGGCTGGGTTTTCCACCGCCATTCGCGGCACGATGCTGTATCCAAGCCCTGCACGCACCATACGTTTGATAGCCTCGATGCTTCCGAGCTGCATGACCGGCGCTATCGCGATCCCGCAGGCCTCAAACCAGCTGTCAATCAACGCGCGTGTACCGCTTCCCGATTCGAAAGCAATCAGGGGCTGAGCGTGCAGAACCTCTGGCGTCAGCAAATGCCACGCGTCGGGCTGCTCCTGAGAAACAATAAAGACGAACTCTTCGTTCATCACCGGCATAACATCCAGCGCGCGCCCGCTGACAGGCAGCGTGACCAGCCCCACGTCCAGACGATTTTCTTCAATCGCGCGCACAATATCGAGCGTATTCCCGGTGGTGACGCCCACCTTTAACAACGGGTAGTCGTTTCGTAGCTGCTGCAACAGCGGAGGCAAAAGATGGATACAGGCCGTTGCCCCAGTCCCGAGCGTGATTGTGCCGCTCACCTCGCGGTTAAACTCGCTGACGGAACGAATAGCCTCATCCACCACTTGTTCGATACGCTCCCCGTGGCTTAACAACGCCAGCCCGGCTGCAGTGGCTTTAATGCCGCGCCCAGTGCGCTCAATTAATCGCGTCTGGAGAAATTGCTCTAGCTGGCGGATTTGCAGACTAACCGCAGGCTGAGAAATACCAAGCACATCCGCAGCGGCGGAAAAGCTGCCCCGCTGTACCACCAGGCGAAAAGTCGCCAGATTGCCCAGATTTAGCGTCGTCATTCAAAGTTTCTCTTATACAGGTCATAAGGTCGCGAGCCTGCCTGCACAATACCGCGCCCGTTATGCTGAGGACAACTGCATAACGGAATGAAAAATAATGGAAACACCTGCCCTGCCTCGCCGACTCGCCCTGACGGCGGGATGCAATCAACTCATCAACTGGGGAATTTCGTTTTATATGCCCGGCACCCTTGCGCGATCGATTTCAGCTGACCGGGGTTGGTCATCACCACAGATTTACCTCGGCCTGACGCTGGCGATGCTGGTGATGGCGGCGGTTTCTCCGTTCGTCGCCCGCCTGCTGGCACGCTTTGGCGGTCAGAAAGTGGTGATGGGCGGCACGTTACTGATCGCCATAAGCTGCGCGGGGATGGCGTATACCCAGACGCTTTTTGGCTGGTACTGTGCCTGGCTGGTCACCGGCGTCGGGATGCGCCTGTCGCTGTACGATGCGCTGTTCGCCGCGCTGGTGAACCTGTACGGGCAGCAGGCGCGAAGAACCATCTCGCGCGTCACGCTGGCGGGCGGGCTGGCCTCAGCCATCTTCTGGCCGCTGGGTGATGGCCTGCTTCACGTCATGGGCTGGCAGGACGTGCTGCGCGTCTATGCCCTCTTTGGTCTGCTGAGCGCGGCACTGATACGTACGCTTCCCCGGCAGCGGCTGACGGTGACGACAAAGGTCAGCGCGCCGCCGCTGAATAACGAGCGGCGTAACGGCTGGCTTTATGCTGTCTTTATTGCCCTTATCACCTTCGTCTCTAACGGAACGTCCACCCACCTGCCAGAGTTTATCACCCACTTTGGGCTGCCGGTGGCCGTTGGCATGCTGTGGGGATTCGGCCAGACCGGCGCGCGCGCGATGGAAGTGATGGCGGGCACCCGCATAACGCCGTTCAATCTGACCCTTTTCACCGCGATCGCTATGCCGATCTGCTTTCTCGTCGGGTTAAGCAGCGCCCTTTTTGTCTGGTGCGCCGCCGGGTTCGTGCTGGGATACGGTGCGATAAACGGGCTGGTCACCCTCGTCAAAGCCACCCTGCCGCTGGAACTGTTTAGTCCCGAAAGCTATGCCGCCCGCACCGGTATACTGCTTATTCCCGGTCAACTGATGGCGGCGGCGTCGCCGTTTGCCTATGCGTGGCTGAATAAAACGCTGGGGATTGTCGGCGCAATGTGGGTCTCAGCGGGCCTGACGCTGGTGATTGCCGGGCTGGCGATAGCGATTGTCCGTCTTCCCGGCAGGCTAACTGCATCACACTGTATCCAGCGCGCCACGCTGACTAACGGGTACAAAACGGCACCTCCGGCAAATCTCTCTGATACATAAATACGGTTATCTGTGTCCGACATCATTCAGAACCGATGGTTTGCTGAAAAGGCGGCTCATTTGACTTTCTGCACTTTCGTATCCCCCGGCAGCAGAGCAGTGCCGTCCTGCGCTGCTGGCGCCATAAAGGGAACCGGCTTGCCCGTCCGCCTGTCGACCAGCAGCGAGTGGCGCTCGCCCTGCGCAAAAAGATGCTGTTCTCCCCACTGACGCAGTGCCACGACCACGGGAAAAAGACTCTCACCTTTATCGGTCAGCACATATTCCTGATACGCCGTGCCGTCTGATGCCCCCTGTAACGTCAGGATGTCCGCATCAACCAGCTTGCGAAGCCGGTCAGAAAGAATGTTGCGCGCCACTCCGAGGCTCCGCTGAAAATCCCCGAAGCGCGTCATGCCGTCAAACGCATTACGCACAATAAGCAGCGACCAGCGATCCCCGATCGCCTCGACGCTGCGGGCAACGGGACAATATTCCTGTTTAACCGTCTTTTGGGACATCTCGTTTTTTCCTCACAAAGGCCAGCCATAACCAGTTGCATTTTAAAACCACATAACCTAGCATTCAACCAGTTTCATTTTAAAACCAGGTTAACTCAGGCGAGGAATAGTAAATATGTCACTGACATCAGCCCCTCTTTCAGCCGATATGCCGCGCAGCATGGTCTGGCTGTTCGCCATCGCCAGTGGTTTAAGCGTGGCTAACGTCTATTACGCACAGCCTTTGCTTGATGCGCTGGCGAACGATTTCGGTATCAGCCATGCGGCGGTGGGTGGCGTGGTGACCGCGACGCAAATGGGCTGCGCACTGGCTCTGTTGCTTGTGGTTCCTTTGGGTGACAACGTTGATCGCCGGCGACTAATGGCAATACAACTGGTGGGGCTGGTAGTCGCGCTGTTTTACGTCAGCATGGCGCAGACCTCCTCCGCCCTGCTCGCAGGTATGCTTGCGACCGGCATGCTGGGTACGGCAATGACGCAAGGGCTGATTGCCTATGCCGCCAGCGCCGCGTCGCCGCATGAACAAGGGCGTGTTGTCGGTGCGGCGCAGGGGGGCGTGTTCATGGGTCTGTTGCTCGCGCGCGTCTTTGCTGGCGGCATCAGCGATATCGCTGGCTGGCGTGGGGTCTATCTGTGTGCCGCCGCGCTGATGCTCATCATTGCATTACCACTGTGGTGGAGGCTTCCCGCTCTGCCAGCCGTCTCTGCCAGGATAAGCTATCCGCGCCTGATGGGCTCAATGCTGACACTGCTGCGCCAGGAAAAAATCCTGCAGATACGCGGCGTGCTGGCGCTGCTGATGTTTGCGTCGTTCAACATTTTCTGGAGCGCGCTGGTGCTGCCGCTGAGCGCCCCGCCCTTTAGCTTCTCGCATGCCGCGATTGGTGCGTTTGGACTGGCTGGCGCGGTGGGGGCACTGGCGGCTGGCCGGGCAGGACGATGGGCCGATCGGGGCTATGCTCAACGCACCAGCGCGGCGGCACTGGTGATTCTGCTGTTGGCATGGTGGCCGTTGTCGCTTATGGACCGTTCACTCGGGATCCTGCTTATCGGCATTATCCTGCTCGATTTGGGCGGACAGGCACTGCACGTCACCAACCAGAGCATGATTTTTCGCACTCGTCCCGAGGCGCACAGCCGGCTGGTCGGCCTTTACATGCTGTTTTATGCCGTCGGCAGTGGACTCGGCGCGCTCGGCACGACGATGATGTATGCCTTTGCTGGCTGGCCGGGCGTCTGCCTGCTTGGCGCCTCGGTCAGCCTGCTGGCGCTGGTGTTCTGGTGGTTAACCCGCTTCAGCGCCCACTCTCAGCGGGATAATCGCGATTAATCCACGCGTGATCGTCTTCCCAGGTGAACATCCATTTTCGCACCGGCCCGGCCATCACGTTGAGGTAATAGCTGTCATACCCGGCCATCGTCGCCACCGGGTGATAGCCCTTCGGCACCATGACCACATCACGGTTGTAGACCGCCATACACTCATCCAGCGTTCTGTCGTCGGTGTAAACGCGCTGCATACAAAACCCCTGCTCCGGGTTCAGACGGTGATAGTACGTCTCCTCAAGATAGGTTTCGTTCGGCGGATTATCCGTGTCGTGCTTATGGCTCGGGTACGAGCTGGTACAACCTTCGTTGGTCCAGACCTCCACCACCAGCAGGCTGTCGGCCTGTTTGTCTTCCGGAAGAATATTATGCACGTAGCGCTGGTTATTACCCTTGCCGCGCGCTTCGCCGTCGATATCCTGCGGGGCAATTAGCCGCGTAGGGTACGTGCCTTTGCCGGGAGCGGCGCAGACCGCCAGCTCCAGTTTTGTCAGCGCCTTCACCTGCACCGTCTCCTGCGGGGTGACGTAAACCGACCACGGCTTGATGCGTTCGAACGGGCTCATCCGCTCACCGATGTCGTTAAACTGCGCGGAAGGCGTGCTGATGGAAGCGCGTCCGGCCACCAGCACCAGACAGCGCTCTTCGCTCACGGCGGACAGCGTCAGCTGCTGCCCCTCCTGTAGTTCATACACCTCAAAGCCGACATACCCCCAACCTGCGCTTTCCGGCGTGACCGACTGGGTGCGCCCCTCGCCGTTCGGCTGCTGCCAGCGTGATAACAGACGTGACATGTCACCTCCTCAAATAAGTCCGGCATCGCGCGCCAGGCGGCTCAGATTGTTATACCCCAGACGGGCGTAGGTCAGCGGATGGGCTATCGCCGGATCCTGTTCGGCCTCCACCACCAGCCAGCCGTGATAGTCCTGCGCTTTCAGCAGCCGCATGATCGGCGGGTAATCCACGCAGCCGTCGCCCGGCACGGTAAACACGCCGCTCAGCACCGCATCGAGGAAGCTGGTTTTACGGTTTTTCACGTCAGCCAGTACGTCGGCACGCACGTCTTTGCAATGAACGTGGTTGATACGCGACGCCCAGCGCTGCGCCACCGCCAGCGGATCGGCCCCGGCAAAGGTCAGATGCCCGGTATCCAGCAGTAACCCCACCGCGTCGCCGGTGTGGGTCATCAGGTTGTCCACGTCGTCAGCGGACTCAATCACCGTACCCATATGGTGATGGTAGGCAATCTGCACTCCCTGCTGCTGCGTATAGCGGGCAAATTCGGTGAGTTTCTCGCCATACTCTTTCCAGCGCTCCTGCGGGAAACGCGGGCGCAAATGCACCGGGGTCTGCTGCTCGCCGTGAATGCAGCCGCTCACTTCCGCAAAGACCAGCACCTTCGCGCCCAGTTCGCGCAGCAGCGTCAGGTGCGGCTGCACGGCGGCGATCTCCTCCTCCACGCTGCGCTCCAGCAGGCGGCCAGAATACCAGCCGGAGACCAGTTGCAGGTCATGGCGCTGCAAGATGGGGCCGAGCAGACGCGCTTCGCGCGGGAATTTATTGCCCAGTTCAAAACCGGCGAAACCGGCCTCTTTACCTTCGCTCAGGCAAGTATCCAGCGACGTCTCCGCGCCGAGTGAAGGCAGATCGTCGTTCGTCCACGTCAGCGGGTTAATGCCCAGTTGTACACTCATTGTCGTCTCCATTATGCGTGTCCGCGCTCGCGCCACCAGGCGATAAGCTGCAGGTAGTTGTCCCGAATACGCGTCACAAGCTGCGCATCGTCAATATCGTGTTTCAGCCATGCGCGCGAGGCATCGCCAAACAGCGTGCGTCCCACGGCGAAGCCTTTGACCAGCGCCTGCCCCGAGGCCGCTTTGAAGTCAGCGCGCAGCTGTTCTGCCGGGGCGTCCAGACCCAGGATCACCACCCCACGGCAGTGCGGGTCGCGACGTTCGATGATTTCGCTCAATGCCGTCCAGCCCTCGGCTGAGAGCGGCGGCAGTTTCCACCAGTCGGGGTAAATGCCCAGGTTGTAGAAACGGGAGATAGCACGCAGGTAAAGTTCGTCACTGCGCGGCATGGTCGCGGGCAATATCACCTCCAGCAGCAGCTCATGCCCGGACTGACAGCAGGCGTGGTACACCTCGGCGATTTTCTGCTCCTGCTCCAGGCGCAGGCCGTGGGCGTCTTCCGGGTGGAAGAAGACCAGGCACTTCACCACGTGTTCCTGCGGCCAGCTGATAAGCTGGGTGCCGATGTTGCCGTGCTCCATCTCCAGCGGCCGGGAGCCCGGCAGCTCTATAGGGCGGCCAATCCACCACCCTTCGCCGGTTATCGCGTTCAGCGCGTCCTGACCAAAGGTGCCGTCGCACAGCAGACCAGCTTTGCCCTCCAGCCCGGCGCGGCTCGCCGCCTCACGGCTGGCTTGCAGGATCAGCTGTTTCAGCGCCGAAATGCGCTTGAGCGACGCACCGCACTGCATTGCCATATCTTCCAGCTGGCTGCGGTGGTCGAAGGCCATCACGCACAACTCCGGCCATTCGCGGCGGCGGGTCGTGACGCGATGGAGATGGTTAAGACGCGGGTCAAGATCCGGGCGCGGAACGAGGGCGGCGCGGGAAAGATAATCATCCAGTTCAATTTTGCTCGGCATCGCCGGGGCGCAACCGTGGCGCGAGACCACCAGCGCGCCGCAGGCGTTGGCATAGCGACACGCCTGCTCCCAGCCCTCGTCGTTCAGGTAGCCGCGCAGCAGACCGGACATAAACGCATCCCCCGCGCCGAGGACGTTCAGCACCTCCACGCGCACGCCGGTCACCGTCAGGCCGTCGTCCAGCCGTGGCGGAATGGCGTCGGTATAGACCGAACAGCCAAGCGCACCACGTTTGCAGACCAGCGTGGCCTGACTCACACCACGCACCTGCCCCAGCGCCTGTAGGGTATCCGTGCTGCCGCCCGCAATGTGGAACTCCTCTTCGGTGCCGACAATGACGTCGAAGAGGTGCAGCACCTCCTGCAATTCGCGGGTGACCTTATCGGCGGCGATAAAGCGCGTTTCGCCATCGCCTAAGGCGGTCAGCCCCCACAGCACCGGACGGTAGTCGATGTCCAGCACCGTGCGAACGCCGTGACGGCGGGCATAGCCCAGCGCCGTTAGCACCGCCTCGCGGGTCTGTGGGTGAGAAAGGTGAGTCCCGGTGATGGCAAGACAACGTGCAGAGGCAATGTAGCTTTCATCCACATCGCTGGCGGTAATCGCCATATCCGCGCAGTTATCGCGATAAAAAATCAGAGGAAAAGTGTCCCGGTCTTTAATGCCGAGTAACACCAGCGCCGTGAGGCGGTCTTTATCGGTTATCAGATGGCTGGTATCGCAGCCCACCTGGTTGAGCTCTTCGCGCAGGAAGCGGCCCATATGTTCATCACCCACGCGCGCCAGCATCGACGAACGTAAACCCTGACGCGCGGTGCCGTACGCCACGTTGCCGGACGATCCGCCGAGATATTTGGCGAAGCTTGACACATCCTCCAGGCGGGCACCAATCTGCTGACTGTAGAGGTCTACCGCCACGCGGCCCATGCATATCACATCAAACTGCTTTTCCACGTTGATACCTCATCAGACAATGTCGTTCACGTTCAGCCAGCGGCCCTGTAGATGCGAGAGTGCAATCGCGTCCAGCACGCGAGACACTTTCCAGCCCTCTTCGAAGTCCGGCCACATCGGCGCGTCGGCGGCAATCCCGTCTACCAGGTCGCGCACCTCCACCGTTTTTTGATCGTTAAAGCCAATACCATGGCCCGCGCCCATGCAGAACGCGGCGTAGTCCGGGTGTGACGGGCCAACGAGCAGCGTGCGGAACCCCTGGCGGTTCACCGGATCGTCATGCAGATAGAGCTTCAGCTCAGCCATGCGCTCCTGGGTGAAACTGATAGCGCCTTTGGTCCCGGTGATGACGTACGACAGCCCCATCTTGCGGCCGCAGGCGACGCGGGAGGTTTCAATAACCCCCTGCGCCCCACCCGCAAATCGCACCATCGCGTGGGCCTGATCCTCGTTTTCGACAGTAATCATGTCCGACGATCCGGCCTTTGCAGGGCGTTCCGGGACCACGATCTTCAGGTCGCCGCAGACCTGCTCAATCTCCCCCACCAGGTACTGCGCCATATTGACGATATGCGCAGCCAGATCGCCCAGTACCCCTAGTCCGGCGGTCTCTTTAAAGCAGTGCCAGTGGATCGGAGAAAGCGGGTCGGCCATATAATCTTCGTTGTGGGTGCCGTAGAAGTGGATCACCTCGCCAATCTCGCCGCGCGCAATAATCTCTTTTGCCAGCTGCGCCGTCGGGTTTTTCATGTAGTTGAACCCCACCAGCGTTTTCACCCCTGCCCGCTTCGCGGCGTCGACCATCTCGCGCGCGTCGTGGGCGTTCAGCGCCAGCGGCTTCTCCGAGTAGACGTGCTTGCCGTGACGGATCGCCTCCAGCGCCATCTCTTTATGCAGATGGTTAGGCGAACAAATATCCACCACGTCAATGGCCGGGTCGGCCACCAGCGCCCGCCAGTCCCCGGTTGAACGGTTGAAGCCAAACGCCTGCGCCCGCTCTGCCGCCAGCGTCGGGTTCACTTCGGCCACCATCTCGCGCACCAGCTTGCCGCGCAGGTTGAATACCGTCGGGGCCTGGGCATAGGCGATGGCATGTGCCTTGCCGATATACCCGGTGCCAATCAATCCAATACGAACCTCTTTCATCATGATCCTCACAGTGCGCCGCGACGGCTTTTGGCGTAGGTATCAAACGCCACCGCCAGAACGATAATTAATCCAGTGATAATTTGCTGGTAGTAGGCCGAGACGTTCATCAGCACCAGGCCGTTAATCAGAATACCCATGATGATGGAGCCGATAATGGTGCCGCCAATGCGCCCGTAACCGCCCATCAACGAGGTGCCGCCAATCACCACCGAAGCGATGACGCGCAGCTCAAAGGAGATCCCGGCGACTGCCTCGGCGCTCCCCAGACGCGCGCTCAGAATGAAGCCCGCCAGCCCCGCCAGACAGCCAATCAACACATACACGCTGACCAGCACGCGCTTCACGTTCACCCCCGCCAGGCGCGCCGCCTCCGGGTTACCGCCAATGGCGTAGACGAAGCGGCCCCAGCGGGTTTTGTGCAGCGCCAGATAGCCGCCGACAGCAACGATGGCGAAGATCCAGATAGGAATGGAGATGCCGAGCAGCTCCCCGCGTCCCCACCAGCGGTAGCCAGGATCGAAACCGGCAATCGGCGCGCCATCGTTAATCACCAGCGTGAGGCCGCGCCAGATGGTCATCCCGCCGAGGGTCACGATGAACGGCGGCAGGCGCAGGCGAGTCACGCCCAGACCGTGCAGGAAGCCAATCGCCGTGCCCATTGCCAGACAAATCCCCAACCCAATCAGCCAGCTCATGCCGCCCCAGGCGTTCGGGTCGACGGTGGTGAAGTTGTCGCCCTTAATCACGTACGCCGCGGTCATGGCGCACACTGCCAGAATGGATCCCACGGAAAGGTCGATCCCGGCAGTCAGGATGACGAAGGTCATCCCCACGGCCATGATTCCGTAGATAGAGACTTCGGTCAGAATGTTGAAAATGTTGCGTTCAGAGAAAAAATTGCTGTTCTGCGACTGGAAGAAAATCAGCAGCAGGATCATGAAAATCAGCACCCCGAAGCGCTCGAAGAAGGCGATGGGATCGATGCGTCCGGCGCGTTTGACCGGGGCCTGTGTTTTAGAAATCATCTGCGTCATGAGAAACTCCGTTATGCCGCGTTCAGGGCGTTGTGGTTGATGGCCATCATCGTCATCAGCCGTTCTTCGTTAGCGTCGTCGCCGTGGATCTCGCCGGTCACCCGGCCTTCACTGAGCGTGATGATCCGGTCAGACACCGCCATCACTTCAGGCAGATCGGAGGAGATCACGATCACCGCCACGCCCTTTTTCGCCATATCAAACAGCACCTGGTGCACTTCTGATTTGGTCCCCACGTCGATGCCGCGCGTCGGTTCATCGACGATCAGCACCCGCGGGTTGAGCGCCATGCAGCGCGCGAGGATCACTTTTTGCTGGTTGCCGCCGGAGAGCTTGCGCACTTCCTGCTCGCTGTTGACCATTTTTATCTGCAGCGCTTTGCGGTAGGACTCAATCAGGTCGTCCTCTTTGCGGGTGTTCACGAACCAGCGCCACTGCAGAAGCGAGGAGAGGCAGGAGAGCGACAGATTGTCGCGAATCGACAGCCCCAGCACCGCCCCCTCTTTTTTGCGGTCTTCCGGTACCAGCGCCACGCCCTGATCGAGGGCATAAAGCGGGTCGCGCGGCTGGTACGGCACGCCGTCCAGCTCAAAGCTCCCCGAGGTAAAGGCGTCTGCGCCAAACAGGCAGCGCGCCACTTCGGTGCGCCCTGCGCCCACCAGCCCGGCAATGCCTAAGACTTCCCCGGCGTGGACGTGGAAGCTGATGTCATGCAGGGCGATGCCGTGCGGATCCAGCGGCGGCTTTTCGCGGCTCAGCCCCTTCACTGCCAGGCGGACGGGTTTATCTTCATGATGGGTTTCGCTGGCCGGACGGCGATTAAAGGCCACGTCGCGCCCGACCATCAGGCGGATCAGCTGTTCAACGTTGGTCTCAGCCACTGCGCCGGTGCCGGTGAAACGGCCATCCTGGAAAACGGTGAAGCGATCGCAAAGCTGGAAAACTTCATGCAGACGGTGGGTGACATAAATAATGCTCACACCACGGTTTTTAAGCTCACGCACCACGCGGTGCAGGCTTTCCACCTCGCTGTCGCTCAGCGCGGCGGAAGGTTCGTCCATAATGATTAACCTGGCGTTCAGGGTCAGCGCCCGGGCGATCTCCACCATCTGCTGCTGGGCCACGCTCAAACGGGCGACAGGCGTGGTTGGGGCGACGTTCAGCTGCAGGTAATCGAGAATGACCTGCGCCTCCTGATTAACCGCCTTTTCGTCAACGATCAGGCTACGCCTGCGCGGCTCGCGCCCAAGAAACATGTTTTCTGCAACGGTCATATTGGGCAGCAGGTTAAATTCCTGATAGATGGTGATAATGCCCTTGTTCTGCCGCACCACCGGGGAGTCGTCCACCGGCAGCGTTTCACCGTTGAACCAGATATCGCCGCGCGTTTGCGGCTGCGCGCCCGCGAGCGCTTTCAGCAGCGTGGATTTTCCTGCCCCGTTTTCCCCCAGCAGGGCGTGAATTTCTCCGCTGCCGACGGTCAGTTGAGCGCTGCTCAGCGCCCAGACGCCGGAAAAGCTTTTGGCCAGGTCGGTCACTTTCAGTAAGGGTTGCGACATCAGTCTGCTCCTCCTTTAGAGTGAGCCGCCGCTTACGCGGCGGCTGCGGACATATCAATTGCCAGCTTCGCCGATACGCTCAGCCTGTTGCAGGTTCTCTTTGGTGATAAGCGTCGGCGGGTAATCCGCACCAGTGATGGCTTTCTTCTCACGCACGCTGGCCACCAGCTGGCTCATCGCCGTCTGCACCGCAAAGCCCGGACGCTGATCCGCCGTTACCGCCAGCCAGCCGTCTCGCACGCGGGCCAGCGCCTCAGGAACGGCATCAAAACCAGTGACCAGAATTTCGCCCGGTTTCACGCCCTGGCTTTGCAAGGCTTCAATCGCCCCCAGCGCCATATCGTCGTTGGCAGAGAGGATCACCTGCGGACGTTTCGGCAGTGAAGGCAGAACGCTTTCAACGATGCGCATCCCTTCTGAACGCATCCAGTTTCCGGTCTGATCGGCGACGATCTTGTACTTATCCCCGCCCGCCTTCAGGCTGTCGCGGATCCCTTTGGTGCGTTCAATATTGGAGGAAGAGCCTGGCTGACCGGTGAGCAGGATAATGTCCGCGCCGTTGGGGAATTTGGTTTTGACGAAGTCACCAATCGCCTGGCCGCCTTTGTAGTTGTTGGCGCCAAAGTGCGGCACTTTTTTCTGGCTATCGACGGAGCGGTCAAGGGTGACGACCGGCAGCTTCGCATCCTGAATTTCATCCACCGCACTGGAGACCGCGTTCACATCGTTCGGGGAGACGATAAAACCTTGCGCCCCACGAGTGATGGCGTTTTCCAGGTCAGCCACCTGTTTCGGTGAGCTGCCCTGCCCGTCCAGCACCTGAAGCTTCACGCCCATCTCTTTTGCGGCTTTCACCGCCGTGCGCTGCATGTGAACTTCAAACGGCATGGCCAGGTTCGGCGTACTGAAAACAATTTGCTCGTTTTCGGCGAGAGCGGCCCCGGACGTCATGGCGATGAGGGCGGCTAAGATCAGTTTTTTCATTATTATGTCTCTCTGTGTAGGGTTGTTGTGTTTAGAGGACGATCTCGCGCTGGCTACGCAGCGATTCCAGCGCTTTATCCGCAAGGTACAGCGCACGTTCACCATCATCGCCGCTGCAATCAGGCACCGCTTCGCCGCGCAGAACCGCAACAAAGTGTTCCCATTCCGCGGCGTAAGCGGATTTGTAGCGTTGCAGGAAGAAGTGTTCCGGCAGCGCACTGGTGCAGCCCTGTTTGCCGAAGTGCTGCACCTGGTTTTCAAGAATGTTGCCTGCGCACAGCAGCCCTTCGGAGCCGTGCAGTTCAAGGCGCTGGTCATAGCCATAAGAGGAGCGGCGGCTGTTAACAATGGTGGCCATCGCGCCGGAAGCATATTTCAGAACGATAAACGCAGTATCAATATCCCCCGCCTCGCCAATCGCCGGATCCACCAGGTTGCTGCCCTGGGCATATACCGACACCGGCTCTTCACCCATGATGAAGCGCGCCATATCAAAGTCGTGAATGGTCATATCGCGGAACATACCGCCGGAGACGCGCACGTACTCCGCAGGTGGCGGAGACGGATCGCGTGAGATAATCAGCAGTGATTCCGGTTTGCCGATGCGCCCGGCCTGGACGTCGGTTTTCACACGGCGGAACTGCGGGTCAAAGCGACGGTTAAAGCCGATGAACAACGGCACGTCGTACTCTTTGACCACTTTCAGGCAGTCGCGCACGCGGGCGAGGTCAAGGTGTACCGGCTTTTCACAGAAAATGGCTTTGCCGTGGCGGGCGGCCATTTCAATCAGGTCAGCGTGAGTATCGGTCGCGGAGGCGATCAGCACGGCGTGAACGTTAGGGTCGGTCATCGCTTCGTCAAGGCTCTGCTGGCGGGCCTGATACTGCGTCGCGAGGCGAGTGGCAAATTCCTGATTAGGGTCAACCACGGACCAGAGCGTGGTCGCGCTGTGGCTGGCGATGTTAGCTGCATGTACCTGGCCAATTCGGCCAGCGCCCAGTAAAGCAATGTTAAACATAACGGCTCCCGGTGTTGGTGAATGCTGTGAACTAACGACCCTATAAATAAAACATTTATTTCATTTTTATAAATAGTGAAAATTATATTTTTGAGTGCGAGTTAACACTTTTGAGATGAATGAGATAAATTCTGTTATCAATCTCACAACATAGAAGGGAGGACATCTTCCCCTCACCCCGGCCCTCTCCCCAAAGGGGCGAGGGAGAAAAGACAGCCCCAAGCCGTCCCCTCTCCCCAAGTGGGCCAGGGAGAAAAGGCCGCACCGAACCATCCCCTCTCCCCTTTGGGG
>NZ_JBSICG010000005.1:0-243020 GCF_056156645.1 Enterobacter sp. Li2LvB3 | reverse complement strand
CGGGTGCAAAATGTAGGCCGGGTAAGGCGAAGCCGCCACCCGGCTTTTTATCAGGAGTACATCGCCGTTATCGACGCGCTTCCAAGCGAATGGAAGTGCACGTTAAAGCCCACCATCGCGCCGCTGGCACCTTCGTCCACTTCAATCCTATCCACATCCAGTGCATGAACCGTGAAGATATAGCGGTGGGTTTCCCCTTTTGGTGGTGCAGCGCCGCCGTACCCCGCTTTACCAAAGTCGGTACGCGTCTGGATCGCGCCCTCTGGCAGGGCGGCAACGCCAGAGCCCGCACCCTGCGGCAGGACGCGCGTGCTGGCTGGCAGGTTGGCGACAATCCAGTGCCACCAGCCCGAGCCGGTTGGCGCATCCGGGTCGTAGCAAGTGACGACAAAGCTTTTGGTTCCCTCAGGAACGTCATCCCAGGCCAGATGCGGGGATAAATTATCCCCCTGATATCCCATTCCGTTAAATACGTGGCGCTCAGGCAATTTCTCGCCGTCGCGCAGATCCTGACTGATGAGTTTCATTCGTTTTCTCCGTACTGAGCCGTGCAAAAAGTGTAATGCATAAACAGAGTACCGAAGCTAACGCCCTGGATTAAATCGCAAAATGTGCGGGAACCTTAACCGCTTCGACAACCGCGGCGGTCAGCTTGCGCAGCTGATCCCCGGTAATGAGATATGGCGGCATCAGATAGATAAGCTTACCGAAAGGACGAACCCAGACGCCACGCTCGACGAAGAAGCGTTGTAGCGCGGCCATATTCACAGGGTGTGTTGTCTCAATCACGCCAATAGCGCCAAGCACGCGCACATCTGCAACAAACTCAGAACCCGATGCCGCGCTGAGCTCCTGCTGAAGCTGCGCTTCAATTGCAGCCACCTGGGTTTGCCATTCGCCGCTCTCCAGGATGGCAAGGCTTTCGCTCGCGACCGCACAGGCCAGTGGATTTCCCATAAACGTCGGGCCATGCATAAAGCAACCTGCTTCACCGTCGCTGATGGTATCGGCAACGTGGCGCGTGGTGAGCGTGGCGGAAAGCGTCATCGTGCCGCCGGTCAGCGCTTTACCCAGGCACAGAATATCCGGCGCAATACCGGCATGTTCACAGGCAAACAGTTTGCCGGTGCGGCCAAAGCCGGTGGCTATCTCATCGGCAATCAGCAGAATGCCCTCGCGATCGCACATCTTACGAATACGTTTCAGCCACTCGGGATGGTACATGCGCATCCCACCGGCACCCTGCACAACAGGCTCGAGGATCACTGCGGCTATCTCATGGCGGTGCGCGGCCATCAGTCGCGCAAAGCCGACCATGTCCATCTCGTTCCACTCACCACCGAAACGGCTTTGTGGCGCCGGGGCAAACAGGTTTTCCGGCAGGTAGCCCTTCCACAGGCTGTGCATCGAGTTATCCGGATCACAGACCGACATCGCGCCGAAGGTATCCCCGTGATAACCGTTGCGGAAGGTGAGGAACCGCTGGCGGGCCTCGCCTTTTGCGTGCCAGTACTGCAACGCCATTTTCATCGCCACTTCAACGGCGACGGAACCCGAGTCCGCGAGGAAAACGCACTCCAGCGAGTCAGGCGTCATCGCCACCAGACGGCGGCAAAGATCAACCGCAGGCTGATGAGTGATGCCGCCGAACATCACGTGCGACATCTGGTCAATCTGCGCTTTCATCGCCGCGTTCAGACGCGGATTGTTGTAGCCGTGAATGGCGGCCCACCAGGAGGACATCCCGTCAACAAGCCGCTCGCCGCTGGCGAGATGCAGTTCGCAGCCGTGGGCAGAGGCCACCGGGTAAACGGGCAGCGGGTTCGTCGTGGAAGTGTAAGGGTGCCAGATATGCAGCTTATCGAAGGCGAGATCGTCCTGGGTCATAATCGACTTGTAAACCATTTTGAAAAGTTTTAGGTTTACGAGTATAAACCGAACCGAAAATTAACAAAACCCTTTGGAGAAGCCCGATGGCTCACCACGCACGCTGGACAATGTCGCAAGTCACTGAATTATTTGATAAGCCTTTCCTTGATCTGCTGTTTGAAGCGCAAACGGTACACCGCCAGCACTTCGACCCGCGTCATGTGCAGGTCAGTACGCTGCTGTCGATCAAGACGGGCGCGTGCCCGGAAGATTGCAAATATTGCCCGCAAAGCGCTCGCTATAAAACCGGTCTTGAATCCGAACGCCTCATGGAAGTGGAGCAGGTTTTGGATTCTGCGCGTAAAGCGAAAAACGCAGGATCGACCCGTTTTTGCATGGGTGCTGCGTGGAAGAACCCACACGATCGCGACATGCCCTATCTGGAACAGATGGTGAAAGGCGTGAAGGAGATGGGGCTGGAAGCCTGTATGACGCTGGGAACGCTGAATGACGATCAGGCACAACGTCTGTCTGCTGCGGGTCTGGATTACTACAACCATAACCTCGACACCTCTCCTGAGTTTTACGGCAACATCATCACCACGCGTACCTACCAGGAGCGCCTGGACACCCTGGATAAAGTCCGTGATGCGGGCATCAAAGTGTGTTCCGGCGGTATTGTCGGCCTGGGCGAAACGGTGAAAGATCGCGCCGGTCTGCTGCTGCAACTGGCCAACCTGCCAACCCCACCAGAAAGCGTGCCAATTAACATGCTGGTGAAGGTGAAAGGTACGCCGCTGGCGGATAACGACGACGTCGATGCGTTTGATTTTATCCGCACCATTGCGGTGGCGCGCATCATGATGCCGACCTCCTTTGTGCGCCTGTCTGCCGGGCGCGAGCAGATGAGCGAACAAACGCAGGCGATGTGCTTTATGGCCGGTGCAAACTCTATTTTCTACGGTTGCAAACTGCTGACCACGCCAAACCCGGAAGAGGACAAAGACGTCCAGCTGTTCCGTAAATTAGGGCTGAATCCGCACCAGACTGATGTGCTGACGGGCGATAACGAGCAACAGCAGCAGCTGGAGCAGCAAATTTTCAACGCCGATACTGACCAGTTTTACAACGCGGCAGCTGTATGACCTGGCAACAACGCATAAACACCGCCCTGGAGGAACGCCGGGCGGCGGAGGCTTTTCGCGTACGCAGGGTTGTGGAAAACGGTGCAGGCCGTTTTCTCACCCGCGACAATCAGCGTTTTTGCAACTTCTCCAGTAACGATTATCTGGCCTTAAGTCAGCATCCGCAGATTGTCCGCGCCTGGCAGCAGGGAGCCGAACGTTACGGTGTGGGCAGTGGGGGATCAGGCCACGTCAGCGGTTACACCACAGCCCATCAGGCGCTGGAGGAAGAGCTTGCCGACTGGCTGGGGTATCCCCGTGCGTTGCTGTTTATCTCGGGTTTTGCGGCCAATCAGGCGGTGATTACCGCCCTGATGGGGAAAGACGACAGAATTGTGGCCGACCGTTTGAGCCATGCCTCGCTACTGGAGGCGGCAAACCTGAGCCCGGCGCAGCTTCGCCGCTTTGCCCATAATGACGCCACCCCGCTTCACGCTCTGCTGGACAAGCCCTGTGACGGCCAACAGCTGGTAGTGACGGAAGGGGTGTTTAGCATGGACGGCGACAGCGCACCGCTAAACGCCCTGCATGATGTTGCGCAGCAGCATAACGCCTGGCTGCTGGTGGATGATGCCCACGGGATCGGCGTGGTGGGTGATGAAGGGCGCGGAAGCGCGTATCACCAGGGCGTGAAACCCGAATTGCTGGTGGTGACGTTCGGTAAAGGATTTGGTGTCAGCGGAGCGGCGGTGCTGTGCAGTGAAACGGTTGCCGATTATCTACTGCAATTCGCACGACACTTGATTTACAGCACCAGTATGCCGCCTGCGCAGGCCGTGGCGTTATCTGCGTCAATGCAGGTAATACGTGGGGATGACGGAGAAGCACGTCGGCAGCGCTTAGCACAACACATCCGGCATTTCCGCCAGGGCTTAAGCACGCTGCCTTTCCAGAGCATTGACTCACTGAGTGCAATTCAGCCGGTTATCGTAGGGGATAACGGCCGGGCACTGAAGCTGGCGCAAATGCTACGCGAACAGGGCATGTGGGTGACGGCGATCCGCCCGCCGACGGTACCTCCTGGCACGGCGCGGTTACGCCTTACGCTCACGGCGGCTCACGAAACGCAGGATATCGATACGCTGCTGGAGGCGCTGTATGCTGCCCGTCAATAAAGAGGCCATTGCAGCTGCGTTTGGTCGCGCGGCGCAGAGCTATTCACAACACGATGAACTGCAACGTCAGAGCGCGCGTGGGTTGCTCAGCACGCTGGGCGAGAGCCATTTCCCGCAGGTGCTGGATGCCGGATGTGGCCCGGGCGCGAACAGCCGCTACTGGCGCGCCGCGGGAAGCTGTGTGACAGCTATCGATCTCTCTTCGCAAATGCTTGACGAAGCACGCCAGCAACAGGCGGCTGACCGCTATCTGGTCGCGGATATTGAAGCCATCCCCCTGCCCGACGGGCAGTTTGACCTGGTGTGGAGCCACCTTGCAGTGCAGTGGTGCAGCAGCCTGCCTCAGGCGTTGCATGAGCTGTATCGCGTGGCACGACCCGGCGGAAAAATCGCATTCACCACGCTGCTTGAAAGCTCGTTGCCGGAGCTGAATCAGGCCTGGCATGCGGTGGATGCCGGGGCGCACGCTAACCGGTTTTTATCGCAGGATGAGGTGCTCCAGGCGCTGAAAGGCTGGCGTAACCGCAGCGTGGTGCAGACCATTACGCTCAGTTTTAGCGATGCCCTCAGCGCCATGCGCTCGCTGAAAGGTATTGGGGCGACGCATTTGCATTCGGGACGGGACAAAAAACCGCTTACCCGTGGCCAATTGCACCGTTTAGGGATGGCCTGGCCGCAGCAACAGGGCGAGTTTCCGCTCTCTTATCAACTTTTTCATGGGATTATCGAACGTGACTGAACGTTATTTTGTCACCGGCACCGATACGGAAGTCGGTAAGACGGTTGCCAGCTCGGCGCTATTGCAAGCGGCGAATCTGCAAGGGTTTATCACCGCGGGCTACAAACCAGTGGCCTCGGGCAGTGAGATGACAACAGAGGGATTACGCAATACGGATGCGCTGGCGTTGCAACGTAACAGCAGCCTTACGCTGAGCTACTCGCAGGTGAATCCCTACACATTCGCCGAGCCAACCTCGCCGCACATCGTCAGTGCAGACGAAGGCCGGGCGATTGATTTCGCGGTGTTGTCGAAGGGATTACGCGCTCTGGAGCGACAGGCAGAGTGGGTACTGGTTGAAGGAGCAGGCGGCTGGTTTACACCACTTTCGGATCAACAAACCTTTGCCGATTGGGTACAGGCCGAACAGCTCCCGGTTATCCTGGTGGTGGGGGTGAAGCTTGGCTGCATCAACCACGCTATGCTGACTGCGCAGGCCATCCAGCAGGCGGGGTTGCGCCTGGCGGGCTGGATAGCCAACGATGTGGTCGCACCAGGCAGGCGTCATCAGGAATATCTGGCAACACTAAAACGCGTGCTGCCCGCGCCATGCCTGGGTGAGATCCCCTGGCTTGCTGAGGGGGCCGACAGTGCCGAAACTGGTCACTATCTGGATCTCAGCGTCTTGCCTCCAGTGTCATCCAGTGGGCAATAAGCTCATCATTCAGCTCGTTAACGTGGCCCTGTGCCACGTTACGCCCGCGATACAACATGCAGAAGCGGTCCGCAACCCGACGGATAAACGACAGCTGCTGCTCCGCTAACAGTACCGTCATACCCAGCTCACGGTTCAGCCTTATCAACAGTTGCGCAAGCTTCTGGGCAAAGCTCGGCCCTGCGCCGTGCATCGGTTCATCCAGAATCAACACCCGCGGGCGATTCACCAGGGCGTTGGCTATCGCCAGCTGATACTGAATATCGGGCGGTAACCCGTTGGCCCGTGTCTGGCGCAGCGTATAGAGCTGCGGGAAAAGCGCGTAAACCTCGCTTTTGGCGGAGGCATCAGGCTTTCCCGTGGCCCGCATCGCGATATGCAGATTCTCTTCAATGGTCAACTGCGAGAAAATCCGTCTGTCCTGCGAGACGTAGCCAATGCCAGGTCGGTTTCGCTGTTCAGGTGGCTGGCTGAGCAGATCGCGCGGTGGTGCCCCCGCTTCATGCCAGATGATTGTTCCGCTATCAACGGGTAAATTTCCCGCGATGCAGTTCATCAGCGTGGTTTTCCCCATACCCGGCAGGCCAATGACCCCCGTACACAGGCCTGGCGGTAAATCTAAATCAACATTCCATAGCGTATGTTGGCTTCCGTAAAACTGATTAACTGCACGCAGACTCAACATGTTTCTCTCCTTAAAAATCGATGTGGGTATGGCTCGTACGGATTGTGCAAAACTCCTGCCAGAACCGTTAAGTTGATTAAAAAAGAGACTTTTTTAGGAATGAGCCTGGGGCAAGGTAGGGATGCGGCACGGAATTGCACAGTGGCAGTGCTGGCGGTGTTGAGTTGTGGTGCAGCGATAAAATCACTGAATTGTGATTAAGATCTCACCAAACCGTTATGTCTGACGCAACTGATTATCATCAAAAAACAGCTATAAAATTTTTTTGTCACCCCACCGGTGGGAAAAACCGGGAATTAGCTGAGTGGCGGTCTATACGGGCTGGAAGCAGTTATCCACTATTCCTGTGGATAACCATGTGTATTAGAGTTAGAAAACACGCGATAAGCGAGAGAACACGCGGCTTACACCTGAATTGGTGCGAAACGCGGCTTTAGAAAATATCGGTTAAAAATCAAATTGTTATATAAAAGCAATTAGCGTAATGAAACTGTCACTGGTTGCCACAAAACTTTCATTACACGGCTTGACAAATGTTAAAAAAGAAAAAGTTCTGGGGATAACCCGGGTTCGCTGGTGTTTTATTTTGTCGCAGTCTAAATTTTGACCGGGATTACGCTAATCAATCGAACGCTACTCTAAATATCCTGACACGCCACTGGTTTTTCATCCAGTATTTTTTACTGGCAATCCTGGCAGCTGCGAGTAAAATTACTCACCTGCCGCTAATTACGTCATCAGGTCATCGCCCATGAGTAAACCGTTCAAATTGAATTCTGTTTTCAGCCCTTCAGGCGACCAGCCTGAGGCGATCCGTCGCCTGGAAGAGGGGCTGGAAGACGGTCTGGCACATCAGACGCTTCTGGGCGTTACCGGCTCGGGTAAGACCTTTACCGTTGCCAACGTCATTGCGGATCTCCAGCGCCCCACTATGGTGCTTGCCCCGAATAAAACCCTGGCGGCTCAGCTTTATGGTGAGATGAAAGAGTTCTTCCCGGAGAACGCGGTGGAGTACTTCGTTTCTTACTACGATTACTACCAGCCAGAAGCGTATGTCCCAAGCTCCGATACCTTTATCGAAAAAGATGCGTCGGTGAACGAACACATCGAACAAATGCGTCTGTCGGCAACCAAAGCGCTGCTGGAACGCCGAGATGTGATTGTGGTGGCTTCGGTGTCCGCTATCTACGGTCTGGGCGACCCGGACCTGTACCTGAAGATGATGTTGCACCTTACCCAGGGGATGATCATCGATCAGCGTGCGATTTTGCGCCGCCTGGCAGAGCTGCAATACACCCGCAACGATCAGGCCTTCCAGCGTGGTACGTTCCGCGTGCGCGGCGAAGTTATCGATATCTTCCCGGCAGAGTCAGACGATATTGCACTGCGTGTTGAACTGTTCGACGAAGAGGTTGAGCGGCTGTCGTTGTTTGACCCGCTTACCGGGCATGTGGAATCGGTCATTCAGCGTTTCACGGTCTACCCTAAAACGCACTACGTGACCCCGCGTGAACGTATTGTGCAGGCGATGGAAGATATTAAAGACGAGCTGGCAGACCGCCGTAAGGTGCTACTGGCGAATAACAAGCTGCTCGAGGAACAGCGTTTAAGTCAGCGTACCCAGTTTGATCTGGAGATGATGAACGAGCTGGGTTACTGCTCCGGTATCGAAAACTACTCGCGCTTCCTCTCTGGCCGCGGGCCGGGCGAGCCACCGCCAACCCTGTTTGACTACCTTCCGGCGGACGGCCTGCTGGTGGTGGATGAATCCCACGTGACGATTCCGCAGATTGGCGGCATGTATCGCGGCGACAGGGCACGTAAAGAGACGCTGGTAGAGTACGGTTTCCGCCTGCCATCAGCGCTGGATAACCGCCCGATGAAGTTTGAAGAGTTTGAAGCACTTGCTCCGCAAACCATCTACGTGTCGGCAACGCCGGGCAGCTATGAACTGGAGAAATCGGGCGACGAGGTGGTGGACCAGGTGGTGCGTCCTACCGGTCTGCTGGATCCGATTATCGAAGTACGCCCTGTTGCTACGCAGGTTGACGATCTTCTGTCTGAGATTCGTATCCGCGCTGCCATCAATGAACGCGTGCTGGTGACGACCCTGACCAAGCGCATGGCGGAAGACCTGACTGAATATCTTGAAGAACACGGTGAGCGCGTGCGGTATCTGCACTCGGATATCGATACCGTGGAGCGTATGGAAATTATCCGCGACCTGCGTCTGGGCGAGTTCGACGTACTGGTGGGGATCAACCTGCTGCGAGAAGGTCTGGATATGCCTGAAGTGTCGCTGGTCGCGATTCTGGACGCCGACAAAGAGGGCTTCCTGCGTTCTGAGCGTTCCCTGATCCAGACCATTGGCCGTGCCGCGCGTAACGTGAACGGTAAGGCGATCCTCTACGGCGATAAGATAACCCCATCGATGGCGAAAGCGATTGGTGAAACGGAACGTCGACGCGAGAAACAGCAGCGTTATAACGAAGAAAATGGTATTACGCCGCAAGGGCTGAACAAGAAGGTGGTGGATATTCTGGCGCTGGGTCAGAACATCGCCAAAACAAAAGCAAAAGGGCGGGGCAAGGCGCGTTCAGTGGTGGAAGAAGATACTGTCGTGCTGACACCAAAAGCGCTCCAGCAGAAAATTCATGAGCTGGAAGCGCAGATGATGCAACACGCGCAGAATCTGGAGTTTGAAGAGGCTGCGCAAATCCGCGACCAGCTGCATCAGTTGCGGGATCTGTTTATTGCAGCATCGTAACAAAAGCAAAATGGCAGCCAAAAGCTGTACTGCTTGTCAGTTAAGCACGGTGCATGATTCCGCTCACCTTAATATCAGCAGAAAATAATTCGTTCAGAACCTGTGAACGGGATAAGGGGGCCACCGCGGCCCCCTTATCAATCCCCGCGGCCCGCAATGAAATCGGTGCTTCGCACTGCGCTCACCTCCCGACCGTCTGCCTGCGGTTCGCCGATTTCTACGGGACTCAACAACCGTGCCATTTTCAGGCCGCAGAGAAGGTTGAGGGCGCGTGAGTCCGGCTGAAAATCGCCGAAGCGTTTCCTGTAGGCCGGGGCGAGGCGCATGGATGCGCCGAGAGGGCGGATTTACAGGGACGTTACCTCCGCCCGTCCCCGATAAGCCGGAAGGAATAAGCTGAGGGTACCGCGAAGCGGTGATTTTCTTTGCCGGGAGCCCGGGTTGCCAGGGTAGCGGCGGTGAGCTACCCTGGCACGTTCACGGGTATTGTGGTGACAGAGTAGCAAAGAACATAAAGTGAACGGAATAACCACCACAGCCGTATGTTCCCCCTCACCCCAGCCCTCTCCCCAAAAAGGAGAGGGAGCCGTCCGTGCTCGTATTTTTTGTGGGGATCCCTCAACCCTGTGGGAGAGGGGCGGGGTGAGGGCACCAGACCGCACTGAAACAAAACCTTAACCCAACGCCTGAATCGCTTTCTCCAGTGCTTCACGCAGCAGATGACGATCGTGGCGATACTGAATATCGCTGGCTTCCAGTGGCTCCTGCACCACCACGCGTGCGCCGATCCCCGACACATCAGCTTTCGGCCCAACCACAACCGCGTCGATGATTTTTTTCCCGACGTACTGCTCCATGATACCGAGCTTGTCCGCAAGCGTCAGGCTTGCTGCCGCCGGGCTCAGTTCACGCCCTAAATTACCGATATAGACCACCGGAGCTGGTGTTCTGCGCAGGGCCTGAGCCAGCTCTTTTACCAGCAGAATGGGCATCAGGCTGGTGTAAAAACTTCCCGGCCCAATCAGGATCAAATCCGCTTCGCCGATAGCATCGACGGCTTCACGCGTAGCGGGAACGCCCGGATATGTCATGAGCTCTTTCGGCGGCAGGGTCAGCTGGTCAATATTCACTTCGCCGTAAACTTCATGGCCTTCCACATCAATTGCCATCAAGTCGACCGGTTGTTCAGACATCGGAATCAGGAACGCATCAACTTTAAGCAGATTACGTATTAAATTGATGGCTTCAAGAGGGCGAACGCTCAGGTGATCCAGCGCCTTTAACATCAGGTTTCCGAGGTTATGGCCAGAAAGTTCGCCATTACCGGCAAAACGGTACTCAAACATCGCTGACGCCACGCTCGGTTCGGTAATTAACTGATTTAAACAGTTACGCATATCGCCCCACGCGATACCGCCTTCCGAACGACGAATGCGCCCTGTAGAACCGCCGTTATCGGTTGTAGTGACTATCCCTGTAAGCCTGGATCCAAGAGAGGAAAGTGAAGACATCACTCGCCCCAGACCGTGGCCTCCGCCAAGAGCGACTACCCGATCAAGATCCGCAAAAGTGCGATTGCGCATACCTATTCCTTATCACGTTCGAACAGCGTAACAGTAACCTAACTACCCCTAAAAGACGATGCTTCACCCGGTGCAAAATGACGTATATCAATGCGAAAGTACCGTTTTTGCGTATTCTGTTACGAAAATGCACGATCATGTCGCTATATATAAAATTATATAGCGAAAACCGATAATGGCGAAGAGGTGATTTCCGCGCTACTATCGCCTAAACCACGTTTTCGAATTTGAAAACATACACTCTAGCCTTTGTGCCTGTGTCGAAAGATATGGCGCTCTGGCCGTGGCGGATTTGCCACCAGGGTACAGAAAGAAATGACTGTGCCTCCCGTATCTGGAAAGGTGTACATGGCTTCACAACTTACTGATGCTTTCGCGCGTAAGTTCTTTTACTTACGTCTGTCGATTACCGATGTGTGCAATTTCCGTTGCACCTACTGTCTGCCTGACGGTTACAAACCTGGCAGTACCACCAATAATGGCTTTCTCTCCGTGGATGAAGTGCGCCGCGTCACGCGTGCGTTCTCTGAACTCGGCACCGAAAAAGTGCGGCTGACCGGGGGAGAACCTTCTCTGCGTCGCGACTTTCCCGATATTATCGCTGCTGTGCGCGAAAACGACCGTATCCGTCAAATTGCGGTAACCACCAATGGGTATCGCATGGCGCGGGACGTGGCGAAATGGCGTGACGCTGGCCTGACGGCGATCAACGTCAGTGTCGATAGCCTTGATGCCCGCCAGTTCCATGCAATTACCGGCCAGGATAAGTTCCGGCAGGTGATGGACGGCATTGATGCGGCGTTTGCTGCCGGTTTCGAGAAGGTGAAAGTCAATACGGTGCTAATGCGCGATGTAAACCACCATCAACTGGACACCTTCCTGGCGTGGATCAAATCACGCCGCATTCAATTGCGTTTTATTGAGCTGATGGAAACCGGCGAGGGCAGCGAGCTGTTCCGTCGTCATCACATCTCCGGTATGGTGCTGCGCGACGAACTGCTGAAACGCGGCTGGATCCACCAGATCCGCCAGCGCAGCGACGGCCCGGCGCAGGTCTTTTGCCACCCTGATTACGAAGGGGAAATCGGGCTTATCATGCCTTATGAGAAAGAGTTCTGTGCCAGCTGTAATCGCCTGCGCGTCTCGTCTGTGGGCAAGCTGCACTTATGCCTGTTCGGGGATGGTGGCGTAGACCTTCGCGATCTGCTGGAAGACGACTCTCAACAGGACGCGCTTGAAGCGCGTATTTCCGAAGCGCTGACGCATAAAAAACAGACCCATTTCCTGCATCAGGGCAACACCGGAATTACTCAGAACCTGTCATACATTGGCGGGTAATCAGTCTTAAGAAGGAACCAGAAGATGAGTCAGGTAAGCGCAGAATTTATCCCGACACGTATTGCTATTCTTACCGTTTCTGAACGCCGTGGTGAAGAGGATGATACCTCCGGCCATTGGTTGCGCGATGCGGCACACGAAGCCGGGCACCATATTGTTGCTAAAGCGATTGTTAAAGAGAACCGCTACGCCATCCGTGCCCAGGTTTCCCAGTGGATCGCCGGTGATGAAGTGCAGGTGGTGCTGATTACAGGCGGTACTGGTTTTACCGCAGGAGATCAGGCTCCCGAAGCGTTGATTCCCCTGTTTGATCGCGAAGTAGAAGGCTTTGGCGAAGTATTTCGGATGCTCTCATTTGAAGAGATTGGCACCTCAACCTTGCAGTCACGCGCGGTGGCGGGGGTAGCGAACAAAACGCTGATTTTTGCCATGCCGGGCTCCACCAAAGCGTGCCGTACCGCGTGGGAGAACATCATCGCGCCGCAGCTCGATGCCCGCACCCGTCCGTGTAATTTCCATCCCCATTTAAAGAAATAAGTTATGTCACAACTGACCCACATTAACGCCGCTGGCGAAGCGCATATGGTGGATGTGTCTGCCAAAGCCGAGACGGTGCGCGAAGCGCGTGCTGAAGCTTTCGTTACCATGTTGCCTGAAACCCTGGCGATGATTATCGATGGCAGCCACCACAAGGGTGATGTGTTTGCTACCGCACGCATTGCCGGTATCCAGGCCGCGAAACGGACCTGGGATTTGCTCCCACTGTGCCACCCGTTGATGCTCAGTAAGGTTGAGGTAAACCTGCTGGCGCAGCCGGAACACAACCGCGTGCGAATTGAATCACTTTGCCGTTTAACCGGGAAAACCGGCGTTGAGATGGAAGCGCTGACGGCGGCCTCTGTCGCCGCGTTGACCATCTACGATATGTGTAAAGCCGTGCAAAAAGACATGGTGATTGGCCCGGTTCGTCTGCTGGCAAAAAGCGGCGGGAAATCTGGCGATTTTAAGGTGGACAGCCATGATTAAAGTGCTCTTTTTTGCTCAGGTCCGCGAGCTGGTCAACACCGATAGTCTGACCCTGGAAACCTCATTCGATAACGTTGCCGCACTGCGCGCACATCTGGCAGAACAAAGCGACCGCTGGGCGCTGGCGCTGGATGAAGGCAAATTGCTGGCGGCAGTTAATCAGACTCTGGTGGATTTTAACCATCCGCTGAAGGCCGGTGACGAAGTGGCGTTCTTCCCGCCGGTGACAGGAGGCTGAAATGGCTGAAACCCGAATTCTGGTAGGTCATGACCGCTTCAGTGTCGGTACAGAATACAGCTGGCTGGCGGAGCGCGATGAAGATGGCGCGGTTGTCACCTTCACTGGCAAAGTGCGTAACCACAATCTTGGCGACAGCGTGAAAGCGCTCACGCTGGAGCACTATCCGGGCATGACCGAAAAATCGCTGGCGGAGATCGTGGACGAGGCGCGCGGACGTTGGCCGCTCGGGCGCGTCACGGTTATCCACCGCATCGGCGAAATGTGGCCGGGTGAAGAGATCGTGTTTGTTGGCGTGACCAGTGCGCATCGCAGCAGCGCGTTCGCGGCGGGCGAATTTATTATGGACTACCTCAAAACCAAAGCGCCATTCTGGAAGCGTGAAGCGACGCCAGAAGGTGAGCGGTGGGTGGAATCGCGTGACAGCGATAAACAAGCTGCTGGTCGTTGGTAGTCTGTTTACGTGGATGTGTTAGTCTTAAAACGTGTGTCTACTTAATCTTAATCAGGAGTGAATCATGGACCGATTTCCGCGTTCCGATTCTATAGTGCAGCAGACCCGAACCGGGCTGCAAACGTATATGGCCCAGGTGTACGGCTGGATGACAGTCGGCCTGCTGCTGACCGCGTTTATTGCGTGGTACGCCGCAAATACACCTGATCTGATGATGTTTATCTTTTCCAGCAAAATCACCTTCTTTGGGTTGATCATCGCCCAACTGGCGCTGGTGTTTGTCCTCTCAGGCCTGGTGCAAAAGCTCAGCGCCGGCATGGCGACCACGCTGTTTATGCTGTACTCGGCGCTGACCGGGCTAACGCTTTCGAGTATTTTCATCGTTTACACCTATTCCTCCATCGCCAGTACATTTGTGGTGAGCGGCGGGATGTTCGGCGCGATGAGCCTGTACGGTTACACCACAAAGCGCGATTTGAGCGGTTTTGGCAGTATGCTGTTTATGGCGCTGATTGGGATCGTGCTGGCATCGCTGGTGAACCTGTGGCTCAAGAGTGAAGCGCTGATGTGGGCGGTGACCTACATTGGGGTGATTGTCTTCGTCGGGCTGACGGCCTACGACACCCAGAAACTGAAAAATATCGGCGAGCAGATTGACGTGCGCGATAGCTCAACGTTGCGCAAATACTCCATCCTTGGTGCGCTGACGTTGTATCTGGACTTTATCAACCTGTTCCTGATGCTGCTGCGGATTTTGGGCAACCGTCGCTAGAGGTTGGTGCGGCCTGGTGCCCTCACCCTGGCCCTCTCCCACGGGAGAGGGAACAAACACTAAAAACGGCAACCTTGTTGCCGTTTTGCTTTTATTTTGCCAGTGCCTTCTCATTCTTCTCCCGCAACTTTTTCGCCCGGCTCTCCAGCAGCAAATAACAGACCGTCGCCAGCGCCAGCGGCAGGAAGTAATAGAGCATTCGATACGCGAGCAGGGCGGCGATAATCGTTCCCTGAGAGACGTGCTCCCCGGCAAGCAGGGCGATAAACACCGCTTCCAGCACGCCAATCCCTGCCGGGATATGGACAATTACACCCGCGATACTGCTCACCAGCAGCACGCCAAGCACAAAGAAGTAATTCACGTCTTCGCCAATCAACAGCCCTGTAATCGCCCCCATTGCCATCCAGTTGGCGCTGGAAATCGCCATCTGTAATACCGCGAACTTCCATGATGGCAGCACCAGTTTTTGCCCTTTGATGGTTATATGGCGGCGTTTAGCAAACGCACAGGCCCACAGATAGAAGGCGATAATCAGCAGCAGCACCATGCCCAGAATCCGCAGCGTGGTTTCGTCGACATACCAGTGAGCAGGCAACTGCACCACGCCGGTGGTGAAGATCACCCCGCCGAGCAGAATGTAACCCAGCCAGTTGGTCGTGATGCTCAATGAGAAAATGCGGGTGATGGTGCTGCTGGGCAGTCCAAGACGCGAATAGAGGCGGTAACGCATTCCAATGCCGCCGACCCAGGTGCTCAGCGTCAGGTTGAAGGCGTAGCAGATAAACGACACCAGCATCACCTGGCGCTTTGCCAGCTTGTGCCCGCAGTAGGCACGCCCCAGCAGGTCGTAGCAGCCGTAAATCAGGTAACTTACAATCACCAGCCCAGACGCGCCCAGCAGTACCATGCGGTTGTAGTTGCGGATAACCTTCCACACCTCTTCCCAGTCGACTTTCCGGGCGTACACCACCAGCAACACCGCGACGGCGATAAAGAAAAGCCAGGTGAGGATTTTCTTAGCCAGGTGCCAGTGAGGATGGGATTGTGACATCAGGTTTTTCCTCCATCTTCCACTTCAACGCGATCCTGTGTTTCCATTTCAGGCTGCACCGGCGGGTGTACCAGTGCAAGCTTAGGTGTGTGCGCGGGCAGCCAGCCGACCATGGCCGGGAAATGGCGCAGGAAGTGGAACACCACCACGCCGATACCGAGGTTCCACCAGGTACGTTTCGGTACCATAGAGTCATCCACTCGCACGCAGTCGTTAACGATCAGTCCCTGAAGGTTATCGCGCAGGGTTTGGTTGAACTGGCGATCGTGGACGATCAGATTGGCTTCCAGATTGAGCGACAGGCTCAGCGGATCGAGATTACTGGAGCCAACGGTCGCCCAGTGATCGTCCATCAGTGCGACCTTTCCATGCAGCGGTCGGCGGCGGTATTCGTAAATCTGCACACCGCCTTTTACCAGATAGTTATACAGCAGACGTGCGCCGACTTTGACAATCGGCATATCGGGCTCGCCCTGCACAATCAGTTTCACCCGCACACCGCGACGTGCTGCATTGCGCATGGCGTGCAACAAGCGGTAGCCAGGGAAGAAGTAGGCGTTGGCAATAATTACCTCGCGCTTCGCATTCGCCAGCATCTTCAGATAATGACGCTCAATATCATCCCGGTGCTCGCCGTTATCCCGCCAGACAAACAGCGCCTGCGCTTCGCCGGGCTTGCGGTTCTCTTCCGGGCGATGGTGGCGCTTCCACCAGCGTCGCACAGCATCTTTACCCGGCAGGTTTTCCAGTTCGAACAGTAAAATGTCCTGAACTACCGGGCCTTCGATACGGATCGCGTAATCCTGCTTGGCCTCCGGGCCATAGTCAGACATATGTTCTGCGGAATAATTAATGCCGCCGACAAAGGCTACCGCTTCATCAACCACCACAATTTTGCGGTGCATACGGCGAAAGAGATTGGTGCGCATGCCAAACAGACGCGAGCCGGGATCGTAGTAGCGGAATATCACGCCCGCCGACGTGAGTTCATTGACGAATTCGTCGCTCAGATCCGGAGAACCATAGCCGTCGAGCAGCACTTCGATTTTGATGCCGCGCAGGGCGGCGCGCAGCAGCACGCTATGTAACTGTTTCCCCACCTCGTCCTCGAACCAGATAAAGGTTTCGAGGATCACTTTCTGCTGTGCATGGTCAATGGCCTTGAACACCGCAGGATAATAGTTATCGCCATTTTCCAGCAGCGTGATGCGGTTTCCTTCCTGCCATGAGCATCTCATAAGTGGATCTCCGCGCTAAGCGGGGCGTGGTCGGAAAGATGGCGCCAGTTGAGTAACGCCAGGGCAGTCGGGCTGCTGGCATGGGCATTTTTCACGTAGATGCGGTCAAGTCGCAGCAGGGGAAAGCGCACCGGGAACGTCCGCGCGGGGCGGCCATTGGCGCGGGTAAAAATCTCCTCCAGCCCGGCATCCACCTTCAGTGGGTGATTGGCCCGCTGACGCCAGTCGTTAAAATCACCCGCCATCACCACCGGCTCACCTTCCGGTAGGGCATTGCTCCATTCGGCCAGCATCTTTAACTGCGCCTGACGGTGCGCTTCACGAAGGCCGAGATGCACGCAGCCAACGTGAACGGGAAATTCCAGTTCGGGTGGGATAATGCGGCAGTAAAGCAGCCCGCGTTTTTCGCTTTCGCCCACAGAAACGTCGCGGTTTTCGTAATATTCGATCGGGAAACGCGATAGCACCGCGTTGCCGTGGTGGCCTTCAGGGTAAACCGCGTTACGCCCATAGGCATAATCACTCCACATCGTATCTGCCAGAAATTCGTAGTGCGGCGTGTCGGGCCAGTTTTCGACATGCATTGGGTGCACGTCATGGGCGCCCATAACTTCCTGTAGGCAGACGATGTCAGCACTGACGGTGCGTACAGCGTCGCGCAGCTCCGGTAACATGAAGCGACGGTTAAATGCAGTGAAGCCTTTGTGAATGTTAATTGTCAGCACTTTAAGCGATAAATGCTGCGTTTTATGCGTCATAAGCACCTTCCGGGGTGACTATCCTGATGAAAATAAAGTGTAGTAGGCGTCACAAAAAGATGCGGTGTTACGGAATTTTCCGTAAAGTGCGGTAGTCTGAATTAGCAGAGAAATGTTCTTCAGGAGAGAAGCCATGAAGTGGCAACAACGTGTTCGTGTCGCAACTGGCCTGAGTTGCTGGCAGATAATGTTGCATTTACTGGTCGTGGCCGTACTGGTGATGGGCTGGATGAGCGGTACGCTGGTGCATGTTGGCTTAGGGTTATGTGTTCTTTACGGTGTTACCGTACTGTCGATGCTGTTTTTACAGCGCCACCATGAAGCGCGCTGGCGTGAGGTGGGTGATGTGCTCGAAGAGCTCACCACCACCTGGTATTTTGGTGCTGCAATGATCGTGCTTTGGCTGTTGTCGCGTGTGCTGCAAAACAACCTGCTGCTGGCCCTGGCGGGTCTGGCAATTCTTGCAGGGCCTGCGGTTGTCTCACTGCTGACCAAAGAGAAAAAGCTACGCAATGTTTCGTCTAAACATCGCGTACGCCACTGAGCCTGTCGTGGCCGCTATAACCAAAAGCGGCCACAAACTTCCCCAGATAATCCCCATACTTGCATCCTTGAGATAAATTTGTTTGGTGATATCCGTAAAGTGCCGGATGGGGTTAATCCATGTAAGATCCTGCAACCACACCGGCATGTTCTCGATGGGGGAAACATACCCCGAGAGCAAAATCGCAGGCATCATAAAGACGAATACCCCGATAAACGCCTGCTGTTGCGTGGAGCACAGCGCTGAAATCAACAGACCAAATCCCACCAGTGACAGACCATAAATCACCATAGTGAAGTAGAACAGGGCCAGCGATCCGGCAAAGGGAATTTGATATGCCCAGATCCCCACGCCCAGCACAATCGTCGCCTGGAAGGTGGCAACAATCAGCGCCGGAACGGCTTTACCGACAAAAATCTGCCAGGTGGCCAGCGGGGAAACCAGCAGTTGATCGAGCGTGCCTTGCTCGCGTTCACGGGCGACCGACAACGAGGTTACGATCATCACACCAATGGTGGTGATCATGGCGATAAGCGACGGCACCACAAACCATTTGTAGTCCAGATTCGGGTTATACCAGTTACGCACCACCAACTGGCTGTTGTTGGGTTTAGGTTTGCCTTCCATCAGCTCCTGCTGATAGTCCTTGACCACCTGTTGCAGGTAATTTGCGGCAATTTGCGCACTGTTCGAGTTACGCCCGTCCAGAATCAGCTGCATCGGTGCAGTCTGCCAGGTATCCAGGTTGCGGGAAAAGTCGGCCGGGAAACGCACCAGCAGCAGCGCTTTTTGCGTGTCGATGGTGGGCTGGATCTCCCTGGGGCTTTTCAGCAGCAGAATGTGGGTAAAGGCTTTCGCCCGGGCAAAACGCTGCGTCAGCTCTACGGAGTGTTTCCCGCTGTCCTCGTTGTAGATGGCAATGGTGGCGTTCGTCACCTCAAGCGTCGCAGCAAACGGGAACAGGAATACCTGGATCAGCACGGGCAGGATCAAAATGGCGCGGGTTTGCGGCTCGCGCAGCAGCGATTGCAGCTCTTTGCGGATCAATGTCCATAAACGGTGAAACATGCTCGCTCCTTAATCCAGTCGCCGTTTGGTTTTTACCCACGTCAGCCCAATAAACATTACCGCTGACACCATCAAAAACAGGATGTTGACAATCAGCACTGCCGGAATATTCCCGGCCAGGAACAGGCTTTGCAGCGTACTGACGAAATAACGCGCTGGAATGATATAGGTCACCGCACGGATGACGGCTGGCATACTGTCTATCTGGAAGATAAAGCCCGACAGCATGATAGACGGCAAAAAGGCGGCGTTTAGCGCAACCTGCGCGGCGTTAAACTGGTTACGGGTGATGGTTGAAATCAGCAGCCCCATGCCCAGGGTGCTCAGTAAAAACAGACTGGTGATAAAGAACAACAGCACCAGCGAACCGCGATAAGGCACTCCCAGAATGAACACCGACACCAGCATACAGAGCAGCATGGCCAGCATTCCGAGGAAGTAATAGGGGATAAGCTTACAGAGCAGCAGCTCCACCCGCGTGACCTCGGTTGAGAGCAGCGCTTCCATGGTACCGCGCTCCCACTCGCGGGCGATCACCAGCGACGTGAGGATAGCCCCGATCACCGTCATGATAATGGTCACCGCACCCGGAATAATAAAATGCTGGCTGATGGCGGCAGGGTTAAACCAGTAGCGGGTCTGTATGTCGATCAGCGGTTCGAAGGTTTCCCCCCTGTCTTCCGCCCGCTGTTTCTGCCAGAGCTGCCAGATGCCTTCGACATAGCCCTGCACAAAGTTGGCGGTGTTAGGCTCGCTGCCGTCGGTGATGACCTGAATCGGCGCGTCGGTATTTGCGCGCGCCATGTTGGCGGCGAAATCGACCGGGATAACCACCAGGCCGCGAATTTTCCCCGCCTGCATTTTCTGGATCAACGCCTGGCGATCGTCGCTGATGGTGGCGTCAATGTAGGGCGAGCCGGTCATGGCGTGGGTGAAATTCAGGGCCTCTTCGCTGTGCTGCTCCAGCAAAATCCCCACCCGCAGCTTGCTGGAGTCGAGGTTTATCCCGTAGCCAAAGATAAACAGCAGCAGCAGCGGGATTACTACCGCAATCAGCCAGCTGCTGGGATCGCGTACGATCTGGCGGGTTTCTTTGATGCATAACGCCCGCACCCGGCGCCATGAAATCGCGTTATGACTCATTAGCGTGTTCCTTATCCCAGTCGTGAATGAGCGTGATAAACGCCTGCTCCATGGTGGGGTCCGGTTGCTTATCGTCGGCGGCCTGGCTTTTCAGATCATCCGGCGTGCCGTGGGCGATCAATTTGCCGCGATACACCAGCCCGATGCGGTCGCAATATTCCGCTTCATCCATAAAGTGAGTGGTCACCATGACGGTAACGCCTTTCTCCACCATGCTATTGATGTGCAGCCAGAACTCGCGGCGGGTGAGGGGGTCAACCCCAGAGGTTGGCTCATCAAGAAACAAGATGTCAGGTTCATGCATCAGCGAGCAGGCCAGTGCCAGACGCTGCTTGAAACCGAGTGGCAGGTCGTCAGTGGCGTGAGAGGCAATGTTCGTCAGGCTGAACGCGTCGCTCATGCGGCTGATTTTCTCGTTTTGCGCGCGCCCGCGCAGGCCGTAAACGCCGGAGAAAAAGCGTAAGTTCTGTTCAACGGTCAGGTTGCCGTACAACGAGAATTTTTGTGCCATGTAGCCGAGGTGTTGCCGCGCTTTCCCGGAGCTCACTTTCAGATCCATATCCAGCACCAGCGCCTTACCAGAGGTTGGCACCAGCAGGCCGCACATCATTTTAAAGGTGGTGGATTTGCCCGCACCGTTGGGGCCCAGCAGGCCAAAGATCTCGCCGCGTTTCACCGCGAAATTGACGTTGTCGGTGGCGGCAAAATCGCCAAACTTTTTGGTCAGGGATTTGGCTTCAATCACCGTTTCGCCTGGTGTGCCATCAACGGTATGCAGGATCGCCCCCAGCGGGGATTCTGACGTTCCTGCACCGCCCAGCAGGTCGATAAACGCGTCTTCAAAACGCGGTGCGGTCTCTTCTATCTCCACATCCGGCATTCCCTGAGCCTGGCGAATGTCGTCCACCGTGGCCTCTTTTTTGAGAATGACCCGCACAGATCGCCCCTGAATCATCCCGTCGCTGACCTGCGGCAGTTTCAACACTCGCTGGAGCAGCTTGCGGTTGGACTCCTGCGGGCTGTGCAACAAGAAGCTGCGCCCGGCCATGCTTTGCGTGAGCGTTGTCGGCTCGCCCTGATAAAGCAGCTCCCCTTCGTTCATCAGCAAGACATCGCGACACTGTTCCGCTTCGTCGAGGTAAGACGTGCTCCAGAGAATCAGCATCCCGTCGCCTGCAAGCTCGTGCACCATTTGCCACAACTCACGGCGCGAAATGGGATCCACGCCCACGCCGGGTTCATCAAGCAGCAGCACTTTTGGCTCACCCACCAGCGTGCAGGCCAGCCCGAGTTTTTGCTTCATCCCGCCGGATAACTTACCCGCGAGGCGCTCCGTGAACGGCCCGAGCGAGGTAAATTCCAGCAGGCGGGCGAAGGTTTTTTGCCGTGTTTCCCCGGTGACGCTGCGTAAATCGGCATACAGATTCAGGTTTTCCATCACCGTTAAATCTTCGTACAGACCGAATTTCTGCGGCATATACCCCAGCATGGCGTGAAGGGCGCTGTCGTCCTGGACGGGATCAAGCCCCAGCACGCGGGCGCGCCCGTCATCAGGTTTGAGTAACCCGGCGAGCATTCGCATCAGCGTGGTTTTGCCTGCGCCATCGGGGCCAACCAGCCCCGTGACATAGCCCTTTTGCAGCGTACAGTTCAGCGGCGCGACGGCGGGTTTATCCATGCCCGCGAAGCGTTTTACCAGATTGTCGAGTTGAATAACCGCATCATTCATGTCGTTCCCCGTCGGTGAATTTCACGGTAACCGGCATCCCCTGACGAAGGGAATCGTCAGCGTCTGTCACAATGATGCGCAGACGATAGACCAGGTCAGTACGCAGGTCTGGCGTTTCAACGGTTTTCGGCGTGAACTCAGCGGTTGGCGACACAAAGCCCACCTTGCCGTGGTATGGCTTGTCAGGGCGACCATCGGTATAAAGCAGCAGCTCACGCCCAGGCCTGACCTGGCTGAGGTTCGGCTCGTCGATATAGGCACGCACCCACACCGGGCGCGTCAGCGAAAGGGTCAGTACGGTGCTGCCTGCGCTTAACATGCTGCCGGGCTCTACGGCGCGGGTCATTAGCGTACCGTCGGACGGGGCAACCAGCGTGGTGTCATGCAAATCCAGTTGTGCCTGCGCCAGTTGCGCCTGCGCCTGTTCAAGGCTGGCTTTGGCCTGTGCGATATCCTGCGGGCGATTACCGGTGTGATACTGGCTTAATTTATCCTGCGCGGATTTAAGCGTTGCCTGCGCCTGGTCGCGGGAAGAACGGGCATTTTCCAGGTCGTTGGCGGAAATGGTGCGGCTTTTCCACAGCCCCTGCTGACGGGCGTAGAAGTTCTGCGCATAGTCGTAGGCGGCCTGCGCCTGTTTGACTGCCGCCGCGGCCTGGGCAATTTCTTCATCGCGATAGCCTGCCAGCATCAGGTCATATTGTGCCTGGGCGACGGAAACGCCTGCTTTTGCCTGCATCAGCGCGTTCTCGTAAGGCGCGGTGTCCAGCACGCCTAACGTCTGCCCGGTTTTAATCGTGTCACCTTCATCAACAGAAAGCGAAGCCAGGCGGCCGCCAACGCGGAAACTCATGTCCACCGTTCGAATATCGACGTTGCCGTACAGCGTCAGGCCGTTGTCTTGTCGGCTCTGATACCACAGCCAGCCACCGATCCCCGCAGCAAGCAGAATAACGACCACCAGAATGATGGCGACAGGTTTTTTCATGACTTCAGGCTCCTTAGCGTTAAGCCTTGCAGGATCAGATCAAGGTGACAGGTGATCACCTGGCTAATCTGCGCGGCCTTATCCTCATCAAATTGTGTCCAGCCGGTGCGTAACAAAATGGTTTCCCGTCCCAGGCGAAAAGCCAGTACTTCGCCCAGCAGGGCGTGGGTATGCAAAATGGTCTCAGTATCGCTGGCATCACGGCCGGTATAGGCCGCAATGAGCCGGGTCAGGTGCGTGTGCATTGGGGAGATCACCTGATCGTGAACCAACTGGTAGGCGGCGGAAGGCGAGAGTTGTTCGCGTGAGATAAACTTACTCAGGTTCAGCGTATCGTCGTGCGTCAGCAGGCGGATCATATTATGGCAGGCGTTAAGGATAAGCTGACGGATGGCGGCCCGGTCAGGCGAGGGCTGGCTGAACAGCGCGGTGGTTTCGTCAACGTGCTGGCGAAAATGCGTGCTGATAAAATCGGCAATCCACTGTGCGCAGGCGAGGTACAAATCCTCTTTTGAGCCAAAATAGTAGGTAATGGCCGCTATGTTCTGCCCGGCCTGCGCGGCAATATCGCGCGTGGTGGCATGAAGTCCATACTCGCCAAACTGTGCCAGGGCGGCGGCGATAAGCTGGCTTTTGGCCTGTTCGCCTTTGGTTGTTGTCGGGGTTGTATTCATAGCAGCACTTAAAATTAATCAATCGATTGATTAAGATTATGCCCGGTTCACAATTTTGTCCAGTTGCACTCTTGTGCGGGAAATATTTCGTCGATGAATCACAGAGGGATATTTTATGCGCCACGTCACAAAAGCTGCTACACTCCGCTGCTTCGCGACATTGTGGTTTTTGTCCTCTCATATTCGTTATATCTCCCTGAAAACTACACCTGTGATGGTCGGGGCGGTTCGGAGTTTTTATGTCTTTTGATTCCCTTGGCCTGAACCCGGAAATTCTGCGCGCGATTGCAGAGCAGGGCTACGTTGAGCCTACCCCAATTCAGACGCAGGCAATCCCTGCCGTGCTGCAAGGCCGCGACCTGATGGCCAGCGCCCAGACCGGTACCGGTAAAACCGCTGGCTTTACCCTGCCGCTCCTGGAGCTGTTGGTTAAAAACCAGCCGCACGCAAAAAGTCGTCGCCCGGTGCGCGCCCTGATCCTCACGCCAACCCGTGAACTGGCAGCACAGATTGGTGAGAACGTGCGTGAGTACAGCCGCTATCTCAACATTCGCTCACTGGTGGTCTTTGGCGGGGTTAGCATCAATCCGCAGATGATGAAACTGCGCGGTGGCGTGGACGTGCTGGTGGCAACGCCGGGTCGTCTGCTGGATTTGGAACACCAGAATGCGGTGAAGCTCGATAGCATCGAAATCCTGGTGCTGGATGAAGCTGACCGGATGCTGGACATGGGCTTCATTCATGATATTCGTCGTGTGCTGGCTAAGCTGCCGTCACGTCGCCAGAACCTGCTGTTCTCTGCGACCTTCTCTGACGAAATCAAAGCCCTTGCTGAGAAACTGCTGCATAACCCGCTGGAAGTGGAAGTGGCGCGCCGTAACACGGCCTCCGAGCAGGTGACCCAGCATGTGCATTTCGTTGATAAAAAACGTAAGCGGGAACTGCTCTCGCAGATGATTGGCCAGGGCAACTGGCAGCAGGTGCTGGTGTTCACCCGTACCAAACATGGTGCCAACCACCTGGCGGAACAGCTGAATAAAGACGGCATTCGCAGCGCCGCTATTCACGGTAACAAGAGCCAGGGCGCGCGTACCCGTGCGCTGGCAGATTTTAAATCTGGTGATATTCGCGTGCTGGTGGCAACCGACATCGCCGCGCGTGGTCTGGACATTGAAGAGCTGCCACACGTGGTGAACTACGAGCTGCCAAACGTGCCGGAAGACTATGTTCACCGTATCGGCCGTACCGGTCGTGCCGCGGCAACCGGTGAAGCGTTGTCTCTGGTCTGCGTTGATGAGCACAAACTGTTGCGTGACATCGAACGTCTGCTGAAAAAAGAGATCCCACGCATCGAAATCCCGGGCTACGAAGTGGATCCGTCCATTAAAGCCGAGCCGATTCAGAACGGCCGTCAGGGTGGCGGTGGCCGTGGTCAGGGTGGTGGCGGTCGTGGCCAGCAACCGCGTCGTGCTGAAGGTGGCGCGCCAAAAGCATCAGGCAAACCGCCGCGTCGCAACAACGAGGCAAAACCAGCGGGTGAAAACCCGTGGCGCAGTGGCGAAGGGAAACCGGCAGGAGAAGGCCAACGCCGACGCCGCCCGCGTAAACCTGCCAGCGCGCAGTAATCTGGAAGCCCGGCCGTAAAGCCGGGCTTTTCTTTTTGCGACAACGAAAAGAAAGTGCCACAATAGTGGCTGTTTATACAGTGTTTCAGGTTTTCCGATGGCTTTAACCGCTGCGCTAAAAGCGCAAATTGGCGCCTGGTATAAGGCGTTACAACAGCAGATCCCCGACTTTATCCCCCGAGCGCCGCAGCGGCAGATGATTGCTGACGTGGCAAAAACGCTCGCCGGGGACGACGGGCGACATCTGGCGATTGAAGCCCCCACGGGGGTCGGAAAAACTCTGTCGTACCTGATCCCCGGCATTGCCATCGCCCGTGAAGAACAAAAAACGCTGGTGGTCAGTACCGCCAACGTGGCGTTGCAGGATCAGATCTACAGCAAAGATTTACCGCTGCTGCGCAAAATTATCCCGGATCTGCGCTTTACGGCGGCATTTGGGCGCGGGCGTTATGTTTGCCCGCGTAACCTGACGGCGCTTGCCAGCAGCGAGCCCACGCAGCAGGATCTGCTCGCATTTCTGGATGACGAGCTGACGCCAAACAACAAAGCCGAGCAGGATCAGTGTGCGAAGCTAAAAGCCTCTCTGGATAGCTATAAGTGGGACGGCCTGCGCGATCACACCGATCAGGCCATAGGCGATGACCTGTGGCGTCGGCTCAGTACTGATAAAGCCAGCTGTCTGAACCGTAACTGCCACTACTACCGCGAATGCCCGTTTTTTGTCGCGCGGCGCGAGATCCAGGAAGCGGAGGTCGTTGTCGCCAACCACGCGCTGGTGATGGCGGCACTGGAGAGCGAAGCGGTGCTCCCGGAGCCTAAACACCTCCTGCTGGTGCTCGATGAAGGACACCACCTGCCCGATGTGGCGCGGGACGCGCTGGAAATGAGTGCGGAAATCACCGCCCCCTGGTTCCGCCTGCAGCTGGATCTGTTCTGCAAGCTGGTTGCGACCTGCATGGAACAGTTCCGCCCAAAAACCACGCCGCCGCTGGCGGTGCCGGAGCGGCTGAGCGATCACTGTGAAGAGGTGTATAGCCTCATCTCCTCGCTCAATAACATTTTGAATCTGTATCTTCCGGCGACCCAGGAAGCAGAACATCGCTTTGCGATGGGAGAGCTGCCGGAAGAGATCATGGAGATTTGTCAGCAGCTGGCAAAGCATCTTGAAAAGCTGCGCGGGCTGGCGGAGATGTTTTTAAACGATCTCAGTGAGAAAACCGGTACGCATGATGTGGTGCGATTGCACCGCATCCTGCTCCAGATGAACCGCGCGCTGGGGATGTTTGAAGCGCAAAGTAAGCTGTGGCGACTGGCCTCGATGGCGCAGGCCTCTGGTGCGCCTGTCACCAAATGGGCCACCCGTGAAGTGAAAGACGGCCAGGCACATCTGTTTTTCCACTGCGTGGGGATCCGCGTGGCCGATCAGCTGGAAAAACTTATCTGGCGTAGCGTGCCGCATGTGGTGGTGACGTCGGCCACGCTGCGTTCCCTGAACAGTTTTTCACGTTTGCAGGAAATGAGCGGCCTGAAAGAGAAAGCGGGCGATCGCTTCGTGGCGCTGGACTCGCCGTTTAACCACTGCGAGCAGGGGAAGCTTGTGATCCCGCGTATGAAGTATGAACCGCTTATCGACAACGAAGAGCAGCATATTGCCGAGATGGCCGCCTACTTCCGCGAGCAGGTTGAGAGCAAAAAACACTCCGGGATGCTGGTGCTGTTTGCCAGCGGGCGCGCGATGCAGCGCTTCCTGGAACATGTTACTGACCTGCGGTTGTTGCTGCTGGTGCAGGGCGATCAGCCGCGCTATCGGCTGGTGGAGCTGCACCGCAAACGCATCGACAACGGTGAACGCAGCGTGCTGGTTGGATTGCAGTCATTTGCAGAAGGGTTGGATCTGAAAGGGGACTACCTGACGCAGGTCCACATTCATAAAATTGCCTTCCCGCCTATCGATAGCCCGGTGGTGATCACCGAAGGCGAGTGGCTGAAAAGCCTGAATCGTTATCCGTTTGAAGTACAAAGCCTGCCTGCGGCATCGTTTAACCTGATTCAGCAAGTGGGGCGTTTGATTCGTAGCCACGGCTGCTGGGGCGAGATTGTCATTTATGACAAACGTCTGCTGACCAAGAACTACGGCCAGCGCTTACTGAACGCGCTGCCGGTGTTTCCGATTGAACAACCGGACGTTCCGGAAGTGAAAAAAAGCCCGACAAAAGTGGCCGCCGGGCGTAAAAAAAGCATCCGTGCTAAGGGGCGCGGTCCTACTGGTAAGTAAAGGTGGCTTGCACAACGCTGCTGAAGGTGCCCGCCGTGACGGGCATTGAGGTCGCGTAATAGCGTGCCGCCATCGGAAAATCGGCCATGTGCGTGCTGGCATCAATGACCGCACTGAATCTGGCCTGGGGTGCAAGCACGATATAATCCAGACGATCGGCTAACTCTAATGCCATTCCTTTTGCGGTCCCGCTATTGGCGAACTTAAAGGGATGTATGGCATCGCGCTGACCATCAACAGAGATAGTGGCAACCGCCAGCGTTGGCGGGCAATTTGTCAGTTTTAAATCAAAATCTTTCCACGGACCGGTATCGCCGACATTCTTGAAATCAGTGGACACGGCCTGCCCCAGATCCACCACCATATTCTGGCTGGCACTGTCGACCTCGCAGGTCGTGTCGTAAATGTTGCCCTCGATATTCAGCGTAACGTCAGTCGCGCCCGCGGAGAGGCTCATCAACGCGAGTAAAAATAGTAACGCTCTCATCATCGCTCCATTACTGGTATTCAAGATCGATTGTGGCAATCGTGTTAGCTTTACCCGCGGTAACGGTGGCGTCCGTCTGGTAATACTGTACGGCGAAGCGGATGACATCCGGAACGTTAGGTTCGGTTTTTCCACCGACCGGGATAGGGTAGTCGTATCTGAGATCGACACCGTCAAGCAGCATTCTCACACCAACGCCCGTAGCGCTGTCGCTCCCCGGAGTGAGGTTCAGGACATCATCAAACTGACTATTAATGCCATTCGCGCTGGTCACCGAGGCCGTGAGATTGACCACTTCTGTACAGGTGGCGGTGATATTGAAATACTTCCACGCCGTATAGCTGCCCACGTGAGTAAATTGTGAAACCGGGAAGTCACCTAACGTCACCGTCAGGTTCAGAGGATCGATGGAGCAGGTTGCCGTTCTTTCGGTCACCGTGGCGGAGTAGTAGCTTGAATTTCGATCGCCAGAAATACCGACGGTATTAAAAACACCGAATCCAAAGCGATCGTCTGTGCTTGACACGGTTCCGCTCCCGATATGTGTCGCGGTTTTGATTAACCGTTCGGTGTAGCTGAAAGAAAACGTTTGTCCACTGTCGCTGCTGACGGTTCCCATTGGCGTCGCGGTTGTGTCGCATGAGTAGCCTTGTCCGCGAACGATCTGTCCGCTGCTGTTTAACAGTTCAATGCCGATACCGTCAATATTGGTGGCGTATACGCCCGGCATGCCTGAAACTTCCGCACTCGCTCCGTAATAGCAGGAAATAATGGTGTGACTCGCTAGCTTTCCGGTGCAACTGCCTGTCACGGTGTGCGTTTTTGCCGAACCCGGGATGACGCTGCCAACATCAAGGGTGGTAGGGACAGAAAGCGTACCGGCAGCAATAGTATAGGGCAGGTCTGGAGAATCACAGGTTGTCGCCGCATGAGCATGCGGCATCAGACACGCGCTCGTGAGGAGGACAACCAGCGCAAAGGCATATTTAAACATGTTCATTTTTTCCTCGGATAGTTTTATACGCACTGCGCCGTGATGTTAATAACTGCACCGTCATCTTTCGTTGGCAGGTGATAGGTTGCGGCGCAATGGCTGTCGGCAGTTTGTCCCCAGCTAACGTCAACCGTGCCTTTTTCCTGCATGCCGGTCAGATAAACCTGCCCGCCATCGCCCACGATAAACTCGCCATCCTGATGAGCCTGAGATGCCGTTGCGCCGAACGGGATAGCGCTGCCATCAGCGCGTTTCAGCGTCATTAATACCCGGCTGCCAACGTGCGTTTCATAATGTGCGCGCACGATGGCGCCGCGCGTTGGCGTCACGGTTTTGGCCGCCTGGTCAACATCCGCATTTCCCGGCAGCGTTTCGGTGTTGAGTGCAAGGGTGTTATGACGGTACGGCGACACGTACGGCACAATGGCATAGCCGCGGAAATCGGTATTCACGCCGGTCTGATTGGTGATGTTGGTGTCGTCTGCACCCGGAGCTTCGACCAGCGCGGCCGTCTCGCCCATTGGCTGACCCAGCGTGATGCCGTGCGCATGGGCGATCATACTTCCCTGCAACCCAACGTTAAGCTGTTGCTGCTGGTTATCCTGGGAATACCCGGCATTCACTTCCCCGTAAGTACCTTTGTAATCTGCATTCAGGCTGGTGCTGTCGCCGCTGCTCTGACTGTGGCCTTGCTGAACACCCCAGCTCAGGTTATTGCCTGCAAGTGCGGTGCCGTTCAGACCCACGCTTTGGGTGGTATCGTGTTTTGTGCTGTTCAGGTTGTAGTTGACCCAGGTATTGCTGAGCCAGTGTTCGAGCGGGACAGAGACGTTGAAAGCGATGTTTTGTTCGCTCGTTTTTTCGTTGTTATCGTCACCGCCATCACGCGTGTTTTTATCCAGTCCATAACTGAGCCCGTAGCTGATGCCGTGCCATGAGTTGTTGTAGCCAATGTTCATTGAGGTCATTCCCTGGCTTGCGTTCCAGTAGCTTTCTTTAACCAGGCTTAATGTCAGGGACCCAAACGTACCGCCCAGAGACTGATCGACCGTGGCCTCCTGGCGGTCGCGGCGGGTATCGGGCGCTTCCCAGTCATCATTAAGGGTGTGTGAATCCAGGGTGTCTTGCAGGGTGTAAAAGCCTTTACTGCTGTAGCGATATCCGGCAATGGCAAAATGGGTGCCCGTGGTGGCAAAATCTTTGCTGTAGCGCACGCGCCACGATTGCCCTTGCGTAGGATCGCGATCCTGCATGGCAGATTTAGCGTCGGTGACGTCAACGGAGAAGGCACCGAAATCGCCGATGTTTTTACCGATCCCGAATGCCAGCGCATCATAATACTGGCTGGCCTGAAGGCCGCCGTAGGCCGTTAAGCCATAAGGCAGCCCGTAGATGACCGTTCCCTGCATGAAAGGGGTTTTTTCGACGTCATTATCGTAGCTGCGGTAACGCCCGGCCGTCAGGCTATACTTGAGGCGGCCTTCGCGCTGAAGCACCGGGACAGAGGCATAGGGCACCACGAAATGCTGCTCGCTGCCGTCCGTCTCTTTCACGGTGACGTTGAGATCGCCGCTTCCGCCGGTAGGGTAAAGATCGTTAATTTCGAACGGGCCTGGGGCGACATAGTTCTGATAAATCACATACCCATTTTGACGTACAAGAACCTGCGCGTTGCTGTGTGCTGTGCCGCGAATCACTGGGGCAAACCCTTTCATACTTTCCGGCAGCATGTCATCATCCGACGCAAACTGCGCGCCGGTGTAGGAGATACTGTCGAATATATCAGAAGGCGACGAGCTTTGACCGAAGGTCAATTCCCCACCTAAAGGTGCAATATCGCGCTGGGCGTAGGTATACACCGAAGAAAAATCACTTTCGGTATCGCTGTTGCCACTGGTTTTACTCCAGGTTGAATAGTTGCGAAAACGCCACGCGCCGAGGTTGAGCCCCGGTCGAAGATTGAGAAATGCGCTACGCTGGTCGGTGCTGTTTTCCCCTTTCCCGTGATTATCACCGGCGGTGAAGCTGTAGTTCAGCAGTAAGGCATTAATCCCTTCGTCGAACTCCTGGGGATCGACGTAATCGCGTGGCACTTGCGTAATAGCAGTCTGAGGAATGCTCAGCAGCAGTTGCTGCGGGTTAACGTGGAACGTTGCGCTGGCGGAAGGGATTACGCTCAGGTCGACACACTGCGCGTTTTCATCCTGGGTAAACTTATCGCTTTGAATACCTAAGCTTTTTAATTGAGCAATGCTCAGGCACGGTTGGAGGCTCGATTTACCCTCGGCATCTTTCTTCAATGTAAATTCAATTTCTTTATTGGCGACTTTATTATTATTTACGTAGACGTCGACATGGTATTTTCCCGGGGCTTGCCCTGGGCCAATCTCATAAATACTGAGATCGGTTTTTTCCTGGGACGGATTATCAATGTCCAGTAAGGCCGGGTTGAAATAATCTTCGGCAAGAGCTGTTTGTAGACAAACACCCAGCAGCGTGCAGCCCAGTGCAATAAGCATTGAGCGTCTGTGCTGCTTTGGTTGTTTTGTTGTATATTCCCAGCCCATAATGGTATCCGATAATGAATGATGATTTATTTTATCTGTGCGGTCCAGGATGGAGTGATTCCGCCATAATCATTTATGATTTTCCAGCTTACTGAATGTGCGGAGATATTCCCCGGGATGGCGAAATGAGTTTCGCCTTTCGGACTGGAATACGTCACCTTATCGATTTTTTTGCCGTCCAGTTTGATTTCCTGGAAGTTCATATAAAATGGTGTCGGGTTATCAACAATCAACTGGTTCCCTTGTTTATGCCAGACTAAATGTGAGGCAACATCTTCAGGTTTGTCTGTAATACCAGAGGGGCGATACAGCAATTTAATACGTGTCTTAATTGCTATTTGCAGCGTATTAACATTTTCCTTGCGACTGGATGAAGGAATGGATTTAATATTCAGCCAGAACAGCGATTCACGATCTGCCGGTAGGCTACCGTTGGTTCTGATGATACGCAGAACGTTACTCTGTTCTGCATCAAGACGGAACAGGGGTGGGGTAATCAGGAACGGTGCCTTCTCGCGAGTCTTGTCTTCCGTTTCGACCCATGACTGCACCAGGTAGTCGAGGTTATCCGGGTTGGTGATGCTAATGGACGATTCTTTTTTATTTTCCGGATAGACCACGCGGGTACCGCCGATGGTAATACCCGCATGAGCGGCGGAGGTGAGCAATAATAAGGACGAAACCAGAAGGAATTTACGCATAGATTTACCGTAATAAAGGAAAAAAAGATATTAGCCACGGAGATGACTAATATCTTTTTCATTAGTTGTAAACGATGGTGAACGTGGATACCGAATTTGCCGGGCCAGCCGTAACGCTGCTGCCGGTCTGAATATAACGGGCACCAAATTCCAGGTCATTGGTGGTTGTTCCTGATGTCAGTGTATATCCGGCAGAAGCCGTATATAAACTCAGTGGGTTTTCAGTTTTATCTAATAACTGAATACCAACACCGGTTGCAGTACCTGTACCTGCTGTTACCGCCAGCACATCACTGTTACTGCCATCTGGGGTTCCACCAAATTTCACAGCAGCACTGGTTACGGTTTCAGGACAATCTTTAAGTTGAATACTAAAGCGGGTAGTTGCTGTGGTCGATCCGGATCCCGTAAATGCAGATTTCGCAACTTTACCTAATGAAACATCAAGTGGGCTACTTAATCCATTCACAACGGTACAAGCAGAGTCAATAATTTCACCTGTGAAATTAATTTGTCCTTCACCGCTTGCAGCAAATGCGGATACGGAAGCACATGCCATCCCGGCAATAATGCCCGCAATAATAAGTTTTTTCATTGTGTTCCTCTGAATGAAAGTGAGTCATTTTGGCTTTAATCATCACCTGGGTGATTGATTCGCGAGGAACTATGTATGATAACTATGTCTTGTTCAATTAACCTTCTCTGAATCATAAATTTAATGAATTTAATGTGTGTTGCTAATTATTTAAATAAATAAAAAAAGGCTTATAAAACAATAAATAAATATGGGGCGTTGACACGTCACTTAACGGCTGTGATGAATATCGCGACTCTTTTTCTCCTGAAAGTCTGTTTAGCGAAGGGAAAGCAAAAGGAAATGATTACCCGTATGTTATTTATCAGGGCTATAGTATCTGCAAAGCGTTATAAGGAGAGGTACCATGGATTATCGCAAAATTATCAAAGAGGTAGGCCGGGGTAAAAATCATGCCCGGGATCTGGATCTCGAGACAGCGCGTGAGCTGTACACCCAGATGCTGAATGGTGACGTGCCGGACCTGGAGTTGGGGGGCATTCTGATTGCACTACGCATTAAAGGTGAAGGCGAAGCAGAAATGCGGGGTTTTTATGAAGCCATGCAGGCGCAAACGCTCCGTCTGACGCCGCCCGTGGCAAAACCGATGCCGATTGTCATACCAAGCTATAACGGCGCACGTAAACAGGCGAACCTGACACCGCTGCTGGCCATTCTGCTACACAAGCTTGGATTTCCGGTGGTGGTTCACGGTGTCAGCGAAGATCCAACCCGTGTTCTGACAGAAACCATTTTTGAGATGCTGGGTATCGGACCAACTCTGCACGCAGGCCAGGCGCAGGCAAAACTGGACGGACATCAGCCGGTGTATATTCCGGTAAAAGCGCTCTGCCCGCCGCTGGAAAAGCAGCTGGATATGCGCTGGCGAATGGGGGTGCGTAACAGCGCCCACACGCTGGCGAAACTGGCGACGCCATTTGCTGAAGATGCAGCGTTGCGCCTTTCCAGTGTGTCGCATCCCGAGTATGTCACGCGCGTTGCTAACTTCTTTGATGATATTGGTGGACGGGCACTACTGATGCACGGAACCGAAGGCGAGGTTTACGCCAATCCGCAGCGTTGTCCGCAACTTATGCTGATTGATTCAGCAGGTGCGCGTGTCGTTCTGGAACGCGGTGAAGAGAATGTAGAAGTGGTGTTGCCGTCAGCGAAAGATCCGCATACGACCGCACACTGGATTGAACAATGCCTTGCCGGGAATGTACCCGTCCCGCATTCCATTAAGCTGCAAATGGCCTGTTGCCTGTTTGCAACGGGTGAAGTTGAAACGGTGGAAGCCGGGCTCCAGCGCGTTGAGCAGTCATTTTAGGCAAAAAAAAGCCCGTCCAGTGGCGGACGGGCAAGCAAGGGTAACAACAACAGGGTCAATGAGGGTGGAGCAACTCGCCAGAGGGTATAGCGAGTGTGGAGCATAATTCCGTTCGGTTATTTGTAGATAACCGCAGTACCGCTAAGTTTGTTGTTGGTGTTTGCGGACGTAATGGTATAGCCGCTTGCACCCGCTGCTTCTGCTTTTGCAGCCAGTTTGGCTTCCAGGCCGTCCAGAGTGGTTGCACCTTCAGCACTTACCACACCGATTTTATTCATGCTCTGCGCCTGAGAAGAGGAGACGGCTTCTGCGGCGAATGCGCCAAAGGAAAGAGCAGACAGGGCAACAGCAGCAACAGCATATTTGATGGTTTTCATAGTTAATCTCTCGCAGGTTATTCTGTTAAGGGGACGATGTTCCGTCGATGTGATAAGTATCACGTTTTTTTGCGGAGGATAAAATCGAAGAGAATTGACGACGTTACTCAAAAAAATTGAATGACAAATAAGTTATTGAATATTAATAAATTCGAAAGCTCAATTTACACTTCTTGTCGCTGCGCTTTACAGAGTCATAGTGAAGGGCACATTTTGCTACGCGTGGTGCAGAATTTCGTGAGAGTAAAGGAAACCGCTTGCGCGGTTATCTTATGTAAATGAAAGTCAACGTAACTGGCTATCTTTCGATCCTCTGCGATTATATCCTGTATAGGATGAGTTTTGTGAATCTTTATCCTGTTGGCATGTGATGCATAACCTTACGCCGGGAATGGCTTTACGCCGCGCCTCAGGGATTGGATCGCCGCACTCTTCACATACTTCTAAACTTTCACCCTGCGGTATCTCACCGCGAGCGCGTGCGACAGCATCTTCAATTGTACTGTTGATCTGTTTGTTGACCGCGTCGTCATTTGCCCAACCGGAAGCCATTGCCTACTCCTGTACAGGGGATGTACCTCATAAGATTACTATGGGGTTAAAAAACGTACAGTCAAGGTGGGGAAAAGAGAACTGCATCTGCAAGTCAGATGCAGTTCTTTATCAGGAGGGAGCTTATTTGTAGATAGTGGCTGTACCGTACATACGGTTTGTACCGCCGGCAGAATTGACCACAATGCCTTTAGCACCTTCTTCACGCGCTTTTTCGGCGAGTTTCGCTTGCAGGTCGTCAAGATTGGCTGCACCTGTTACAGAAACAGTGCCCGAAGGGCGCAACTGCCCGGTATCGTCATGCGATAGTGTTTCAACAGACCATGCGGAGAAAGATGCTCCTGCCAGTGCGCCTGCAATGACGATGAGTGTCAGGTATTTTTTCATAATCACATCCTCTGAATAACAACGGGTGATCCACAGTAAGTTTAGAAGCTTGCAGAGTGTGATTTGGAGCAAATATTTGATGATGATCTGCTTATTTTTTGAACGATATAAATTGACAAACCGCTGACAGATCATAGACATACAGGCTACTGATTTTTTTCGCAATTTTGTGCCCCGCACAGAGATATTTACCCTGGAGGCATCAAAGGGTATCTTACGCCGCTGTTTAAAGGAGAATGCCATGACTTCCCAAAAGCCGGGGTTGCACCCGCGTAACCGTCACCGCAGCCGTTATGATATGCAGGCACTATGCCTGAGCTGCCCACCGTTGCAGGACTTTATTGTGCAAACGCCTGCGGGTGAACCGTCGGTTAACTTTGCCGATCCGCAGGCTGTCAAAATGCTCAATAAAGCGTTGCTTGCCCACTATTACGGCGTTGCGCACTGGGACATTCCCGAAGGCTTTCTCTGCCCACCCGTGCCGGGGCGTGCGGATTATGTCCATCATCTTGCCGACCTGTTGGCGGAAGATAACGCAGGCGTTATCCCGAAACAGGCCACGATCCTGGATATCGGCACCGGCGCGAACCTGATTTATCCGCTGATTGGCGCACATGAATACGGCTGGCGTTTTACCGGAACGGAAATTGACGCCAGTGCCTTCGCCAGTGCGCAGGCGATTATCAGCGCCAATGCCGGGCTAAGCCGCGCCATTCGACTGCGTCGACAGAAAGATGCCGCAGACATTTTTAACGGCATTATTCATAAGAATGAGCAGTACGATGCCACCTTGTGCAACCCGCCATTCCATGACTCTGCGGCATCTGCCCGTGCAGGAAGCGAGCGTAAACGCCGTAATCTGGGGCAGGCGGAAGATGGTGCGCTGAATTTTGGTGGCCAGCAGCAGGAACTGTGGTGCGAAGGGGGGGAAGTGGCCTTCATTCTCAAAATGATCGCCCAAAGTAAAGCATTTGGCCGCCAGGTGAAATGGTTTACAACCCTCGTTTCCCGCGGGGACAATCTGCCGCCGCTGTATCGCGCGTTAACGGAAGTGGGTGCGGTTAAAGTGGTGAAAAAAGAGATGGCGCAAGGCCAGAAGCAGAGCCGCTTTATCGCATGGTCGTTTATGGACGATAATAAACGCAAAAAGCAGGCCTGAACCCGTAGGCCCGGTAAGCGCAGCGCCACCGGGCAATAAGGCTACAACGTCGGCTCCTGCGGCGGTGGCGCTGATGCCGGTGATGATAATACCTGATATGTCTGCACCGGCATTCGTACATCCGCCAGATCAAAGTGTTTTTTTACCATGCTGTCGAGCGCGAATCGCACGGTCCACTGTTTAAGCGGTTGGGTGGTGAACGACACGCGCAGCGTAAACGCCGTATTGGTGAGCCCGACAATGCCGGCAAACGAGGGCTCGCCAATGATAAGCCCCCGAATGCCGTCCATCTCCAGCAACTCTTCCACCGCGGCCTTTAGCGCCTGTTTTGCTTTATCTGCATCTTCATGACGATCGACATCATAATTCGCCACCACTGAGCCAATACCGCGCACGAAATTAGCGAAGGTGGTAATCGATGACCACGGAATAATGTGGTACGCGCCGGTGTCCTGGCGCACGCCGACGGAGCGAATGGACATCCGCTCGACCGTGCCGGTTAATGGCCCGATAGTCACCAGATCCCCGGTGTTCATCCCGTTCTCAAACTGAATGAAGATTCCGGTAATAATATCCTTCACCAGCGTTTGTGACCCGAAGGAAATCGCCAGCCCCAGTGCGCCTGCACCGGCCAGCAGCGGGGCGATATTCACACCTATCTCTGACAGCACAATCATAATGGTAATGGTGCTGATAATGACCGCCAGCGCATTGCGAAACAGGGTTAACAGCGTGCGGGCGCGGGCGCTCGGCAGCGGCCTGCCGTGAATATCTGAAACCAGACGGTTCTCTATCAGGCTCGCCAGCAGCGTCCAGCCTACTGCGGAGAAGAACAGGATCAGCGCGATGCGAATCAGAATATCGACGGTCTTTTCCCCCGCGCCATTGTGCAGCCAGTTCCAGAAATCAAAAAGTCCCCAGGCGTTTAGCAGCAGCATCACGGCAATGCAGACGGTGAGAATTCTCGCCACCTTAAGTGAAACCGACGCCCAGCCATTCACCCTTTTTTGCAGCTCCGGGTAGTTGCGCTGAACCTGCGGCGACAAAGTGATAGTTTTTGAGATCCAGCGTGACAGCAGGCCCGAAACGAAGGCGGCTATACCGATAATGGCCAGACTTTTGAACGTTGCCCCCATCATAAATTTCAGGCTGTTGCCCGGGTCAAAGAGCGAGAAGAAACAGAGCACAATAAAGTAAGCGCTTGCCAGCCAGTGCCACACCAGCGCGAAGGCGCGTATGAACAGACTAAAGAACGACAGGGAACGGTCGGCCAGTTGTAGCAGGCTTTCAGTGATGCCTTTTTTATTATGAAAGATAAGGTACAACGCCCAGACGGTAATACAGAGCATGATCAACACATTGGCCAGTGCGCCGAACTGGACATTTACCTGATTAGAAATGATCGGCACGGCAACCAGCAACCCGTAGCCAATCAACCCGCTGAGAATACTCAATCGCATGGCCCAGTATCTGGCGCTCTTATCCTGAATGGCGAATGGGCGAAGCTCCGACACGCCCGGGCAAAAAATGAGTCGTAGCAGCGCCTTAAAGAACTCAATCAGGGCAAATGCGTTCAGGAACAGCGCCTGCTGAAAGGCGATGGTTTTACTGCCTGCATTTAGCGCGTCGCTCGATATCTGTCCGACAAACAGGGTGAGGGCCAGTAACAGTAAATCAATGGCAAATGCGCCGGTGATCATCAGCGGTAACGGAAACCAGCTGCCCTTGTCGCGGTTCTTTTTTCGTCCCCACTGACCCATTTTGCGGTACAGCGGCCAGGCGCACAGGCGTGCCAGCCAGTAAAAAGCAAACACAATGGCTGCCAGCATCAGGAAATGGCTTACCGCACTGGTAAAGGTCTGAGGATTGAAGGGTTTATGCGGAGAGCCAATCAAATTGCGCCAGAGCTGGGCAAAGCGTGACGAGAGGGCTTCACTGTAGTGTCGGCTCACCTCGGTGACGTTTTCAAGCACCGTTTTTTGTTCTGCTGCCTCTGGCGGCGCAATCGCGGGAACGGGCTCCTGAGACGACGAAGCGGCAACTTTACGTAACTGGCCGATGAGCGCCTGGCGTGAGGCATCATTCTCAAGGATATCGGCCAGCGCGCTATAGGCCGCTTTTTTCTGCTCGACATCCGGTTCTGGCGGGGGCGTATTCTGCGCGGTGGACGATGTTCCGGTAGTGACGCCCGGGATAGCGACCGCAAGAGAAGGGGCGCAAAACAGGCTAAGTACAAGCAACAGTATCCACGGCACGGCTTCCTCCGGTGAAAATGTCGAATGAAATGATAAGTATAGAAGGCAGGGGAAGGTGGAGGATTTTTGGGAACAATCTGGCAAAAAAAAGCCGGGTGCAGCTTTCGCTTACCCGGCCTTGTGGCTGAAAGGTGTATCAGGAAACGTGTTGCAGGAACTCCTGCAAACGCTGGCTTGGTGGGTTCGCAATAAGCTCTTGCGGGTTGCCATCTTCAGCGATACGGCCTTTATCAATGAAAATCAGGCGAGACGCCACTTTCTCGGCAAAACCGATTTCGTGGGTAACGATAACCATCGTCATCCCTTCTTCCGCCAGATCCTGCATGACTTTCAGCACCTCGTGACGCAGCTCAGGATCGAGTGCAGAGGTTGGCTCATCAAACAGCATCATTTTTGGTTTCACTGCCAGCGCGCGGGCAATCGCCACACGCTGCTGCTGGCCACCGGACAGCTCAGAAGGGTAGTGGTGCGCACGCTCCGCCAGGCCAACTTTCGCCAGCAGATCTTTCGCCAGCGCTTCTGCCGCCGCTTTGTTTGCCCCGCGCACGCGCAGTGGGCCAAACATCACGTTTTCCAGCGCCGTCAGGTGCGGGAACAGGTAGAACTGCTGGAACACCATTCCTGCTTCCTGACGAATCAGGCGGTCGTCTACTTTCGGGTCATTCACTTTCAGACCGTCGACAATCAGATCGCCGCTGGTTATCTCTTCCAGCTTGTTGATGCAGCGCAGCAGGGTAGATTTACCGGAGCCAGATGGCCCGATAATAACCACGACTTCGCCCTGTTTAATGTTTAAATCGATATTGTGCAGCACCTGGGTTGGACCAAAGTGCTTGGAAACGTTTTTAAATTCAATCACAGGATTTTCATCCTTCTTTCAAGACGACGCAGAACAAAGCTCAGAACCAGAGTGATAATCAGATAGACAACGGCTACCGCACTCCAGATTTCCAGCGCACGGAAGTTGCCAGCAATGATCTCCTGGCCCTGACGGGTCAGTTCAGCAACACCGATAACGATAAACAGCGACGTGTCTTTAATACTGATGATCCACTGATTACCCAGCGGCGGCAGCATACGGCGCAGCGCCAGTGGGAGGATAACGTGGCGGATCGTTTCGCGACGTGAAAGCCCCAGAGCCAGGCCCGCTTCGCTGAAACCTTTATGAATCGACAGTACTGCACCACGGGTGATTTCCGCGATGTACGCGCCGGAGTTAATCATAATGGTGACAACGGCCGCGCTGAACGGATCAATGCGCAGGTCGTTGAATGCCATAGGCAGGGCGAAGTAGATGAACATGACCTGTACGACGATTGGCGTACCGCGGATCACTTCGATGAAAACCAGTGCGATGTGGTTAGCAATCCAGCCACCGTAGGTGCGGGCGAAACCGGCGACAAGGCCGATAATCAACCCGCCAACCAGACCGAGGACCGAAATCCACAGGGTCATTTTGGCGCCTTCAAGCAAGAGAGGAATGGCAGGCCAGATGGCGCTCCAGTCAAACTGCATGATAATTTCCTGTTACTGTTACCGTGGTAAAAACAAAAAGTTAGCCAGAGGGATAACTAAAATTGTAGGCCCGGTAAGCATAAGCGCCACCGGGCTTTACTGTACCTGATGGATCAGGTTGATTTATTTAGGTTCAGTACCGAACCATTTTTTGTAGATTTCGTTGTACGTGCCGTTCTCTTTCAGGGTTTTCAGCGCGCCGTTAACCTTAGTGCGCAAGTCGTCGCTGCCTTTAGGGAACGCAATACCGTATTGCTGTGCTTCCAGAGATTCACCCACTGCTTTGAACTTGCCGTTACCCGCAGTTTTGATGAAGTAGAGGATGTTTGGCGTATCATGCAGAACGGCATCAGCACGGCTGGTACCCAGTTCCATGTATGCGTTGTCGATGTTCGGGAACTGACGCAGGTCTTTGGTTTTGATGTTTGCTTTTGCGTAGTCAACAGAACCGGTACCGCCTTTTACAGCAACCACTTTACCGTCGAGATCTTTAACGCTTTTAATGTCGTTATTGTCAGCTTTAACCATCACCAGCAGGCCGCTTTTGTAGTAGCCGTCAGAGAAGTCGATCGCTTTTTTACGTTCGTCAGTGATGGTGATACCTGCCAGCGCCAGGTCAACGTTTTTGGTTTGCAGTGCCGGGATGATGCCGCTGAAATCCATAGGTTTCAGGGTGTAATCCAGTTTGAGTTCTTTTGCGATAGCGGCCCACAGATCCACATCGAAACCAACGTATTTGTCACCCTGTTTGAATTCAAACGGAACGAACGCCGTGTCGGTCGCCACAACCAGTTTGTCGGCGGCCTGAGAAGACACCGCAAAAGCCAGGGTAAGTGCAGCCAGTGAAACTTTTAATACAGACTTCATAGCATTTCCTTTTATATCCACGGGGCGATCCCCTGCGAGAACAACAGGCACTATGAAAAAATCGTGCCAACTTTACAACTTATTGTTTTGCAAAGGGGATGATGTCATACGTTGCACAATAAACGTGGCAATCATGTTTTATTGCACCAAGATGGAGCACCCTTTTGGTGCGCTTCGTTTTGGTCAACTGACAGGGGGATATTTAGCGCGGGTTCTGACGAAAAAACAATCTTCTATTAACGGTTGTGTGAGGTGATTATTACATTTCGTTCACTTTTGCAGGGTGTAAACAAAAAAATGCGCACCATAAAAGTGCAAAACCCCCGCCGTAAGCGAGGGTTTAATAGAAAAATCGTATGGATTACTCGATGTTAGACTCGATAAACCACAAGAATTTATCCAGATCGCGGGAAGCCGCGGTGAAGATGTCGGCAGTGTCTTCGTCTTTGGTTTCACCGATGGCTTTACGCACGTCATTGGCGACAATCGCATACCTGTCTGCCAGCTCTTTCAGGTGATCCTGAACGGTGTGGATATCCAGCGGGTAACTTTTAAGCGGCGTTTTGCTGTTGATGACCTGCGTTGTACCTAGTGCAACACCACCTAACTGAACAGCGCGTTCGGCCATGGTATCCAGGTGGTCGGTCAGTGCAGTACGGAATCCATCCAGCATTTCATGTACGGCAATAAAGTTTGCGCCGCGCATGTTCCAGTGAGCCTGTTTCGTTATCAGCGACAGATCAATGAACTGGATCACCTGGCGATTCAGCAACTCAACAGTCGCTTTCTTATCACTATCTGATACATCGTTACGGGTATAAAGCAGATTAGATGATTTCGTTTTTACCAATTTAGCGGTACTCATAATCTCATATCCTCTTGATGTTTGTGTCCCAGGTAATTAACGAAATTGAGTATAGCACCCGTTTAGTACATTGCAGTTTTGATCCTGCCTATCAGTTTAATAGCGTAGAGTGTCTTGAGATGTAAATGTCTTTATTATCATTGCGATAATGTATTGGTTGCGAAGATGTTACTATTTCCCATCGAGCGAAACAGCGGTGCAATGATATTTCAGAATAATGCGAAAATTGTGAGTGAATAATACAGGAAGGGATACTGGCTTATATTCTGCATGGCCATTTTGCCATGCAGAATCATGTTCATCAGTTAATATCGATTTTTTCGACTTTGCTTTCGCGGCGCAGGGTCAGCGTGGAGCCCATTGACGCGGCAATAATAGAGCAGAGTGCAAGTGTCTGGGTGAAGGTCAACGTCTCTCCGAGGAACACCATCCCGGAGATCGCCGCCAGCGCGGGCTCCATACTCATCAACGTTCCAAAGATCCTTGTCGGCAGACGCGTAAGGGCAATCATCTCCAGAGAATAGGGCAGAGCCGTAGAAAGAATGGCAACCGCAAGCCCGATTGGCATGACAGACCATTGCCAGATGGATTCTGTGGCCTGTGCCATGCCAATAGGAACAAAGACGATCGCGGCAATTAATGAACCCAGGGCCACCGTTGCCGGGCCATGCTCTTCACCCGCACGCTGGCCTGTAAGAATATAGACCGCCCAGCAGGCTCCTGCGCCCAGCGCCAGTGCAGCGCCCGTTAAATCAATCTGCGACACATCCTGGCCAAGCGGCAGCAGGAACCACAAACCCAGTACGGCTAACACCACCCAGATAAAGTCTACCGGACGGCGGGAGGAGAAAAGCGCCACGGCCAGCGGGCCGGTGAATTCGAGAGCAACGGCAATCCCAAGCGGTATGGTCTGAATAGAGAGGTAGAACATATAGTTCATGGCGCCCAGCGACAGCCCGTAAAACAGCAGGGGCAGGCGTTGCTCTTTTTTGAAGCGCAACCGCCAGGGTTTGAAAATGACCACCAGTATCGCCGTACCCAGCACGATACGCAGCGCGGTTACGCCAGGCGCACCAACCAGCGGAAAAAGCGATTTTGCCAGCGATGCGCCACTTTGAATGGAGAGCATGGCGATGAGTATGACTGCAACCGGCATCCAGACCGACGTTTTGCGGGATAACCCTGGCATCCTTTCTCCTGTCATTTTATGTCAAGTGAAGTAAAAGCCGCAGTGTATATGGAAATATGCTGCAACGGTTGAGACTCCGTTGAAAAAAAAAGGCGTGAAATCCGTAAAATGGTTAAGCGTTGATGGATTTATCGACTGTCAGATTAAGAATAATCTGGATGAATGCAACGGCATGGACGCGCAGTATTAGCTTTTTGATGCGAAAATTCTGCGTTATTTGAAAGAGATAGCTGAGGATGGAAACGTTCTGTTACAGGAAAGACATCTTTAGACATCACGAATCAGAAAGAGTTTCACAAGATTTTTTGATATATTTAAAACTTACGGATTTACTTGAAGCACATTTGAGGTGGTTATGAAAAAAATTGCATGTCTTTCAGCACTGGCAGCTGTTCTGGCTGTTTCCGCAGGTACCGCTGTAGCTGCTACTTCTACTGTTACTGGTGGTTACGCTCAGAGCGATATGCAGGGCGTGATGAACAAAGCTAACGGTTTCAACCTGAAATACCGCTACGAGCAGGACAACAACCCACTGGGTGTGATCGGTTCCTTCACTTACACTGAGAAAGACCGTTTCGACAACAGCGCTTACAACAAGAGCCAGTACTACGGTATCACCGCTGGTCCAGCTTACCGTCTGAACGACTGGGCAAGCATCTATGGCGTTGTGGGTGTTGGCTACGGTAAATTCCAGCAGACTGAAAACGAAGGTGCTAACCGCACTGCAAGCACCAGCGACTACGGTTTCTCCTACGGCGCGGGCTTACAGTTCAACCCAATCGAAAACGTTGCTCTGGACTTCTCCTATGAGCAGAGCCGTATTCGCAGCGTTGACGTTGGCACCTGGATCGCGGGCGTAGGTTACCGCTTCTAATCACTCCGGTGAGCCAATAAAAAATCCGCCCAATGTGGCGGATTTTTTTATGGAAAGTAAAAGCAAAACGGCAACCCAGGGTTGCCGTTTTTAGTGTTTGTCACCTCTCCCTATGGGAGAGGGCATCAGACCGCGCAGGTCACTTACTCTTTATATCGAAGATATCTGTTCCCAAATGGGTATAGTCAACTTTCTGTAACTTGAAGTTGGTAATGTACACTGGGGGAGCCTTCTTACCCGAAACAAACGGGTAATCATTTTTTATCTCTTCTGCGGAAATCCCGGTCCACTGGGAGAAGAACTCAAGGAAATCATTCGCCGAGCGGCGTGCCTTCACGATCCGATGCGTTTTATCATCGCTCGACAGCACCATAAACGGAACCTGGAAGTTCTGCTGGTACTTGTCATCATGCGCCAGGTACTGCACCTCTTTTCCACGTTCTTTAAACGCTAATCCGTGGTCAGAGAAATAGACCATCGAGAAACTTTCCCCGGTATTACGCAACTGATCATAGAGCTTGCTCAGCAGATCGTCCGTTTGCGTCATGGTATAGAGGTAGCAGGAGGTTTCCTTCGACTGAACGAATTCCGCGTATTTCCCCTGCGTGCGGTCACAGGCCTGCGGGTGTGAACCCATCAGATGCAAGACAATCAGCTGTGGCTGTGTGTGCGGGTTGGCAAAGACCTGAGCGGTCATTTTCAGTAGCGCGTCATCTTTGGTGTTTTTATCGGCTTCAAAATCACCGCTTTTCAGGAACTGAACTTCATCAGCACGCTTTGCAATACTGGCGATAGCCGTATCGTACTCGCCAATCTGCCCCTGATTAGAGAACCACCATGTCTGGAAACCGGCTCGGTTAGCCAGAGTAACAAAGTTATCCTGATACTGCGGTTTACCATCGACCACACGGTTTAATGTCAGACCGAGCGATTTTTGCGTCGAGCCGCTGGCGGCGATGTAATCGGTAAATAAGGTACCATTAACCGAGCTGGCAAACGGCGTATTATCCCAGTGGCCGCCAAACGCTCCCATCGCATCACGACGGGCGCTTTCACCAATCACCACCACATAGGTATGATATTTCGGTTTGACCGCCAGCACGTTCCAGGTGTCTTTCATATTTGAAAGCTCAGCCATGCGCGCCTGCTCATCAACAACTTCCTGGTTATTGACCACCACGTCTTTCACGAAGCGGAAAACCGGGTAACCGGTATCTTTGAGCTTAAATACGCCACCCCAGGCAAGATTTTGAACCGGGGCGACAAAGAAGGTCGCCACGCCAACGACCAGACACAGGTGTTCGATTTTACCCCAGGTTTTTTTCTCTTCGGGTTTACGGCGCATGGCAATGACGCCCAGCGCAAAAATGAAGAGGCCCACCACATAGCTATACCACGGGAAAATCGTCAGTATTTCTGTCGACTCTTCCATATTGGTGGAGTGCAGTGCCAGCAGGGTATTAAAGTTCGGCGAGCCATAGGCCTGGCCAAACGGGAAATAAAACGCAGCGACCAGAGAACAGATCCCGACTAACGTTTTCTGTGCGCGCGGAGCAGTACGCCACAACACGTGGAGTATGCAGGTAAAAGCTACGGCATAAAGCAGGCTAAATGGATAGCCAAGCGCAAAGTTAATCAGCAGCGATTGCAGAAAGTAGAATCCCGTCCACGGGCTTAAGGCCCGGCTGCGGGTAACAAGTGTATCTTTCAGGGTTAAATTCATAGGTCACTATCATGAAAACGCCATGTGCTCACCCTGGCGTCAAGGGTCAAAGCCTGCCTGAGAGTGCGTGGAAAGGGAATGTGGGTCCGCTTCAGCGAGCCGCAAATAGTGCAGGGCTGCACGAAGATAGTGCTAGTGGTAAATAAGATCAACAGTTGCTAAGCAGATGTTTTGCGAGGGGGATTGCAAATCCGTGAAAAAGTACGGGAATTAGGCGGCTAAAAGCCAGTTTACACGGGGATTGTGACGAAAAAATGAAGCGGCGTACCGCGACGCCGCTTAGTGGGATGGTTTATCGCCCTGCTGTGGTTTGTTGTTAAAAATGTCGCACAGCATAGACAACAGCATTAACCGTACTTTAAAGGGAGAGTGAGTAAACACGTTCATACACCTCTTGAATTCGTTCATAAGACCTCCTGATTTAAGATCCCTTCGATCCGTGAAGGGTGACTGCATTACATACAGATATAGCACAGGCTATATTGTATAGCTATGGCTATTTCGTTAATTTTTTGTGCTTGTACAGCTATGGTTTACAATGGCGCTCTCGTTACACGGCGCTGGAAGCGTCATCCCCATTGAGGACACACAATGAACCGTCGCGCAGGTAAGCCAACAATAAAAAAAACGACGCAACTGGTTAATGTTGAAGAGCATGTTGAAGGATTTCGTCAGGTGCGCGAAGCGCATCGTCGTGAGTTAATTGATGACTACGTTGAGCTGATCTCAGATTTGATTCGTGAGGTTGGGGAAGCGCGCCAGGTGGATATGGCCGCGCGTCTGGGTGTTTCGCAACCGACTGTCGCAAAAATGTTAAAACGACTGGCCTCTGTGGGCTTAATTGAAATGATCCCCTGGCGCGGAGTATTCCTTACGCCTGAGGGCGAAAAGCTGGCCCATGCGAGCCGCGAACGCCACCAGATCGTTGAGAACTTTTTACTGGTACTGGGCGTGAGCCAGGATATTGCACGCCGGGATGCCGAAGGTATGGAACATCACGTTAGTGAAGAGACGCTGGCGAAATTCCACGAATTCACTGTCAAATACGGGCCATCTGCAGAATGACAATCCCGGGATTGCAGGCGCTGAAACGCGATCGTTTCTTTCATCTCTTATTGATTATCGGGGCTGGGCTAAGCGTATTTGTCCCTTTTGCACCGCACACATGGCCTGCGGCTATCGACTGGCGCACGATCATCACGCTTAGCGGTTTAATGATGCTCACCAAAGGTGTCGAGCTGAGCGGCTATTTTGACGTACTGGGGCGTAAAATGGTGCGCCGCTTTGCCACCGAGCGCAAGCTGGCGCTGTTTATGGTCTTGTCAGCTGCCGTGTTGTCGACCTTCCTGACAAACGATGTGGCGCTGTTTATTGTTGTGCCGCTGACCCTTACGTTACGTAAACTCTGCGAGATCCCGGTAAGCCGACTTATCATTTTTGAAGCGCTGGCCGTTAACGCGGGTTCACTTTTAACGCCTATTGGTAATCCGCAAAATATTCTGCTGTGGGGGCGTTCCGGGCTGTCGTTTGCTGCATTTACCTGGCAGATGATGCCGCTGGCACTGGTGATGATGGTGTCGTTGCTGGTGGTCTGCTGGTTTGCATTTCCGGATAAGAGATTGCAGTACCACAGCGGAACAACAGGCCCGGAGTGGAAACCCCGGCTGGTCTGGAGCTGCCTGGCACTGTATATCGTCTTCCTGACCGCGCTGGAGATGAAACAGGAACTGGCAGGCGTTGGGCTGGTTGCCTGCGGGTTTTTAATTCTCGCCAGACGTGTTCTGGTCAGTGTGGACTGGACGCTATTGCTGGTATTTATGGCCATGTTTATTGATGTCCATCTGCTTATCCAGCTACCGGTTCTACAGCATGCTCTGCACAGTGTCAGTGGCCTGTCACAGGCAGGTCTGTGGCTCACGGCAATCGGTTTGTCGCAGTTTATCAGCAATGTTCCTTCAACCATTTTGCTCCTTAACTATGTGCCCCCGACTGTGCTACTGGCCTGGGCGGTAAACATTGGCGGCTTTGGTCTTCTGCCTGGTTCGCTTGCGAATCTGATTGCCCTGCGGATGGCTAACGACCGCCGTATCTGGTGGCGATTCCATTTATGGTCGCTGCCTATGCTGGCCTGGGCCGCACTGGTCGGTTTCCTGCTGCTTTAGAGAAATGGGCAAGAAATAGACAGAAACGCCACATTCGCAATGCCGCTCAGAAAGGTATAACTCTCTTGTACCCATTGAACGAACATTGCGAGGAGCGTTGTATGCGTTATCAAAAACTGGGCAATACCGGTCTGTTTGTTTCTGAACTGTGCCTCGGCACCATGACATTCGGTGGTGAAGGCGGTATGTGGGGCAAGATTGGCCAGCTGCGTCAGAGTGAATCAGAGCAGCTGGTAGGACGCGCACTGGATGCCGGGATCAACTTTATCGATACGGCGAACGTCTATTCAGAAGGGCGTTCGGAAGAGATAACCGGCCAGGCGCTGAAAAACCTGAAAGTCCCGCGCGAAAACGTGGTGGTCGCTACCAAAGTGTTCGGCGAAACGGGCACGGCAGGGGTGAATTCCCGGGGTAACTCTCGTTACCATATCATCAGCAGCGTGAAAGAGAGCCTGCGCCGCCTTCAGCTTGATCATATCGATCTCTATCAGTTACACGGCTTCGATCCGGCCACGCCGGTTGAAGAAACGCTTTATGCGCTCGATAACCTGGTGCAGCAAGGCCACGTGCGGTACATCGGCGTTTCCAACTGGGCAGCCTGGCAAATCATGAAAGCGCTTGGAATTTCCGAGCGGCTTGGGCTGGCGCGTTTTGCGTCGTTGCAGGCCTATTACACCATTGCCGGGCGCGACCTGGAGCGTGAGCTGGTGCCGATGATGCAAAGCGAAGGTGTCGGGCTGATGGTCTGGAGCCCGCTGGCGGGTGGTTTGCTGAGCGGGAAATATGGCCGTGACGGGCAGGGCGAGGCTGGCAGCCGCCGCCTGGAATTTGATTTCCCGCCGGTTAACAAAGATCGCGCGTTTGACTGTGTGGACGTAATGCGCACCATTGCCGGGAGTAAAGGCGTATCCGTTGCACAAATTGCCCTGGCGTGGCTGCTGCATCAGAAGGCGGTCAGCAGCGTCATTATTGGTGCCAAACGCGTGGACCAGCTTGATGATAATATCGCGGCTACCCACATCCGTTTAAGCGAAGATGAGCTAAAACAGCTGGATGCCGTTAGCGAGCTGCCGCGCGAATATCCGGGCTGGATGCTGGAACGTCAGGGCGAGTATCGTCGTAATCAATTAGCGCAGCAATAGCCCCTCTTTCCCCGGTAGCGATTCGCCTATCGGGGTGTAAAGTCATAATCGAGTTATGCCTCTATTTATGTTATGTACATGATATATATGTTTTATTTTGACTTTTTGACAACCAGTGTAAGCGTCCTGTTTTAAGGGAGCGATTCAGATCTGACGTTTTTGCGCGTAGTAAACAACGGGCCTGTAAACAGGCTTGTAAATTAAGTTGATAAATATCTCTGGTTATTTACCGTTTTCAAATTCGAAAACCTTCTGCGTACCATTTGCATAGGTGACCTGTAACCAGGTTTTATGTCGATCATTAGCAGGAACGAGGTTACGAATTTCGGAGTCGCTACCAAGCCAGATTTTTTCCACCTGAGGGTGGGCAAGATTTTTGTTTATCGCAATCCATTTCCCTGACCAGCACCCACCGACAGACCGAGTACACAGGAAGTTAAAGTAGGGCGTTTCCACCATCATGTTGTACTGACTGAGCTTCTCTCCTCCCGTAACGAGGACTTTTTCTCCAGTATTCCCGCAGTTTTCACACAGCATACGGTCATCACTTGTCCCGATGAGCTTAACTTCATAGGGAAGAGGTGTGACCCGAGTTTCAGGGCGGGTGTTGTTTACTGTCGGCGGCACGTGTCCAGTTTCAGCTCTGGAGTTCCCTGTCAAAGTACTGGTGCTACAGGCAGACAGCAGTAAGGACAGACTGATGGCTGCGAAAGAAAACATCCTCATTTTTTGTTCAGATCTCAATGGTATATCCCTCTGTGATTAAGATAATTAACCGGTGCTGCTGTCATGGCTCACAGCCAGCCTGCTGGGGGTATAGGTTCTTTATCCATACCGATTTTCATAAAGTATTGGACTTTACTGATTAGACTTAAGAGCGGAGATAAAGTCATTTTGATACTAGAGCATATAATTTTTCTTGACCAATAATAGGGCTGGATGTGTAAAAAACCTTACCGCCAGAAAATAGATGGTAAGGTCAGGCAAAAGTGGGATAAAAAATACCTGTAATAAGGGTGATGAAACTCTCTATTGCAGTGCCTTACAGGACGTAACGGACGCCAAACACAAATTCATTGTTGACCAGGCGTCCGCGCAGATTTTCATCCTGCAGAGCACGTGCGTTGACAAAGGTGTTACGTCCGCTTTCAATATTGCCCATATCAACATAACGATAAGTGGCGTACAGGGTCAGATCGTCGATAACTTCATAAGAGGCCCCCGCGCCAAGGGAGTAGGTAAAGTTGGTTTGCGTATTGCCGGCAAACTCTCGGGTGTCATTCCCCTGCCAGCCGCCCACCTTCACTTTCGCCACACCGGCCCCAGCCGTTGCGTACAGGGCAAATTTATCGGTAATCATAAAATCGCGATAAACGTTGAACATTGCTCGTTCAGAGTCAACTTTCATGTGGTTGAAGCTGGTTGCAAAAGTGGAAGAGCCGCTGGTGAATTCAGTTTTTTCTTTAAAAACATATTCAGCTTCGGTACGCCAGTTATTACCAAACTGATAGCCAGCGGCCACGGAACCGTTCAGCTTGTGCTCTTTTTCATCCCCGGCTACAAAAGAACCGATCCCCGGTCGTTCACTCAGGTTCATGCTCTTTGCCTTCTGATGGGTGTCGATCAGGTTCAGGGCACCGTAATAGCCTTCTTTCACGTTTTCGGCAGCCAGTACCGGGCCGGAAGCACACAGTGAAAACACAGAGGCGAATAAAACACGTGGTGTGAATTTCATAATAAGATCCTTTTTTATCTTTCCGATAAATTACGAATAGCTTTACTTATTTCAGATTTTTAATAGCGTCGAGTGCACAGGCTTCATCAATATCACCGCTCGGTGCGCCGCCAATACCAATAGCACCGATAGTGGTGTTATTTTCTTTAACAGGCACTCCGCCGGCCAATAATAAGAACCCAGGGATATCACCGAGGTTTTTCGCGGCTGGATACTTATTTGAGTTTTCCAGAAGCTGGCTGGTCGCCGCTCCGCTGGAAGCAGAGGTAAATGCTTTCTGATAGCTGGCTGCCAGGGTATGTGGCCCGGCATTATCCATACGCTGTACTGCACGTGTGAGGCCAGCTGCGTCGACAACTGTCACGCTGACGTTATAGCCTTTAGCACTGCACGATTTAACCGCTTCGCTGGCCAGTACCGAAGCCTGTTGCAGAGACAGTGTGGACTGTGTCAGTGATTTAGCGTGGGCAGTCATTGTTAATGCCGTGAGCACAGACAGAATAAGTAAATTTTTTTTCATGATGGATACCTTTTAATTAATAAGACGTAAAAAATAAAAATAAAACGCCCATGAGGTTTAACAGCAAAAGCATCAGAATAAGTATGCGTAGTGCTGTTGTGGTGAATTGGAATAAATCATTTAACATGGCAACCTTCTTTTTTTTTAAAAATATTGCCATCTGACAACACGGTAACTATATAAATTTCATGGTAGTGAAATACATGAGGGCAGGATGATAGGTTTGTAAGGGAAGGACTATAGGCTTGTAGTCCTTGTCGGGGGAAAACGGTTCAGGTCAAGAGCCCGGTTTAAAGCGGCGTTGCGATTAGCGTGCCGCTAAGTCCGTAAGCAGAGTCTGGAGGTAGAGCAGTATTGTCGCCACATCGGGCGGAGTCATCCCGTCGCATGCGTTCTCCAGATCACGACACTGGTGCGCTATCGCATTTGCGCCAATGATTTCGGCGGCCCCGGCCAGGCGGTGTAAGTGATACGCCAGCGCAGCGCATTCTCAGTGTCAGGCAGGGTTGCATATCGCGCTGGTTTTCATCTCGTGTAACATTAAGGAAGGGGGATAATAAGTGGTTATTAAGGTCGGTTAATAACATAAGATTATCGATATTGATAAGCCGTGAAAGGCTTTCCGGGTGATCGTCAACAGTAAGTATGCGCAGCGGGCATACCATCGGACGGGAATCCATTGTATTGTATCTGGGGATGACTCAGTCTATTTTGTTGCGTTGGGCGAAGTGATAAATGTCTTTCGACGTTTCCAGATCGAGCTTTTTCATTAAACGGCTTTTATAAGTGCTGACGGTCTTATCACTGATCATCATTTTCCCGGCAATGTCGATAATTTTAAGTCCTTTTGCCAGAAAATGCAGAACCTGTAACTCCTTTTCAGACAGATTGGCGATTTTATCTTTGTCGTCCAGTAGAAAATCACCAGCGGCATTCTGGCGGGCGCGGTTAATGGGGAAAAAACCATAGCCACTTTTAATAGCGCGGATAGCGTCCTGAAGTTCTGTCAGATTATTGCGCTTGCTGATAAAACCGTCGGCACCGGCGCTGGCGCAACGCCTAACATAATGTTTGTCATCCTTCCCTGTCAGAACCAGGATCCCACCGTTAAAATCATTTGCACGCAGTCGTTGCACGACATTAATCCCGTTGAGTGAGGGAATATCGATATCGACGATAACAAAATCCGGTAGTAACTGGCGAGTCTGCTGTACTGCTTTCAGGCCGTCATTGGTCTCGCCGATCACCGTCATCCCATCTTTTTCCAGCAACATTCTCACTGCCATACGGGTAACCGGGTGGTCATCCACGAGTAATACGTTATTCATTTTATCATCCTGGTTCAATGGATTATGCCCGAATCGGCGTTATCGTCTCGAATTTTGCGGCAGATAGCCCCACTCAATACAGATAATTACGCTTTGCCAGTTCCACCAGTTCAGTTAATTTTGAAATGTTAAATTTCACCATAATGCGTTTTTTATAGGCGCTTACTCTTTTATTATTAGTATTCATCATAGCGGCAATGACCTGATTGCTGTAGCCAGCGGAAATGTAGTGCAGGATACAGATGTCAATATGGGAAAGTGATAATAATAATGATGCATCTCGCGGATATTTATTTCGATGCATTCTCAGTTCATTACCGTAGCAGAACTGGCCGGAGACTATCTTATTGACAGTGCTGAGGATGTTATCCAACTCACTTCTTTTATTGAGATAGCCTGCCGCCCCCGCCTTCCTGCTGAGCTGTATATGGAAATCACTGGATGACGAAGATAAAACTAATACCTGAGTGAGAGGTGTGTTTTTTATTAACTGGGCCAGAGAGGAAAATACGTCTGGCTGTTGTTGTAGATGTTCCATAATTATTAAGTCGGCACCGAACAATGAATGCTTGTTAAGCAGTTCTTCCATTGTGCCAAACTGCGCGACAACCTGATAACCCTGTTCTGATAATAAGCCCTGGAGTCCCGCACGAAGCAACGGGCTGGAGTCCATGACAATGATTTTTTTGCCTGTCATTCCTGATTGTCCTGAATCGGGTAAGGAAAAATTGATTTTCTATCCCGCGTTCGTCAATTGGGCTAAGACTTGTCTTTAACTGAAGTTTTATTTTTCTTCTGTTCTCACACCCCCGTCGGCCCGACAGCTAACAGGGCTCTCTTTTATGACTTTCCCTCCAGACCATATCCTGATCGTTTGCGACAGGTCTTATTAAGCCCTACTCCGTCTGAAAGGAAGATAGCGTCAGCAGGGAGAAAATCCCACCTGAAACTGCGTCTGGCGCGTTGCGCAGACACAGATCGATTATTTACACGAGAATTTAGAAAATGAATCTCAAGCCAGTAAATATTGCAGTCGTTGATAAAGATAAGATTGTCAAAGCTGACGTTCTGCGCAGTGAAAAAATTGGCAGTGCTGTCAAGATCAAAGCTATCCCCAATGCAAAGTACATCCTTGCTGAAGGGAAAAATGGCGTTGCCCCAGAAAATATTACGCTTAAACGCTCAGGCAAAGACCTGCTCGTAATACTGGAAGGCACGGATGACGAGCAGCCGCAGCTGATCATCGAAGGCTATTTCGATAATCCGGGCGAGCTGGTGGGTAAAGGCGAAGATGGTCAGTGGCATGAGTACATTGCCACCGATGGCGATGACGATCATGAAGCCGCTTTCCTGATGGATGGTGAATCTTCTGCCCATGCGCTGGGTGCCGGTGCGATTGCGAGCCTGGACGGACTGGCGGTCGCGGGCACGGCATTTTCTCCTGCTCTGCTGGCGCTGGGTGCGCTGGCCGCCATTGGTGCCATTGTGGGCCTGGGCGCCATTATTCGTCACAACCGTGACAAAGGTGATAACGACAACAACGACGGCGTCGTGAACCCTGTGCCTGTCGTCACTCCTGAACTGAAAGACGTGCACGACGACTTCGGCACGAAAATGGGTAGCATCCCGCAGAACGGCGTGACCGACGACGCAACCCCAACCTTCAGTGGTACCGGTACACCGGGCGATATCGTTGAATTCTGGGAAAACAATCAAAAGTTGGGGGAAACCCGCGTCAATCCTGACGGTTCCTGGAGCTGGACGCCGGAAACCCCGCTGTCCCACGGCGACCACAGTATTGTTCTGATTGGCAGAGGCCCGGACGGTCGCACCAGCGCGCCGAGCGATTCTTTTGATTTCACCGTGGATCTGGAAGCCCCTGTTAAACCTGTTATTGGCGAAGTGGAAGACGACGTCGGTGCGGTGACGGGTCCTATTCGCAACGGTGATGCAACCGATGATAAACAGCCTGTTTTCCGTGGCGAAGGTGCCACGCCTGGCGACACCGTCAGACTGATCGTTGACGACGAAGTGGTCGGGACTGCGATCGTTGGTGAGGACGGCAAATGGGAAGTGACGCCGGAAACCCCTCTGCCGGAAGGCAGCCACACCGGGAAGGTGATTATCACCGATCCGGCGGGCAACGACAGCGAACCGTCTGACGACTTTAAATTTATCGTGGTGCCGGAAAAAGCGGTTATCGGCGACGTGGTTGACGACGTCGGCACCGTGGTGGGCCCGATTGAAAACGGCGGTGCCACCGATGATACACAGCCGACGTTCCGTGGCGAAGGCGCGACCCCGGGTGACATCGTCAGGCTGATTGTGGACGACAAACTGGTGGGTACCGCCATCGTAGGTAACGACGGCAAATGGGCCGTGACCCCGGATAATCCGCTGCCGGAAGGCGAGCACGTGGGGAACGTGGTTATCACCGATCCGTCCGGCAACGCGGGTGAACCGTCTGACGATTTTAAATTTATTGTCGATCTGGAAGCGCCGGACAAACCTGTTATCGGTGACGTCGAGGATGACGTCGGGCCGGTGATTGGCCCGATTCACGACGGTGATACTACCGATGATACCCAGCCCGTATTCCGTGGCGAAGGTGGCACCCCGGGTGACAACGTTAAGCTCATTATCGACGACGAAGTCGTGGGTACTGCGATCGTCGGTGAAGACGGCAAGTGGGAAGTGACTCCTAAAAATCCGCTGCCAGAAGGCGAGCATGAAGCGGTTGTCGTGATCGTCGATCCGGTGGGTAACGCCAGCGAACCGTCCGATCCGATCGGTTTTATTGTCGATACCACGCCGCCGGAAAAACCGACGATTGAGACCGTATTTGATGACGCGGGTCTGAAAACGGGCAACCTGGCGAACGGGGACATTACCGACGACAGCACCCCGGACTTCAGCGGTACGGCCGAAGAAAACAGCATTGTGCACATCATCGTGAATGGCCGTGAAGTGGATTCCGTTACCGCGGATGCGACAGGCAAATGGACCTGGACACCGTCTCCGGCGCTGACCAACGGTCACTATGACGTGCGCGTTATTGCTGAAGATAAGGCTGGCCTGCGCTCTGAGCCGTCCGACGCGTTCGCATTTGATGTGGTCGCGGGCGGGATCCCGACCGCACCTGCCATCACTGATGTGATCGACGACGTCGAGTCGCACACCGGCACCGTGCAGCAGGGCGGCGTGACTAACGACGATCGTCCAACCATCACCGGTACGGGTCAGGACGGCACCACCGTTTATCTGTACGACGGCGCGAACCCGGTTCCGATCGGCAGCGCGGTAGTGACGGGCGGAACATGGACCATTGATTTCGGTACGCCATTGGCACAGGGCGAGCACCGCTTCCGTGCGGTAGCGGAAAACGCAGTGGGCAACCGCAGCCCGGAAACCGGCGAGTGGGTCATTATCGTTGACTCCGTCGCGCCTGGTGCAGCAACGGATGTTGAGCTGTGGGACGACTTCGGCACGCCGGGACTGATTGCAGATAACGACACGACGGATGACAACACCCCAACCTACCGTGGTAAGGGTGAGCCTGGCGGCACCGCGATCATCGATCTGGGTGACGGTACCACCGTGCGCGTACCGGTTGATGACAGCGGCAACTGGAGCTATACCCCGGCCCCCGCACTGGCGGATGGCGACTATGCCTGGAGCGTCGCGATTGAAGATAAAGCGGGGAACGTGGGTCCGGTTTCCGGTCCGATTCACTTTATCGTTGATACCAGCCGTAACGGTATCTCGATCAGCCACGTGGAAGATAACGAAGGGGCGGTACAGGGCAATCTCGCCAGCGGCAGCCACACCGACGACACGACGCCAACCGTTGTGGGCCGCGCCACGCCGGGTGCTGAAGTCAAAGTCTACCTGGACGGTAATTTTGTCGGCAGCGTGATCGCCGATCCGCGTACCGGCGAGTGGAAATACACCATTAACCCGGCGCTGTCTGCTGACGGAACTTACCAGATAACGGCCAGCGAAAACACCGGTAGCGGCGACAGCGCGCAGACCGCGTCGTTTGATTTAACTCTGGATACCCGCGTGCCGACGGGTTCATTTGACAGCGTATCGGATGATGTTGGCCTGGTGCAGGGCGATCTGGCGAATCCGGCGGTGACCGATGACACCACGCCAACTCTGCACGGAAAGGGCGTTGCGGGCGATATCGTCTTCATTTACGACGGTACCACTCAGATAGGCTCTGCAACTGTAGGCGAGGATGGTTCATGGAACTACACCCTGCCTGCACAGAACAACGGCGCAGAGCTGGCGTTGACCACGGTCTTCCAGAGCCCGACCGGCGTAAGAAGCGCGCCGTCTGCGGAATGGAAAATCACCATTGATACCGAAGCGCCGGCAGGCAGCGCGGCGGCGGATGGCATGACGCACGACTCCGGCGTAAGCGGAAGCGACTTCATCACCAACAACGGTAAAGCCGGCAGCCTGGTGAGCGGCCATCTCTCTTCTCCGCTGGAGGCGGGCGAGAAAGTGCTGGTTTCCACTGACGGCGGTAAAACCTGGCTGGAAGCCATGGTTGACGGCGACAAATGGGCATTTGTTGATGGTCAGGGCCATACCGCTGACTGGACTATCCAGACTCGCGTAGTCGACGCCGCCGGGAACTACACCGAGTCGTCACAGAAAGTGGTGCTGGATCTGATTGCGCCAGACGCGCCGACCGACGTGGTACGCAGCGGTAACGACGTGACCGTAACGTTGCCGGGCAGCGGTATTGTCGAGGGCGACACCCTTGTGATGAAAAACGGTGACACCACCGTCACGCACACCCTGACCGCGGCGGATATTGCCAACGGCAACGTGACGCTGACCATGCCGGCGGGTGGCTACACCGATATTCCGGTGGGTGTGGCGATTGTGGACGCGGCGGGTAACAGCTCGAGCTACCGCACCAGCAATTTCACCAGTACTAACAGCTTTGAAGACAATACGGAGTTTGCGGCCATTAATGCAGGTGCATGGGTGCACGGGATGCGTTTCTCCCACACGGCGGATACCGCCACGGCTGATTATGAATTCGACAGACAGGTCATCGGCGCAGGAAGCACCAACAGCCTGTATTTATACAGCTCGTCTCCGGATTCTGAGATGGCGGCCAGCATGTTTGTTGACTTCCAGTATGGGGCTAAAACGATCGATTTCGTTTTCAATCCACGATTTGCGGGCCCATCGACGGTGGTCACGTTCTACGACATTAACGGCAATGAGATTGGCTCTCAGGCGGTGAGCGCTTTCCTTCCTAACCGTAACGTCCCGGTGTCGTTTACCAGCCCGGATGATACACCGGTTTACCGGATGGAGATCCACCATCAGGAGCAGGTGGGCAGCACGGGGTTTGGTTTCAGTATCGATGACCTGAAGGTGAGCGGTACGGCGACAACCGTCACGCCGGGTGAATTCCTGGCGGATAACCAGGGTGATATCTGGTACGGCGATGCGGCAGACAACCTGTATCAGGTTGCTGACGTGGCCAGCATGACCGATGCCGTAATTCAGGGCGGAGAAGGCATCGACACGCTGAAGCTGCTGGGGGCGGATCAGCACCTCGACCTGAACGCGCTGACTCACCCTGTTCAGTCAGTGGAAGTGTTCGACATTACGGGAACAGGCAACAACACCCTGACGCTGAGCGCGGGTGATGTGCTGGAAAACGCCACGCAGAATCTGTTCCACGACAACGACTTCAACCAAATGATGGTGAAGGGCAACGCGGGCGACGCGGTGAACCTGAGCGACCTGCTGCCGAACGGTATGGACCCGGGGAACTGGACCGATGGCGGGACGGTGAATGTTGGGGGAGTGGAGTATCAGTCTTACCAGATGGACAGCCTGAATACCGAGATCCTCGTTCAAATGGGAGTCACGGTCACGCTACAGAACCATTAATTGATACCAGGAAAGGGAGGTTCCTTCACCGGAACCTTCAGAAAATTTTAGACCAGAACATAAACAGAATTCATTTGGAAAATAGTATGAAAAAGAGCACTACACCAAACAACAATACCGGACCTAATATCGCTGCGATGGCGACACCGCCGCCGCTGCCTGCGGATGTTTTACTGTGGAACGACTATCAGTTCCCACGTGAAATTCGTAACGGCGATCCGAGTGAAGATAACACCCCAACCTTCAGCGGGAAGGGCGAGCCGGGTATGACGGCGGTGATTGACCTTGGCGGTGGCCAAAGCGTTCGCGTACCCGTCAATGCAGAAGGTAACTGGACCTGGACACCTGCACCTGCGCTGGCCGATGGCAGTTACACCTGGTCGGTTGCGTTGGAAAACAGCGCAGGCGAACGCGGGCCATCCACCACGCCGATTACCTTCACCGTTGATACGATGGGTAATGCGGTGTCCATCAGCCATGCTGAAGATAACACTGGTACGGTGACCAATCCGCTGGCGAGTGGTAGCGGCACGGATGACGTCAACCCGGTTATCGTGGGCACGGCGACGCCGGGCTCTCTGGTCACTCTGTACGTTAACGGTAACCCGGTCGGTTCCATGACGGCCGATCCAACGACCGGTGAGTGGGCGATTGAAATCAATCCTGCGCTGGAATCCGGAAAAACCTACTCAATCACCGCAGGTGAGTACAGCGGTCCTGGTGAAATCCCACCACCGACACGTCCGTTCCTGCTGTCCATCGATACCGTTGTTCCTGCGGGTACTTTCGATCGCGTATCGGATGACGTCGGTCGCTATCAGGGCGATCTGCCTAACCCGGCTGTCACCGATGACACTACCCCAACCCTGCACGGCACTGGCCGTCCTGGGGATATCGTGTTCGTTCGCAACGGCAGCGATATCATCGACTCCGTTACCGTACGCGCTGATGGCAGTTGGGAATATACCCTGCCTGAGCAGGCGAACGGTGCCGAGCTGGACGTCAGCGTGGTCTTCCGTGGCCCAACGGGCGTAGAAAGCGCGCCAACCGCGCCGTGGAAGCTGGTGGTTGACACCGAAGTACCGAACAAACCGATCATTGGTGACGTTGAAGACGATCAGGGTCCGGTTGTTGGCCCTATTCACAACGGCGACATTACCGATGACACCAAACCGGTCTTCAGCGGCGAAGGCGCTGTGCCTGGCGAAACCGTGGAACTGATTATTGACGACGAAGTCGTGGGCACCGCGATCGTGGGTGAAGACGGTAAATGGGAAGTGACCCCGGACGATCCACTGGCGGACGGCGAGCATGAAGCTTCTGTTGTTATCGTCGATCCGGCGGGCAACGTCAGCGAACCGTCCGACCCAATTGGCTTTATCGTTGATACCCAGCCGCCGGCAAAACCAACGATCGACACCGTTTATGATGACGCAGGTCAGCAGACCGGCAATATCGCTAACGGCGGTATTACCGACGACAGCACCCCAGACTTCACGGGTACCGCCGAGAAGAACAGCCTGGTGTTTATCATCGTCAATGGCCGCACGATTGACTCTGTAACCGCTGACGCTACCGGCACCTGGACCTGGACACCGGCGCTGGGCCTGGCGAACGGCCATTACGACGTGAGCGTTGTGGCTCAGGATAAAGCGGGTCTGCGCTCTGAACCGTCTGACACCTTCTCGTTCGATCTGCTGGCGGGCGGTATTCCAACAGCACCGGCGATCACTGACGTGATCGACGACGTTGCCGCGCATGTGGGTACTATCCAGAACGGGGGCATCACCAATGACGATCGCCCGACCATCACCGGGACCGCGCAGGATGGCACCACTGTTTATCTTTATGATGGCGCGAATCCGAACCCAATCGGCAGTGCCGTGGTGACCGGTGGCCGCTGGACCATTGATTTCGACACCGCGCTGGCGCAGGGCGAGCACCGTTTCCGCGCCGTGGCGGAAGATGTCACCGGTAACCGCAGCCCGGAAACCGGCGAGTGGGTCATTATCGTTGATTCCGTCGATCCGCTGGCGGCGACAGACATTGAACTGTGGGACGACTTCGGTACACCGGGCCTTATCGCCAATGACGACACCACCGATGACAACACCCCAACCTACCGTGGTAAGGGTGAGCCTGACGGTATTGCAATTATCGATCTGGGTAACGGCAATACCGTGCGCGTACCGGTAGACAGCAAAGGTAACTGGAGCTATACCCCGGCGCCTGCGCTGGCAGACGGCGATTACACCTGGAAAGTCTCCATCGAAGATAAAGCGGGTAACGTGGGACCGGCTTCGGATCCGATCCACTTTATCGTTGATACCAGCCGTAACGGCGTCTCAATCAGCCACGTTGTGGACGATGAAGGGCTGCTGCAAGGCAATCTGGGCAGCGGTAGCCACACCGACGACACGACCCCAACGGTAGTGGGCCGTGCGACGGCTGGCTCTCTGGTGAACGTGTATGTTGACGGTAAACTCGCGGGTAGTGTGCAGGCAGACGCCGTGACCGGTGAGTGGCAGTACACCATTAACCCGGCACTGACGACAGACGCACTGTATAAGATCACCGCGACTGAAAACGCGGGTGCAGGGGAAAGCGCACAGACCGCACCGTTTGAGCTGACGCTGGATACCCGTGTGCCGGATGGATCGCTGGATCGCATCGCTGATGACGTGGGTATTGTGCAGGGCGACCTGGCTAACCCGGCGGTGACCGACGACACCACGCCAACTCTGTACGGTAAGGGTGCAGCCGGTGATGTGGTCTTTATTTACGACGGCACCTCACCGATCGGCTCCGTGACCGTAGGCATGGATGGTACCTGGAACTTTACGCTGCCACAGCAGAACAACGGCACAGAGCTGTCTCTGACGGCGGTATTCCAGAGCCCGACCGGTGTGAAGAGCGCTCCGACGGCACCGTGGAATCTGACCATTGATACTGAAGCACCGAATGCCCCGGCTATTACCGGCATGTATGACGATGCGGGCGCGCTGATTACTGACGGCAGCCGTTCACGCGACACGACGCCAGAGCTGCGTGGTACCGCTGAGAAAGACAGCCTGGTGAAAATCTATGTCCCAGGTAGCAGCGTGCCGATTGGCTCGGTCTTCGCCGATGCGAATGGTGACTGGAAATGGACGTCTCCGGTACTGTCTGATGCGCAGCACGACTTCTATGTAAGAGCGCAGGACAAAGCGGGCAACGTATCGGAAGAATCCAACCACTATGGTCTGGAAGTCGACACGAAAGCGGCTACGCCGGTTATTCTGGGTGCGTACGATGATGTGGAAGGCGGCATCTACAAAGCCCTGGTACCGAACGGTGGGCTGACCAACGATGCAAATATGGAGCTGCGTGGTACTGCGGAAGCAAATAGCATCGTCTACATCTACAACGCGTATAACAACGCGGTGCTGGATACGGTAAAAGCCGATGCCAACGGTAACTGGAGCTGGGAGCGTGCGCTCGGGAACACCGCTGCGGATCGCCCGCATATGTTCTACACCATCGCCAAAGACGATCTGGGGAACATCTCCGGTAAATCGGCGACCTATTCACTGAATGTGGATACGGTCAATAACGCGCCGGTGATTACCGGTTCCTGGGATGATGTTCAGGGCGGTGTTTATAACGGTCTGGTGGGTAACGGCGGCGTCACCAACGACAAAACCCTGGATTTACGCGGTACTGCCGAAGCGGGCAGCGTGGTTTACATCGTGCTGGAAAACTATGGCAACGTTGCGGGCTCCGTGAGGGCAGATGCGAACGGTAACTGGCAATTCCCGGTCGCCACTAACTACAACATAGCGTACAGCTTCCATGCCTACTCTGTTGACCCAGCGGGTAACCGTTCGGCGGACTCCGCTAAGTTCTCGATCACTGTAGATACTGTCAATAACGCTCCTGTGATTACGGGGACTTTTGATGATGTTCAGGGCGGTGTTTATAACGGTCTGGTCGGTAACGGCGGCATTACCAACGACAGAACTCTGGATCTGCGTGGTACTGCAGAAGCAAACAGCGTGGTTTACATCCTCAACCCGGCTAATGGCGTGGTTTATGGGTCTACCACAGCGGGTGCGAATGGACAATGGTCTTTCCCGCAGACGACCAACTATAACCAGACGTATAACTTCCAGGCTTACTCTGTTGATAAAGCCGGGAACCGTTCGGTGAACTCTACCAACTTCGCGATTACCGTGGATACCGTGGTGGCCGCACCGAACGTAACGGTTATTACTGATAACGTGGCGGGCGGTAAAGTCGGTAACCTGGTTGACGGGGAGCGTACCAACGACAACCGTCCGACCATCACCGGTAACGGTGCGGAAGCGGGCGCGAAGATCGAAATCGTGCTGGCGCTGGGTAATCAGGGGTGGAGTAATAACAACCTCGTGTATACCACCACCGCCAAAGCGGACGGTACCTGGAGCCTGGAAATTCCGAAGGCATTGCAGGATGGCACCTGGTACTTCCGTGCTAATCAGACTGACCAGGCGGGCAACAAGAGCGCTCTGGGTAACCAGCACTATGTTGTGGTTGATACGGTCGCGGCTGCACCTGTCATTACTGCAGTCGTAGATAACGTTGCGGGCGGCAAGGTCGGTAACCTGGTTGACGCAGAGAAGACCAACGACAACCGTCCGACCATCACCGGTAACGGCGCGGAAGCGGGTGCGAAGATCGAGATCTGGCTGGCGGGTCCAACGACTGGGTCTGGATGGACAAGCGGTAAGAACATTATCTACACCACCACGGCCAAAGCAGATGGTACCTGGAGTCTGGAAATCCCGACGGCGTTGCCTGATGGCACCTGGTATTTCCGTGCCAAGCAGATTGATACCGCAGGCAACAGCAGTGCGTTAGGCGCCCAGCGTTATGTGACCGTGGAAACCTGGTCGCCTGAAAACTTCCTGATCACCAGCGTCAGCGGTGGCGGGTACTTTGATGTCGTCGGTGAAGTGATCACGGTGAAAGGTACGGGAGGTATTCCGGGCCATACCGTAAGTCTGAGAGGCGGCCCGAATTCAACGCTGGCGGGTACAACCGGACGCGTTCTGGATGATGGTACCTGGACCGTTACCTTAACGCTGGCGCAGTGGCGTGCAACCGGCCTGGCGGCTCCAGGCAACGGACCAGGGTTCAGCGGCGTGTTTAACGTGGTAGATACCTCGGATACCAGTATCCACACGTACAACGCTGTGCCAATCCGTGCTGATGGCATGCTGCTGAACAACAGCCGCAGTATGCGTTCCTTCAGTGTTGAAGAGCACACTCAGCCTGTTCAGGAAGAACAGCGTGTGACCAGCGAGGAAAACAAACCGGCAAAAGCGCCTGTTGTGGCTCAGGACGAGGACGATAAATCGTCTAATCAGGAGACCCCTGCAGAGCAGAAAGGCGTTGAGCACGTTGGCCAGGCAACCGAAGGATATGATGCCGTCAATCATACGCTGACGTTAGCGGGCGACGCGAAGGACAGCATCGATCTGAGCAAGCTGGTCGGCAAAGATCAGCAGGTTTCAACGATTGATATGAACAACGGCAAAGCGGATGTGCTGAATATCAACGTGAACGACGTGCTGACCCACGCTGAGAAAGACATGTTTATCGCCGACGGCAATAAACAGCTGATGGTTCAGGGTAACAAAGGTGATGTGGTGAACCTGAGCGATCTGCTGCCTGACAACACCGATCCGGGCAACTGGACCAACGCAGGTAACGTCAAAGTGTCTGGCGTCGAGTACCAGGTGTACCAGATGGAAAATCTGGACGTGGAACTGCTGGTGCAGAACGGCGTCACCGTCAACGTGAATAATCACTAACTTAAACTTTTCCAGGCCTCCTTTCGGGGGGGCCTGTGGAGGATTTATGACTTTTTTCAAGACCTCTTTATTCGCAGCGCTGTTTACCTCCTCCGCATTTGTCATGTCCCCTGCGCTGGCGGCGGAAAACTTTGGCAAGACGTATCAACCCGTTGCGCCAGTCGGACAGACACAAACGCAGGTGGTTTACTACCGTGACGCCAGCAACGCCTCAGGAGGCGCGGCGCATATCTATGTCGATAACGAGTTCCACGACGCGCTGTTGCCGGGCGGTTTTACGACCTTCTGTCTGGCTCCGGGTAAGCACAACCTGGGCGCGTATCAGAACGATGCGCCTGAATATCGCGGCAAAGAGCAGGGCTACAACGTCGAGATGAGCGGCGGCCAGACCTACTTCGTGCGCGTCAGCCACACCATGAATGCGGTGCCGGAAGCACGCACGCGTGAGCAGGCGGAAAAGGATCTCACGGGCCTGCGTGAGCAGATCCACGTGCTGTCTCGCGCCTCCAGCGTAGAAGCCTGTAACAACCTACCTGCACCGCAGTACAAGGATTACACCCTGTCTGGCGATGTGATGTTCCGCTTTGGAAAGTCCAGCGAGAAAGGGGTTTCTGCGCAGGGTCATCAGGCCGTTAAAGATCTGGTGGCGACAATCAAACGTGAAAACGTTGAGCTCAAGCGGATCCAGGTGATTGGCCATACGGACGCCATTGGCAGCGATCGTAGCAACTATGTCCTTGGTCTGAAGCGCGCGCAGACTGTCCGCACCATGCTGGCTGAAAACGGTCTTCCGGCTCGCCTGATGAGCGCCTCAAGCGTGGGGAGCAGTGAGCCCGTGGTGAACGACTGCGCGGCATCCAGTAAAAAAGAGCTTATTGCCTGCAATGCGCCTAACCGTCGTGTTGTTGTGCGAGTGAGCGGCGATCAGGACGTAAGCACTCAGGCACAAAAGTAATATTCTCGCCGGGTGGCGCTGCGCTTACCCGGCTTACAACCGTCAAACCCCTCACTGTAGGCCCGTGCAGGCGTAGCGCCGCCGGGCAAAATCCCTGCCAGCACCTCTTTCGCGCCAAAAAATAAGCCGTTCCATTGAGACAGGTCTCATTAAGGCAAGACCATTCCGCGTGACAGAATATTCCTAATCCACTTCAAAAAGTAATTTTATCTTTTTGATTTACATGAATTTTAATAACCAGGAATACACGAAATATGGAATCCTCAATGGCCAATACCCAGGAGGAACAGCTGCACACCATCGCCCGCGATACCCGACTGAATGATGACTCTTTGCTCAGAAGCATTGCCTGGCTGTCTGAACATTATGGTCTGGGTAAAAGCGATGATGTTTTGCTGGCTGGTCTGCCTGTTGAACAAACACTCACACCCTCTTTAGCGCTTGATGCGCTTAAAAACGCCGGTATTACCGGGGGGCTCATCAAGCGTAACAGTGCGGAACTGCCCGAGCAGGTTTTCCCGATGATCCTGCTGCGCAAGGGCGCGGGTGGCATGGTGCTGCTGGCGCGCGAGCGTCGTAAAAATGCCGACGATAAATGGGACCTGTTCTACTCCCTGATCATGCCGGAAGTGGGCGACGAACCGGTTGAGCTGAACCATCAGGCGCTCAACGAGCTGTATGTTGGCTACGCCATTGCCGCAAAGCCAACGGCGCGCATTGACAGCCGGGTGAGCGATATTGCACCACCGCCGCCGAAGGGCCACTGGCTGTTCAGCACCCTGTGGCGTTATCGCAGTTACTACCGTAGCGCTGCGCTGGCGTCGGTGCTGGTGAACGTGCTGGCGCTGGCGACCGTGTTCTTCACCATGAACGTTTATGACCGCGTTATCCCAAACCAGGCGTTTACCACGCTCTGGTCGCTGGCTATTGGCGTGCTGGTGGCAATGGTGTTTGAAGCGATCACCCGTACCGTGCGTGCGCACCTGCTCGATACTGCCGGGAAAAAAGCAGATTTGATCGTCGGTAGCATTCTGTTCCGTCAGTCTCTCTCGGTAAAAATGGAGCATAAACCGGCTTCTTCCGGTTCGTTTGCCAACCAGCTGCGCGAGTTTGAATCCGTTCGTGACTTTGTCTCCTCCGCCACCCTCGCGACCATTGCCGATTTGCCCTTTGTACTGCTGTTTATCGGCATTATTTTTGCCATCGGCGGATCGCTGGCCTTTATTCCGATGCTGATGTTGCCAATGATCCTGCTGGTCAGCCTGCTGATCCAGTGGCCGCTGGCGAAAGTGATGAAAGCCAGCCTGCAGGAAGCGTCGTTAAAGCAGGGCGTACTGATTGAATCCATCGAAGGGATGGAAACCTTGAAATCGGTCGGCGGTGAATCCTGGATGCAAAGTCGCTGGCAGAAGTTCAGTGCGATGCAGTCCAGCAGCTCTGCGGCGTCGAAGCACTACTCTGCACTTGCCATGAACTCGGTGAGTTTTCTGCAGCAGCTACAGACCGTAATGCTGATTGTCACCGGTGTTTACCTGATTGATGCCGGTAACCTGACTCAGGGTGCACTGATCGGGACTGTGATGCTGGCCGGCCGCGTGACCGCGCCGTTAAGCCAGGTGATTGGTTTAGCCGTTCGTTATCAGCAGGCAAAAGCCGCGCTTTCCTCGCTGAACAGGCTGATGGCGCATCCTACCGATCGCAGCAGCGACATTGACTACATCAAACAGCCTGAGCTGAATGGCGATATTGAACTGAAAGGCGTGGCCTTTTCCTACCCCGCACCGCCGATGCAGCCTAACCCGGAGATCCTGAAGGGCGTCAACCTGACGATTACGCCGGGTGAACGCGTGGCGATTGTGGGCAAAATTGGCAGTGGTAAATCGACACTGCTACGTATCATTGCGCGCCTCTATACGCCGGTTAAAGGACAGCTGTTCAGTAGCGGCCTGGATGTGAATCAGATTGAACCGTCTGACTGGCGTAACAACGTCGGTTTTGTCGGCCAGGAAGCGCGTCTCTTTTACGGCACCCTGCGTGAAAACATCATGATTGGCCGTCAGAATGCCTCCTCTGATGAATTTCTGCACGTGCTGCGTCTGACGGGGCTTGATCAGATTGCTGCTCGTCATCCGCGCGGTATTCATATGCCTGTGGGCGAGCAGGGGAACAGTCTGTCCGGGGGGCAGCGTCAGCTGGTTTCACTGGCCCGTACGTTGCTGGCGAAACCCAATCTGCTGCTGCTGGATGAACCGACCAGCGCGATGGACTCCCAGACGGAAGCTCTTTTCTTACAACACCTGAAAGTCGCGACCGCCGGACACACGCTAGTGGTGGTCACCCATCGACCATCCCTGCTGGCACTAGTGGACCGCATGATCATTATTGATGACGGTAAAATTGTGGCTGATGGCCCTAAACAGCAGGTGCTGGCCGCACTGAACGGCGCACCCGCAAACGACAGTACGCCTGTGAAGGCCGCCACCGGAAAACAGCCCGTGGAGGCGAGCGCATGACACTTTTCAAACGCAACAATAAACAAAAAAACCTGTCGGCGCGCGATGCCGCCTGGATGAGCGACATTCAGGAGGCGTTGTTTTCTCAGACGACGCCAAAATCCCGGCTGGTGCTCTGGCTGATTCTGGTGGTCTTTGCCGGTTTCCTAACCTGGGCGCATTTCGCCAAAGTAGAAGAGATCACCAAAGGCGACGCTAAAATTGTCTCCAAAAGCCGCGAACAGGTGATTCAGAGCCTTGAAGGCGGGATTCTTGAGGAGATGAACGTGCGTGAAGGCGACATCGTTCAACCGGGGCAGGTATTGCTGAAAATTGACCCGACCCGCGCGCAGTCCAGCTATCAGGAGACGCTGCGTAAAGTGGTTGCCCTTGAAGCGACGGTGAACCGTCTGCGCGCCGAAGCCTACGGCCTGCCGCTGACCTTCAGCGATCGCGTGAAGCAGTATCCGTCTGAGGTAGAGCTGGAAACGCGCGCCTACAACAGCCGTAAACAGGCGCTGGGTGAGGGCGTGGCCTCGTTAGAGAAAAGCTATCGCCTGGCACAGAACGAAATCGCAATGTCAGAACCGCTGGCCGCACGTGGTCTGCTCTCTGAAGTAGAGCTGCTGCGTATGCGCCGTCAGGCGAACGATCTGCAGTCGCAGATTGTCGAGCGCCGCAACCGCTACCAGGCGGATGCGAACACCGACCTGATCCGCCAGGAGCTGGATCTGGTCCAGGCGGAAGAGAGCCTGACGGGCCGCGCTGACATAGTAAGCCGTACCACCATCACCGCGCTGGTGCGCGGAACGGTGAAAAACGTGCGAGTCACCACCATCGGCGGCGTTATTCAGCCCGGTGAACACATTATGGAAATTGTTCCGCTGGAAGATCAACTGCTGGTGGAAGGGAAAATCAAACCTTCTGATGTGGCCTTCCTCCATGCCGGATTGCCGGCAACAGTGAAGATCACTGCGTACGATTTCGGTATTTACGGCGGCCTGAAAGGGCACGTTTCTCTCGTCAGCCCGGACACGCTGAAGGATGACGCCAAAGCTGCGGCGGGCCGTCCTGATGACACCTATTACCGGGTGATGGTGTTAACCGACAGCAGCACGCTGACGGCGGGTGGAAAATCCCTGCCAATTATCCCAGGTATGATTGCGACGGTGGAAATTCGCACGGGCGAAAAAACCATTCTCGATTACCTGCTGAAACCTATTTTCAAAGCGAAAGAAGCCTTCCGGGAACGTTAATTTACGATGAAAAATTATTCTCCTGTACAGCGTCGCCTGGCGGCGATGCTGACAGTACTCTCTTGCCTGATTTCGGGGAAAAGTACCGCCAGTAATGAGGGGGTGCTATCCTTTCAGCCAGTAGCGCCGGAGGCAAAATCCGGCATGGTGATGGCCTCCACCCCGCCAGCTCCCCTTGTACCCAGGGCGGAGAAGAAAAGCAGTGTCACAAACGTTGAGCGTCAGGCCGCCCGCGTGCCAGGCGAGCATGAAATCCGTATGCTCTTCAATGATGCAGTCAATACCGCGCTGAGTATTAGCCCTGAGGTTCGTGGCGCGCAGTTCAGTACCGAGGCGGCACAGGCCAACGTCGATGAAGCGAAAGGGCAGCGCTGGCCGCAGGTGGATGTCGGTACACGTTCGAAAAGCGTTCAGTTTGGTGGCGGAGAACGTGGCTACAGCGACAGTCGTCCAGCGGTGACCGTGAATGTTGCAACCACATTGCTCGATTTTGGGCGCACCAGCAACACCATTAAAAGCCGTGAAGAGCAGCATTTGGCGGCGAAAGAGAACACAGGCGCACAGGCGGAAAATATTGCCTGGCAGGTTAGTAGCGCGCTCATTGAGCTGAGTAAACAGCGCCAGATCATTGTTCTCAGCCAGAAGTATGTGGCGCGGATGAATGAACTGGTCGAAATGCTGGACGGTATTGTGAAGGTCGATCAGGGGCGTCGTAGTGAGCTTACGCAGGCCAGAGGGCGATTTTTACAGGCACAATCTTCTTTAGATACAGCTGTATCGCGTATGCGTGATACGGAGATTATCCTCAACCGCTTGCTGGGAGATACCACAGTTCCCCTGCCAAAAGCGTCGGTGTGGAACCTGAAGCCGGGAGAGCTGGATAAGCAATTATCCGCAATTGAACGTCATCCAACCATTCGACAGGCGCAGGCAGAAACCGCATCAGCGTTGGCGGATGCGGAAGCGGCTCGTTCTGCCGCTTACCCAACGGTGACATGGAATGTTGGGAAAAGTACCGGGCGCGATGAACTGGGGCGTGAACAGGCTTGGGAAACCAATGTAAACTTAAGCTGGCCGATTTTCCGGGGCGGTTCACAGCGGGCGGCTGAGCTTTCTGCCGCACGACGTGCAGACGCCAGCAGAGAGGCTATTGAACAGCAATCCCGCGATCTGGATAACCGGGTTCGCGCTGCCGATCAGGATGCTCATAGTATGCTGGAACGCGCGGAGTTGTATCATAACTTATCGATTGAATCCGATCGTATTCGACATGATTTCTTCGATCAATGGTATCACCTCGGGCGACGTACATTGTTAGATGTGTTGAGTGCAGAAAGTGAATTTTACGGCAACCAGGTGGCGGAAGTGACCAATCGTTTTGACGGCTATTCAGCTATTTTTCGTAGCTACGCCAGTTCCGGTACACTACTGTTATGGTTACGAAATAATAATTAAGTCTTTTTTAAGATAGCTCACACAGCAGACATAAAAGAGAATATGTATGAATCCGTTTTCAGGTAAAAAAATATACGTTGCCTTACTCGACGATCACCCGATTGTCCGTAAGGGGTTAGAAATTGTATTTGGTCAAGAGCCTGATTTCGAACTAAAAGGCAGCTTTGCCACTCGTATCGAACTCATGAATTTTTTACGCAACAACCGTATTGATGTGTTGGTTCTTGACTATCTGCTTGGTGATGAAGATATCGACGGTTTACCGATGATCAAGCAGCTCAGGAGCAACTTTCCATGGCTGAAAATTCTGCTTTCATCCACGCTGGAAAACACAGCGATTGTGCGTATGGCGCTAAAAATCGGCGTCCGGGGACATGTTGGTAAAAGCCGTGATTTAGTTGAAGTGGTGAATGCAGCACGTCAGGTCGCGGCGGGGCGTATCTCACTGTCAGAAAGTATGGAGAAAGAGTTCTACCTGATTTCAGAGCCTTGTACAGACCCTAAATCGGGTCCAGAGGGTGACAACGCGCCGCAGGTAATTGAGGGCATTGGCCGTCTGGATCAGCTGTCCCCCAAGGAGCTCGAGGTGCTACGACTCTTTACCGGCGGAATGTCTGTTCTGCAGATTTCAGAGAAATTCCAGCGTAGTCGTAAGACGGTCAGCGGACAGAAGAAATCGGCCATGAAAAAGCTGGGCGTGAAAACGGACTCTGAACTGTTTCTTTGGCACGACCAAATGCTTTAATCCCATTTCAGCAGATTCATTCGAGACATTATCAGGAGCCTTCTACAGGCTCCTTTTTTATTTCAGTGAGACGGTATCGTCCGATGCTTTGTGCTCAATGGGATGCAGATTTCGCAGCGCAGCCGCGAGATGATTGATTGAGCAGGGTTTAAACAGGCAATCATTCATACCAGCCTGTAAACATCGCGCCGTGATCTCATGCATGGCATTGGCAGTAAAGCCGATAATCCAGGCAGCGACCCTGTTTTGTTCCTGCTCACGCGTTCGGATTAGGTGCGTAAGCTGATAGCCATTCATGCCGGGCATGTTGCAGTCGGTAATGATCACGTCGAAATCTGTTTTTTCCCAGATAGCCAGTGCCTCATTTCCCTCTGACGCAAGATATGCATGCTGTCCTAACCAGGCTAATTGTTTAGCCAGCAAGATTCGGTTGGCAGGGTTGTCGTCCACCACCAGGATCTTCAGGGCCGGAATTTTGTCTTCATCTTCGTGCTGCGGGACATCCACAGCCGCCGTTTTTACTTTCGGCAGCGTAAAGGTTGCACTCACCGTGGTACCCACATTTTTCTCGCTGGTCAGTATAAGCGTGCCGCCCATGCTTTCGCAGATAGTCCGGCTGATATAGAGGCCCAGCCCCGTTCCTGCGCGGCGGTTGTCTGCCTGGCTAAAGGGCCGGAACAATGCTGCCTGCTGACTGGCGTCGATCCCCACGCCGCTGTCCTTGACGTCAATGATGTAGTGAACGCTGTCATTTATCGGGTCTTCAGCCTGCTGCAGCGTCAGTGATACGCCACCAATGTCGGTAAACTTAATGGCATTACTTAACAGGTTCGACAAAACCTGCTTAATGCGTAATGGGTCGGCATAGACATCGGTTAAGGGTGCTGTCGCGAATGTGCGGGTGAGCTCGATATTTTTCTCAATGGCCACCCCCTGGAAAACCCGCATCATATTGTTAATCAGCGTACCGAGGTTCGTGGCTTCAGGATTGAAATCAAGATGTCCCCCCTCAATACGGGAGATATCCAGAATATCGCCAATTAATCCCACCAGTCCTTCTGCCGATTCATATGCTACCTCGAGCGCCTGAATATCTTGCTCACCACGGCGTCCTTTTTTCAGCACAATATCCAGCATGCCAATAATTGCATTCATCGGCGTGCGGATTTCATGACTCATGGTCGACAGGAAGACGGATTTTGCCCGGTTAGAGTCTTCTGCCCTGTCTTTGGCTTCCTTAAGCTCAACCAGCAGCGCTTCACGCTCGGTGATGACCTCGCGTAATTGCACAAGCTGCGTGTTCATCTGACGGCGAAGCGCCGCTTTACGCGCGATTTGCCGACGCAGGTAGAGTGCCCAACCCAGAGCCAGAATAATAAAGACAGCGCTAAAGACGGCAGTGGCAATCAACACTTCCCGATAGCGATACCAGAAGCTGTCGACAGCCACCAATTCGTTGGGCCGCCAGCGGTTGGCCAGATTTTCCAGCTCAACAGGCGGAATGCTTAGTAATATTTTATCTAAAATCCCCTGAAGTTCCGGATTGGCCAGCCCGACACCGAAAGAGATCCAAACGGGGGCGTCACCCACAATGGACACCACTTTGAGTTTGTCCTGAAAGTTGATGAAGATCTGATAGTCGCTCATGATCAGAATACCCACCGCGGCATCCGCTTTCCCCTCAAGCACGGTGGAAAGCAGTTGCGATTCATTGCCCACGTGAACAATTTCAATTTCCGGATAACGCTGGCGCACCATACTCTCCACGCCAATGTTTTTTACCATTGCCAGCCGTTTTCCGCGCAGGTCTGCCAGCATGTGAATGTCGTTACGATTTGTCGATGTTGCCAGGGAAAAGGCGCTCCGCAGATAGGGACGGGTAAAAAGAATTTTGTTTTTGCGCGCTTCACTGGGGGTTATTGAGGCGAGCATATCCGAGCTTGACTCGTTTACCTGTTGAATCAATTCTTCGGTGGTGCTGCCCGTTTCAAAACGAAACTGTAAACCGGTTCTGAGCGACACAACGGAAAACAGATCGGCGGCAATACCGCGCAGGACGCCTTTATGATCAATAAATGAGACCGGGGCTGCATTGTCCTGGCTGTAGATCAGGACGTTAACGATAGGATGTTTTTTGATCCACGCTTTCTCTTGCTCGTTAAAGAGAAGAGATTTAGACCCCTGTGCGAGATCAATGCGGTCGGGCTGCCAGAGACGATACAGCTCCTGCTTTTCATCTTCTGGCACGGCCTTGATTGCGGCATTAATCAGTGTGAGCAGTTGCGGTTTTTTTTGACTGATAGCAAACCCCACTTCACGGCTGGTCAGCCGTGAGAATCGCTCGACATGGATATTGTTCAGGTAGTTACGGCTGAGCGAGTAACTGTTGCCCAGGTAAACCCGCGACTGACCAAACGCCACCGCGCTTAGCGCTTCCTGATAACTGTCAAAAAGACGAAAACGGGCGTTAGGGTAGGCGGCCTGAGCCTGTGACAGTGGCAGATAGTCTCTGGGCATCGCGACATCGGTGTCACGCAGATCCTCTGCCAGAGGGGCGGTATCGTTATCATTGAGGCCCAACACCGGTTTATCGCTGGCATAAGGTAATGAAAAGGCAAAGGTATCGTTATCCGGGAATGCGGCCACGGACGGGATCAGGTCAATATCGCCACGTGCCAGCGCCTGCCACGCCTCTTCGGAGGAGTTAAATACTTTCACCTTAACCGGGAGATTAAGCTGCCAGGCGACCAGCCCTGTATAATCGGCGCTCAAACCTTCATACTCGTTGCGAATGTTACGCATGCCAAACGGTGGGGCATCGTAATGGGTTACACCCACGTTCAGTTGTCGTTGTTGGTGAATAAAGGCGGCTTGATCGGCGGTGAGAGATAAACGCTGTAATCCCTGGACCGGTGTTCTCATCAGGATCTTATATTCATCGCCTATCGCTGAAGGCATTGAAAGCGAGAGTAAAACCAGCAGCAAAAAAAGGCGAAAATAGTGACGCATATCTTTTTAACTGACTCCTGAAAATGAAGTGACCAGGGGGAATACCTTCCCCAGGCATTGGCGTGCTGTGAATGAAACATAATAAACAACCTGTACGGGCTAGCCCATAACGTACTGTATAACTGATGAAAAGGTATCCTTCATACTGGACCTCAGCAATACTATGGTCGAATTATACGATGTCATCATCATTTATGTGTGCGCAGTATGATGAAACAGATGAGAAAGGGTTATAAGACCTGACTTAGTTATTTTTCGTAATGAAATAACACCTCATAGAAAACAGTAATAATGTGAATTAACTCGCTGTAAAATAAACTTCTTAACTGAAATTGAATAAGAGGCTGGAATCGCTTTTTACCTACCTGTACCGGGGGCGCGCTAACTTCAGGGAATATCAAGACGGGTCTTATCGTGAGTTACGTGTAACAGTGAAAAAATCGGCTTAATTTTTCTGATTAAATAATTGAGCGGATTTTTATGCGCCCGGCACCTCAACGTCGAACGGTTAACCACGTCGCAATAGGCCAGCAATTAAATTCACTGGCGGAGATTTACCGTCAGTCTATGGCAGAAGGGGACTACGCCAGCGCCTCGCGCTGCTGCGAAAAAGCTCTGACCGTATTGCCCAAAAATATGTCAGTGCAAAGTGACTATGCGCTGAGCCTGATGCGTCAGGGAAAATACGACCAAGCGTATAAAGTATATCGTAAAATATACCAGTCGCCGCAGCGCCATGAAGCCTCTGAAACCTGGCTGGATGGTTTTGCGGAACTGTGTGGGCACATGGGGAAAACCCAGGAGATGCGCACCTATGGCCGTGAGTCGCTGACGCTGTCGGATCAACGCTTTGGTCACGGCAAAAGCTGGCCGCTTCCCTCAACGCCACCGCGTCCTTTTAATCCCAGACAGCGCGAAAAAAATATTATCGCCTTCAGCCTGTATGGCGATCAGCCGCGCTACTGCGAAACGCTGATCAAAAACATCGAAGCCGCAAATTCACTGTTTCCAGGCTGGTGCTGCCGTGTGTATCTGGATAATTCTGTGCCTCAGCATGTCTGGCGACGTCTGCAGGCGGCTGGTGCTCAATGTGTCGATATGAGCCACGAAAAAGGCATCTATCCCACGTTATGGCGTTTTCTGGTGATGGACGACCCGACGGTTGAGCGGTTTTTAGTTCGTGATGCCGACTCGTTGCTTTCGGAACGCGAACAGGTTTGCGTCGAGGCGTGGCTACGTTCGCCCTGGTACTTTCACCATATGCGTGACTATTTCACGCATACCGAGTTGTTACTTGCCGGGATGTGGGCTGGATGTGGCGGCATCTTCCCTAACGTTGAAAGAATGATGCGTGAGTTTGTCGCGCAGTATCAGGGGAATGTGCGTTTCACCGATCAGTATTTCCTGAAGGCGGCGCTGTGGTCCACCGTACGGCAAAGTTTACTTAGCCATGATGATATTTTTGGTTTTCATCATGCTGAGCCATGGCCGGCGCATCCCCCTATTCGCTGGAAGGCAGAACATTTCCATGTCGGGAGCAACGCCGGGTTTACGATCATGGCCGGGCCCAGTCATAAACGAGACGGGGAAAAACAGGCTGTGTTGCTGAAAATGAACGGTAACGCCTGGCGTTATACGGCCCCCGTGCGACAGGATCAGTGGAAACTGCCTGTGCCTTTTTTTCTTGCCGAGGGGTTTCGTCTTGGAGACGTTAAGGTCGAGATGGTGAACGACGACGACCGTCGCGGAATCTGATATAGGTTGCGGGACTCCCGGAAATGCAGAGTCCCGCGAGTCGTCAGGATCGCAGGACGCCTGCGGTTACGTATTATTGAGGGCGACCTGCATATCTACCTGAACCAGCAATTCCGTTTCCATACCTGAATGCTGATATACGGCATATTGCACGCCATCGACAGTTACTGAGCCCCGGGCTTTCGTCCATTCACCCATTTCCGTGCCCGCGTGAAGAAGGTCGGAGAGGGTAATTTTATCCCCTGCATCACCTTTTATCATCAGTTGCTGGCTGGTGTTGTCGGCAAAAAGACGCTCTTCATTTTGAATTAAAATGTCGTTGAGGGTTATTTCCAGTACCACCGGAGTTGGCGTATCGCGGTCCCCATCCGTTAGGGTTTCTGACGCGATATCGCTATTATCAATATTGTTGTTCATCACGGATTAACCTGTCCAAACGTAAAAAGTGCTTTCCTGGTAAAGTGGAGTGAAAATTTTTACCAGGACGGAACAGGCGCGACAATAAGTCCGGTCTTATACTGTCGGGATCTTGCCTGCCACTGAGGTAACTCAGCAGAACAAGACCAGGCTTACTCAGGCTAAGCCGGATAATCGGTATTATTCTATTTTCCAGCATGTTTTTATTCAGGGAACGACTCGTACGATGCGTTTTTTATCAGCCCGGCTATTGAGCCTGCTTCTTACCGTGTTTTGTGTATGGCAACTGCACGCTCAGTCTCTGGAACTGCAACGTCGCGCTCAGGTTAACGCGCCGCATGTCCAGTTCAGTGAGGCGGTGCAACGCTGGCTGGACAGCCATCCCACGCTTCATGTAGGAGTTTGGGGGCAGGAGCAGCCACCGTTAAGCGAAGGTATGGGGCATGGCGTCTTTGGCGGCATTGCCGCTGATTACCTGGCAATACTGGAAGACAGCCTTAAGGTAAAAATTAAACTGCATTACTACGAAAACAGCAGCGAGGCGTTACTGGCGTTGCAGCGTCGGGAAATAAACATGGTGGCTATCTGGAACCCGGAACTGTGGCCAAGCCCGGACCTGCAAGCCTCACCGCCATGGCTGCTGGATAAAGCGGTTTTGATGACCCCAAAAACACAGGGTGAAACGCCTGTCGATCTGCGAAATAAAGTGGTTGGAGTCGTCTCAGGAAGTCAGGCCAGTGAAGCGCTTCGCCTCCAGTACCCGGAAAGCACACTGCGCTTGCAGTCATGGTATACCACCGCGGTCAGCGCGCTGGCCTTTAAGCAAATCGATGCGTTGTGGATTAACCGGGCCAGCGCGGAATATCTTACGCAATACCATCAGGTCAGAGACCTGAGCTGGACGTTCAGCCCGACGATACCTAATCTGAATATGAGTTTTGGTATCGACCGACAGCTCCCGTTGCTGGCGGAATCCATCGATACCGTATTTAAACATATCTCGTTAGCCAGCCGTTTACGTATTTCGACCAGTTGGGGCCTGAACCGTAGCTTTGTTATCACCGCCAATCCACTGGGGTTAGATCCCGAAGAGGAAAGCTGGCAACGTGAGCACGGGCAAATTCAGGTCATTATTGACCGCCGCCAAAGGCCTGTCACGTTTGTCAGCGAAGGTGAACCTCAGGGACTGGTGGTCGATTTACTTAACCAGTTTAACGATCAGTACGGAATTCGCTTTTCCTTCCTCATCGTTGAAAACGATGCTGAACTTCTGGCAATGAAGCGCGCTCACCCTGATGCACTGTTTGTTGAACAGGTTATTGATACGCCGAAGCAGACCAAAAGCGGTGCAGCGAAAACGCCTCCGTTGCTTACCACGCCCGCCGTGGTGGTGATGGATCAAGGCATCAAACGCCCCAGTGATTTCTCGCAGTTGAAAGGCGAGAAAATTGCCATTCAGGCGAACGACCCGCTGTTGTCCTGGCTGGACACTTGGTATCCCACCATTAAACTGGTGAAGGTTCCGCATATGGACGACGCCCTTGAACTCTTAAAGCGTGGCGAGGTGCGTGGGGTGATTGCACCGCAGTTCATTGCCAGCTACCTCGTGACTCTCCACCATCCAACTCGTTTTCATCTGGCGGTGACCCTTCCTGTGACACCCATCGATCTGGTGTTGTCGGCGCAAACGGACAACAGCCAGCCGATTAACATCCTGAACAAAGCGCTGGCCGATATGCAGCCGCGCGCGCTGATGCAAATGGCGGGTGACTGGCGTCAGGCGGCGATAGAAAACAGTGAAAACTGGAATAAAAGCACGTTCGTTAACTCGCTGCTATGGGGCATATTGTTATTACTTGTCGTGGTGGGTTGCTGGCTGTGGATCCAGTATTTACGCCGTGCATTACGCCGCGGCAACGTCTGGCAGCAGAAGCTGGCTGAGCAGTTGAAATTTATCCAATCCCTGATAGACGCCTCTCCCGTTGCGCTCTATGTCCGAGATCGTCAGGGGAATTTACTGCGTTATAACCAGGCCTGGAGCGATACCATCGGTCTGTCAGGACAGGATCTGAAAGGTTTGCCGATCACCGCCATCAATACGGTTGAGCCTTCAGAGCTGGCGGCGATCGAATCCAGGTATCGGCAGGCACTGGAGGATGGTCAACCGCAGAAATGGTCCGCCAGATTTCAGGTAGGTGAGCAGCCACGATACTTACAGGGTTGGATAGTGCCGTGGTATGACGGGCAGGGCGAGATTGGTGGGTTAATTGGTGGCTGGCTGGATATCACCGAAAAAGAGCTGTTGATTGCTCAACTCTCTGAAACAAAAAGTAATCTTGAGCAGGCTATTGCCAGTAAAAATGCCTTCATGCTGAGCATGGGGCATGAGGTTCGCACACCGCTTAACGTGATTACGGGACTGCTGGAACTGGAACTTCAGGCGCTGGACGAACGCCATGAACGCAACGAGAATCTGCATCTTATTTGGGAGTCCTCCCTTAATCTGCTTTCGTTAATTGGTGACATGTTCGATGTATTCCGCGCCGATAACCCGCAACTGCTCGGCTTAACCCGCAGCACGAACCTGCCGCAGCTGATTGACAGCACGGTCGCCCTCTATCGTCAGCAGGCAGAAGCGAAAGGAATGAGCCTGAACGTGCTGATCGAGCTTTCAGCGCAACGCTACGATACCGATCCGCTGTTAATTATCCGCATTCTCTCAAGCCTGCTGCGCAATGCCATCAAACATGCTGACGGCGACGCCATTGATATCGAGGTGTACGAGGGAACCAGTGATCCGCAGGTTGAAAGCGTCCGCCTGGTGATTGAGATATGTAATCAGGGTCAGGGGATTTCTGAACGAACCCAGGCGCAAATCATCGAACGCGTGAACAACGTGACGCTTAAATCTGAGTGGACCGACACTGGCTTTAGTTTGCCCGCGTGTCTGCATATGGCACGCGCTGCCGGGGCGGAGGTGCGTATTGAAAGCGAGCCGCACGAAGGATGCGTGGTGAGCTTCCTCTTTAATGCTACACCCTCTGCGAAAATAACTCTGCATCACCCGACGCCGGACTGCGTGGCCAGCCTGCACATCCTGGTGGTGGATGATTATCCTCCCGCGCGTCGGACCTTGCAGCAGCGACTCGAGTCATGGGGACATCGCGTCTCTTTGGCCACGCAAGGAGAAGAGGCGCTGGCAATGTGGAAAGAGCAGCCAGAGCGTTATGACGCCATTATTACTGACTGCACTATGCCGGTGATGGATGGTTACGAACTGACCCGGCAGATTCGCCAGCATGAACAACGGAGAGGGAACCGTGCGGTCCACATCTTTGGCCTGACGGCCATGAATGGCACAGAAGTGGCCGCAAGCTGTATTGATGCTGGGATGGATGAATATCTGGAAAAACCGCTAACGCCGCAGAAATTGCAGGAGATGCTGGAGCGATATTTAGACAGTGCCGGAAAGACGGACGTTACCGTTGACGATAAAACACGCCAGCTTCAGCTTGAGATGATCACAGTGAATCATGACGACGCCGAACAACTTAAACAGCGACTTGGGCAACGAGATCGCGACAAGGTTGGTCGCATGGCGCACCGGATTAACGGCGGTGCGCGGATGATGAATTTTACATCGCTGAAAGAGGTCTGTGAGGCACTGGAAATCGCCTGCAACACAGAGCAGGACTGGGAAACCATTGAGCCATTGGTCATTCGTGTGCTGGAAGAGATCGAACGGTTTAATAAATGGTTGGCATTCAAAAAGCTGTAAACTTTACGAATGCGATGATTTGGCTGATATTTTTATCGATATAGAAGCTTACGATAACCAGAGGTTTTGCTTGTCCAGCGTTGTAACACCAGGTACGGAATGCCGAAAAAAGTGGCGCACTACATTAATATTGACAATCTAATTAAAGTGCTTTTTCAGGTAGAAAACCTGATGCGCTTTTAACATATTCATTAATAAATATCTAACCCTAAGTGCAATTGTGCTTTCAAAGGCAACCCTCGCTTTATAAAACAAAACACTGAAATTCACTGGAAAATAAAACTTTATTTTGACCGTAATTATAAGGTGTAAATGGTTTTTTATGCCTAAAATTAATTAATGTGCAATATAGTATACTGCAATAATTGATGTTTATGGGTTTTATAAATTGATATTGTTGTTTTGTGCAAAGTAATTAACTTACAGTGTGTGTGTAATGATTTAAGATGAGTATTTATTATAATTCCTGTCAGAATTAAGATTCAATATATATAAGCCATAATGAATGGTGATAATTTTTTTAATTTTAAAGATGATGGTGTGCATACTGGAGAGTTAAATGAATTTGGTAAATATATTTGTGAGGGATTACTTTTTTGCTTATGGATTAAAGTTTTTTTTAGAGTCAAAAATACAACATTGCACACTAATTGATTTTATCACTCTTGATGGTGATTTAACGTGTGATACGCATCGCAAACAAATGTATATAATTTGTTTTGATAACTTTGAATTGCTTCGTTCTGAAATCTGTAGGTTAAAATCCAAATCAATTGTAGTTGTAGTTATAGATACACCAATTGTAAAGGATTTTTTTATTTATTGCGGAGTGATTATTATATCAAAGTTCGCTTCTCTTGATATTTTTTATGAGGCGATTAGTCGGCCATGTAGAGAAAGCATTCAATTAAGACACAAAAAAAACAGGCTGGGATCAAAATTATTAAGTACATGCGAACTCCTTAATACTAGAATGAATATTACTGAGATCGCTGATATTCACAATGTGTCTATAAAAACAATTCATTCTCAAAAATATCAATTCATGAACCTTCTCGGGTTATCAAGAAGAAATATTCTTCAATGTGTGAAATATGCGTATCTTTTTGTTAACTTAAAAGATTAATTCTGCTCATTTAAAAGTATCAAATACCTTTTCAATCGTTTATTAAATAATTTGGTTAGTGCTGGAATGGATATAAAGTCACTTAAATGGAGTTAATGTGTTGTTTTATGGTATAAAACAGCATATAAATCTAGAAATATGACAAACGAAAATATATACAACTAATATCATTTTCTCCATGTTACCATCAATGTTCTTTCTGGTGACTTACAAAAAATATTTTTTGTCGAGGAGGTATGAGTTTTCAGAATGGTAATTGTTTATACGCGACTTAAAGTTGCATACTTTTTCAATATAAATTAGTCAAGAAGATGAGTTGAGATTTTTTTGTTTTTTTTTGCTGTATTTAAATGCCAGCAAGATATCAATCAAAGGTTGTTGAAATGAAATTTAAGAGAGTGTTTACTTTTTTAGTGCCGTTTTTTTATATGATTCCTGAGGCCACGGTTGCTAGTGTGTCAGGAAATTTGGTAGCCGATGCCGAAGAACTGGAGTTTAAATTTAATCAAACTGTTACGGGTTCAAGTGCAGTCTATATGTCGAGTGATGGGAGAACTGTTTCAGGAGCATCATGGACTGAATCCTGGTGGTCAACTAATAATGGTCTTAATGCTGTAATATGGGGAGATGATATTGGCAGAATAAAAATAGGCACGTTTAAGTATGATGACTCAGGTATCTCATATAGTACGGGAATATCTTCTAATGGTGATGCACTGGTTGGTATAGCTGAAACCGATGATGGTTATACTCAGGCATTCTACTGGAATAAAAATGATAGGAAAATATCCCCTATAGGGACTCTTGCCAAGGATAGTAAAGGATTTTCTATCGCAAATGGTATTTCCTCCGATGGCCTGGTTGTTTATGGAACCGCTAATATCGATAGTCAGTATACTCAGGCTTTTTACTGGAATGTAAATGAGCGAGTAATCAAGGGATTGGGAACGATAGCCGATGAAAATACGGGCTACTCTTCAGTACATGGTGCATCTTCAGACGGCGGGGTATTAGTCGGTTCGGCTGATAATAATAATGGGGATGAGGAGGCTTTCATCTGGCATAGGGGTGATCAAAAAATCAAGGGGCTTGGAACCCTTAAAAAGGATAATTCTGGCATTTCTCAGGCTGTCACGGTCTCCTCTGACGGAAAAGTCGTTGCAGGCTCAGCTTCAACGGATAATGATGATATACAAGCTTTTATTTGGAACGCAGGAGATGAAAGACTAACCGGTATTGGGACGCTCCGGAGTGATAATAAAGGTAGCTCTCAGGTACGTAAACTTGCAGATAATGGAAACATACTGATTGGTGTAGCTGATACTGATGCTGGCTCCATGCAGGCCTACATCTGGCACAAAGGAGATAAATCAGCTACCTCCCTGGGCTCACTTAGAGTTGATAATTCAGGTTCATCTTTTGCTAATAACATTAATCCACAAGGAACTGTAGTTGTGGGTCAAGCTGAAACGGATGCTGGTTTTATGCAGGCATTCATCTGGCAAAAGGGAGATATGCACATCAGTAATCTGGGTACTCTCAAAGCAGATGGTACCGGGACATCTACCGCTAATGCGGTGTCTGATGATGGAAAGGTTGTGGCAGGTACATCTTCTGCCGACAGTGGTAACACTCATGCTGCAATTTGGAAAATCAGTTATGCGAATCCGGAGCCAGAAGAGAAGCCTGGAATCAACCCGGAGCCAGAAGAGAAGCCTGATACCAGCGCTGAGAAGACACCAGGCACGACGCCAGAGTACAAACCCGGAACCACTCCGGAACCTGTAGTTAAAATTGTCGACGTCGAAAACTCACATCTGGCCATGCTTGATACCGCATCCAGAGCACAGCGTGTTCTGGCCCTGTATCAGGCCGCATTGACCGGTCTTACCGGCACCCGCTGCGAACTGGGCGCAGACAACTACTGCCTCGGTGCATTCACGCAATATGACCGGAGCCCAGGCAACAGTATGAATACCACCGGGTTGTTTGGTGCCATCAAGCTCCTGCCGTCCGATAAACTCACCGCCGGCGCATCCGTCAATTTTGCCGGACCGGTTAACCTGATGAGTGGTTATGACAGTGATGGAAGTCGTAAACCGGGGCTGGGTGTCTTTACCCGCTGGCAGGACAATGTTGACGGTACGGGCCTGAGCGTCGATGTCGCCGGGGCGTTCATTCAGCAGGATGTGACTATCCGCCGCGAGCGTCTGAGTAATACTGAGGCCGGAAAAGGCGATGCCAGCGTGAAAGGCTGGCATGCAAAAGGCGCGGTGTCCTGGGGCTTCATGGGAGGGGAGAATACTCTTGTTGCGCCGGTTGCCGGCCTGACATGGCAGGATGTGTCACGTAGTGCATATACCGAAACCCGCGATGCTGAGTTTGCTGCCCGCTACGGAAAAATGGGCAATAAAAGTGTGTCCCTGAATACCGGTGTTGAACTTACCCATCAGACTGGCAGTAGTGTGACGATGCACGCCGGAGCCGGGGCTGATATTACCCTGTCGCGCCAGCGTGCAGGTTTCACAGGCAATATCGACTACATTGGTGCTTTTGCCTATGACCATGGTCAGACCCGTGACGTGAAGCCTTACGTACGGGCCGCAGTCAGCGTTGGGCTCACGCCGAATTCAGCGGTTCAGGCCAGCACTGGATGGCAGGAGACAGACTACCGGACCGATAGTATCCAGGCCTCACTGAGTTACTCATACCATTGGTAATCCAGTCCGTGCTCTCCGGAGCACGGTTTTTTTAGTAATAAGGAAAGAATATGGACCTGGATATTACTTCACCTCTGACAGGTAGAAAAATAATTGCAGGATGGCGACTGAATGGCGATCTCATCTGGTTTCGTTCCGGTAAACAACTAGTACGATGTGATAGAAATAATTCGTTACGTGCAAAGTTGCCCTCTGCCATGGGGAATATGCTGGATTATATTTTAAGCAGTAATAAAAATATGTTTTACTATGATGAATTATCATTCTATCTAATGAATGAAAATAAATTGTGGTTTTCAAGAGAAAGACTTCACAAGCTTATTACAGATTTACACTTGATTCTTTCAGAGTATGGCTTTGAAAATTATCTTATCCGTTCAATTAAGGATGAGGTCTACTTTTTAAACCCATCATTGATAAAAATCCCTGTCTACGATGAGGAATATAACAAATTCTTTGATGTAACATGGCCATCCGGCAGCAAGGATTAGCTGACTTTTGTATTCTGTTATTACATTGTGTATCGACATACAAAAGAAGGGCCTGTAGTATCTCCAATTAACAAAAGGCCATCACCCACCTTCTCAATGTTTATATCCCTTACTTCACCTGGCTTTAGGAATGTTATGTATTTCTCTGCTAAATATTGAGGTAATGAATCCTCCGGGAATACTTGCACCAGCTTAACTTCATACTGATGGTTGTTTAATAATCCGATTGATGACACCCTGAACTGCAGTGTTCTGTTTATTTTGTATAGCTTATCGCCGATTACTACTATTCCCCTGATGTAATCATATCCTTCTTTTCTGGATGTCATTGTTATTTTATGAGTCAGGGTAAGTTTAACTTCTTCATTATTAATATTCAAATCAGAGATTGTTTTTCCATTGCATATCTTAAATGCAGGGAAGGATATAGATTGAAAACGATAATGATAATAGCAATATGAAAATATAAAAATAAGTACTGCGGGGATAATGAATATTGATAGCTTTTTCATAAGTCACCAGTTGTTTCTGTATGTTGTACAGTTTAAAACGCGGGAATTATCTTTCTTACAAACCGCCAAAATTTTAAATGCGTTATTATTTTGCATTCCTTCTTCTTCATTTGAATAATAAAATATCTGAGCATCTGGGGTACATTTAATGTTTTGTTTTATGATAATATTATTAATAGCTTCTTTAGTGTTTTTATCTGAAGTCAGAGCCTCATCATCTATTAAATGTATAACCCTACAAGTGTCTGATAATGATATATTGTTTTTAACCAGAAAGTGCGTTGGTGGAACTATAAAAAACATACCTGCGAAAATAATCAAAACCAGTATTGTAATAATTAAAAGTGATTTCTTTTTAGTGTAGATCTTGGTTTTTTTTAATTGGGGTTCGTGTTCACAATCCAGATTGTGACTGATTATTGTTTCTGTTGTCACTCGTTCTATTGTAACACCACTGGTGAATGAATAACCTTCACCAGGAACTGTAATTATGCATTCGACACCTGTGTATTTCTCCAGTATTTTTCTTAGCAAACCAATATACTGCTTTAATGTATTTGACGACCCTGTTTTACCATAACGATCCCATACCAACTCAAAAAAAATGTCACGCGTAACAATACTTCCCTGATTTTCTATTAATAGCAAAAGTATCCTACCAGGAATAGGGGTGAGTTCAACGCCTTCAGCACTATCTTCATCTTTAAACCAAATTCTCCTATCGTCAGGGCTGTAATAGACGGTATCAGACAGAATGAATTTCATAGCCACACTCCCTGCTCTATACGGTAACAATATAGCTCTTGTTAGGATTCTACGATAGCTCATCATTTTAAAGTTGTAATTTTTATACTTGCCGTATATTTCAGAGTATAAAACTATATTAAGTCGTTTTGCAAATATATTGTTCTGTATGGTGTTTTTTTTGTTAATGTTACCGCAGTCAGCATGACGTTAAGCACTTTGATGAAGTAGGAAAATGTAAACAGTATAAAATTTTTATGACGTTTGCCTTGGTATTTTATGGAAAGATTAGGCATACACATGCTGATTTAGATTTTTAGCCTGATAACTGACGTTGTCGCGAATAATATGGTTTTTACATTTAATTTTCACAGTCTAAGATTTTGATGATTAATTATTTAATTTGATGGCTTTAATAATCATAAATATTACTTATGATGAATTGAAATCTGCGAATGGTTATAAGGGATTGACATTATGTCTCGGACACAAGTCTACAAAAGCAAACTGCCAGCAGGTATTTATGAGATTTCAGGGAGTGTTATTTACTTTCCTGATAAATTATTGCTCGTCAACATAAGCGCATGTAATTTAAAAAGAATTCAACTACGTGGTACAATGGGGAACTTGCTTCTCTATTTTCTGTTAAATTCACGATCAGGATTTGTTTCTGATGAAGAGCTTATGACAGAAGTCTGGGAAAAGAACGAATTACGGGCATCTTCTCATCGCTTATGGCAGGTTACACGTGACCTGTCATTTAAACTAGCCGAAGCTGGTCTAAGAGAAGAGCTTTATACCCGTAACAGGAAAAGGAAAGGATATACTATTAACAATGATATTGTTACATCTGTTAATTCCAGAAATCATGATGTTTTCAAGAATGACGTAATTAAAGCGTCATATGTGCAGTAAGTTTTCTTATTTTTATCGTTTAACCGGGCCCATCAACCCGGTTAAACACTTATTTCATTTACAACAAACTCTACTTATTAAAATGTGCCTCTGAAAAAGTAGACTTTCTTCGGTACGCTTTGAGCGTAGGGTTTCTCCCGATTTTTCACCTGGTGCACCGGACATTTCCAGACGGGAACGGAGTTTGCGGTGCCATCACGTCATGGCCATCACTGAACTGATGCGTGATACCGGCCCCACACGGGTCACTATTTTTCCCGTACTGCTCACAAAAAACGATCCTTCTCTTTGATTGATTTTTCATCTTCATCTATATGACTAGTCATGAAATTTAAATGACTAGTCATATAGGAAGAGGCCATGAAGAAATTACTGCCAGCAAACTTTTTATGGGGAAACTCGGTTTCCAGTATGCAGACTGAAGGCGCATGGAATGAGGGCGGAAAAGGGATGTCGGTGTACGACATCCGGGAAGCCAGTGAACACGCCTCTGACTGGAAAGTAGCAACCGATTCTTACCATCGTTACCGCGAAGATTTTGATTTAATGCAGGATTTGGGCATGAACTGCTATCGGTTCCAGATAGCCTGGAGCCGCGTGTGTCCGCAGGGTGACGGCGAGTTTAACGAAGAGGGAATCGCCTTTTACGATCGCTTCATCAACGACCTGATTGCCCGCGGTATTGAGCCGATGATTTGCCTCTACCACTTTGATATGCCGCTGGCGCTGGCGCAGGAGTACAACGGTTTTAACGATCGCCGCGTTATGGACGCGTTTATCCGTTACGGCAAAAAGATGATCGACTGCTATGGCGATCGCGTGAAGTACTGGCTGACGTTTAATGAGCAGAACATTTTCCATATGCCGGAAGCCTTCAGAATTTCCGGTTACATGAAAGGGGAGAAAACCCTGCGCGAACTGTATGAGCTCCAGCATCATACGATGGTGGCGCATATGGCGCTGACAGAATATCTGCACCAGACCAAACCGGGCAAGCTGATGGGCGGGATGCTGGCACACCAGCTTATCTATCCGGCCACCTGTAAACCGCGCGATATCTTCTGTGCCCAGCAGTATGACGAGTTCCTTAATCAAAACCTGTTGCGCGTCTTTGCAGGGCAGGGCTATAGCCCGGCGGTGATGGCTGTTGTCGAACAACAGGGCTTCGGGGATATCTACCATCCTGAGGATTTGGCGCTGCTGGCGCGTACCAAAAACGACTACATGGCGTTCAGCTATTATGCCAGTAAAACCCTCGACAGCGACGCCATCCCGGATGGGACGCCGGTAAACTATTACCTGCTGCATGGCGACAAAAACAATCCGTACCTCAAAGCGACTGAGTGGAACTGGCAGATTGATCCGTTGGGCTTCCGCGCCATTATCACCCGCTACTACAACGACTGGCGTCTGCCGGTATTCCCGATTGAGAACGGAATTGGGGTGATTGAATCCTGGGATGGCGTTAACCCGATTGACGATACCTACCGCGTTGATTATCACCGCGCGCATATCGAGGCCATGAAAGAGGCCATTTTTGAAGACGGGGCGCAGGTTATTGGCTATCTCGGTTGGGGTCTTATCGACATTCTGAGTTCGCAGGGCGACATGCGTAAACGGTACGGTGTGGTGTATGTGAACCGCGAGAATCATGACCTGCGGGATATGAAACGCGTGCCGAAAAAGAGCTATGCGTGGTTGAAACAGGTTATCCATACCAACGGGCGCGAGATGTAAGTTGTACGCTGCCGGGCCGTTTTTGTGACTGATGAATGGGAATATCCGCTATGTCTGAAACAAAAATTACACCTGCGATGCAGTCCTTCGTCGACAGATTTGTTGAGTTTTCGGCGCGCCTTGCCAACCAGGTGCACCTGCGTTCCTTGCGCGATGCCTTCGCCACGGTAATGCCCATTTTTATCCTCGCCGGTTTAGCGGTGCTGGTGAACAATGTGGTGTTTCCTTGGCTATTTCACGGTGACACGCTGACGCAGTTCAAAGTATGGGGAGAGGCGATTATCAACGGTACGCTGAATATCGCCGCACTTTTGCTTGCACCGATGATTGCCTGGTCGCTGGCACGCAACAAAGATTTCGACAACCCGGTTTCGGCAGTGGTTATCGCGGTCAGCAGTTTTATCATCATGATGCCAATGCATCTGCAACTTACCCCGGTCGGAAGCCAGACCACGGTCAACGTCACGCAGGTGCTGACGTTTGCCAACATCGGCTCGACCGGGATTTTTGCCGGCGTACTGATTGGTTTACTCTCGACGGAAGTGTTTATCGCCATTTCCCGACTGAAGGCACTGCACATCTCGCTTGGGGAAAATGTGCCGCCGGCCGTGAGCAAATCTTTTACCGCGCTGATCCCAACGATCCTCACGCTCTCGTTATTTGCCGTACTGGCCGCGGTACTGGCAACCGTGATGCATACGGATCTTATCCATCTTATTACCACCTTTATTCAGCAGCCTTTACGTCTGATTAACACCAGCCTGCCGGGCACTATTTTTATCTATAGCTTCGGTAATTTTTTGTTCACGCTCGGTATACATCAGTCGGTGGTTAACAGCGTGGTGCTTGAGCCGTTCCTGCTGATTAATACCAATGAGAACATGCTGGCCTTCGCCAACGGTCAGCCGATCCCACATATCATCAACAATATCTTTGTGCCGACATTTGGCATGGTGGGCGGTACCGGCAGCACCATCTCACTGCTGATCGCTATTTTTGTCTTCTCACGGCAAAAATCGGCCAAACAGGTTGCACGCCTGTCTCTGGCGCCAGGTTTATTCAATATCAACGAACCCGTGATTTTTGGTCTGCCGATTGTATTTAACCTGCCGCTGATGATCCCGTTTGTCCTGTTGCCTGCCATTGGCATTTACTTTGCCTGGCTCTGTACGACGCTCGGGTTAATGTCGCGTTGTGTGGTGATGATCCCCTGGACAACACCGCCTATTCTGAGCGCCTGGCTGGCGACCGCAGGGGACTGGCGGGCCGTGGTTGTGCAGTTGGCAATCATTATATTTGGTGTATTCTTCTACCTGCCTTTCCTCAAGATTGCCGAGAGAGTGGCATTAAGAAACAGTGGGACAGAAAACTAACGGAAGGAAAGGACGATGGCGGCGAAGTACATCACCATAGCGCGTGAAATTAAAAAACGTATTATCAGCCAACAGTATGCCGCCAATGAACCGCTGCCGGACCAGTTTGCGCTGGCGGCGGAGTTCAGTACCAGTCGTATGACTATTCAGCAGGCCATGCGGCAGTTGATTGTTGAAGGACTGGTGTACACCCGTCAGGGGCAGGGGACGTTCATCCGCAAGAATTTCCTGCAACTCTCGCAGTGGGATCTTTCAGGAAGCGACTACTTTGGCGCGACAAAAACCTGGGAGCATCTGGGCACGGTCAGCAGTCAGGTTGTCCATTTCGAACTGCGTTTTCCCAATGAGAAAGAACAAGCCTCTCTGATGATTAACGGTGATGCGCCCGTGTACGACTTTGTACGCCTGCGGCTGCTTAATGGCGAGCCAATGTCGCTGGATTCAACCGTAATGCCGCTCAATCTGGTGCCCGGCCTGAATAAAACACATCTGGAAAGCTCGGTATTTCAATACGTGCAGGAGACGCTGGGCCTGAAAATCATGGGGTCATACCGTGTGGTGCGTGCGCTAAAACCGAATGCACTGGATATGCAGCATCTGGTTTGCGAACAAACAGATCCGATTCTGGAGGTCGAGCAGGTTATCTATCTGGAAGATGGCACACCGCTGGAGTATGCCCACTGTCACTATCGTTACGATCACAGCGGGATCGTGATCGTAAATAATGGGTAATGTGCTATTCAGCTTTCAGGCACACGACTCAAAGTAACTGTCGGTGTCTTTAATATAGAGATCGTTCTGGCATAAATAGTGGATCTGACCAGGCTTAAACGTAAATCGAATTTTTTGAAAGAGTGAACGTTTAATTTTACTGGTATTTGCGCGGGACAAACCGTAATCATGGATGATTTCATGAACAAAACGGATGCTCTGAGCCGAAACATAGACAGGCGTTTTGGTTAACTGGATAAGTTTACTGATCCAGATGTCATCCGCGCGAGGACAGACCTTAAGGAAGTCCTCATTGTAGTGAAAATACTCCGGGATCATACTTTTCTTGAGCACCACACCACCCAGACCGGTGATGATATAGTCCTGCTCAATCACTTTCGGCACCGTAATTAACGGGAAATTACGATAGGTATCGAGGATATCTTTCTTCTTCTTTACCGTTTTACGCACACGGGCCGCAACAACACATTTTTGATTATGACGATAAAAGTCATCAAGAAGGGTTTGCGCCCAAATTTCGTTATAAATGGCATCGTCATCGGCATAGATCAGAATATCGTCATCCGTAGCAACTTGCAGTGCCGGGAATAATTTACGATAAGGTCCTGTATTCTTTACCCATTTAAAGACAAGGTTAGTGCCTGTCTGGCGGATTTTATCCGCCCACTCTGGCTCTTCAGTGATGCCATCGTCACTGAGATATGCTGTGCTGGAAACCCAAACAACAATTTGATCGACCCTGGTACTCTGGTTCGCAAGTGACCACACTGTTTGCGAACAGAGATAAAGGCGCGATTTTGTTGTTGTTAAGTTAATACTGATCATCGTGACTAAGCGGGCTCCAGAAAGAATTTACAACCCTACAAAATACAGAAAAAGCTGATTTTATAAGTTGGCGCATGATAGCACTTAGATGAAAAGAAGTAACCCCGAAGCTTTAGCAGAAAATGGCGGCAATGGGGAATATAGCAATTAATGTCTTTTGGCCGTGGCAAGAATGTGGGATAGCGCAAATAAAAAACCCCGACAGCGCGGGGTTTTTCGGATTACCTAAATAGCGGGTGCATTTAGTTTAAACGCACAGGCATCCCGGAACGGTTTTGAACTGCCTGGTCAACAACCGTGGATTCTACGTCAGCCTGAGAAGTCACAGATTGTACTGCGCTGTTCAGCGTAATTGGCACGATTTCGTTGTTGTTGAACTGGTCTTCGCTAGTAGACAGCGGGTTGTGAACCTCGATGTAACGGCTGCCATCCGGCTCGGAAGTGGCTTTTACCGGCTCGTTGATGAACTGTACGCGAGTTCCGACCGGTACGTTTTCGAACAGGAACTTGATGTCGTCGTTACGCAGACGTACACAACCGTGGCTCACACGCAGGCCTATACCAAAGTTGGCGTTGGTCCCGTGAATCGCATACAGACGGCCGATGTACAGGGCATACAGACCCATTGGGTTATCCGGGCCTGCCGGTACAACGGCTGGCAGCGGCTCGCCTGCGGCAATATATTCCGCGTGCATTTTCGCCGTTGGGGTCCAGGTTGGGCCTGCTTTCTTACGCTCAACTTTGGTGGTCCAGTTCAGCGGGGTGTCTTTACCCAACTGGCCGATACCGATAGGCAGCACGATCACGGTGTTAGTGCCTTTCGGGTAGTAGTACAGACGCATTTCGGCGCTGTTGATCACGATACCTTCGTGCACGGTATCTGGCAGGATCAGCTGCTGTGGGATGTTCAGTACGGTGCCGGCTTTTGGCAGATACGGGTCAACACCCGGGTTTGCTTCCAGCATGTTTGACAGGCCGAGCTGGTATTGTGCAGCAAAATATTCCAGTGGCTGGGAGTTACCCTCTTCAACGGTGACAACCTGGTTTTGACCCACCAGACGGCTACCGTCTGTCGGCAGAGGATAAGTCACCGCAGAAGCGGTTTTGCAAAAACCTACTACGGCTAACGCCGCCGCAAAAAGCGTTTTTAATTTCATGTTCATGTTGTGCGAGGTATCTGAGCCACTCTGGCGATTAGTTGATAAGTCTGAATCTGTGATGGGAGCGCATTATATGTGCATTCCCTCTCGCAGGGAATTCAGATGTGTACGAAATCACACTTTTTTCGATTTTGTTAAAGTTTAGTGGAAAGCTGCAACACGGGATCTCATTTCGGAATTGTGGCATAATGCCGTGTTTATCACACTTTTCGCAGGAATCTCCCGTGTTAGTTACCAGCAACGTCACTATGCAGTTTGGCAGTAAGCCGCTGTTCGAAAATATTTCCGTCAAATTTGGCGGCGGCAACCGTTACGGCCTGATTGGTGCCAACGGTAGCGGAAAATCCACCTTTATGAAGATCCTCGGCAGCGATTTAGAGCCGACGCTTGGCAACGTATCGCTCGATCCTAACGAGCGTATCGGTAAGCTGCGTCAGGATCAGTTCGCCTTCGAAGAGTTCACCGTGCTTGATACGGTGATCATGGGACACGCGGAGCTGTGGGAAGTGAAGCAGGAGCGCGATCGTATCTACGCGCTGGCTGAAATGAGTGAAGAAGATGGCTACAAAGTGGCCGATCTTGAAGTGCTGTATGGTGAAATGGATGGCTACTCTGCGGAATCACGCGCGGGTGAGCTGCTGCTGGGCGTCGGTATTTCTGTTGAACAGCATTACGGCCCGATGAGCGAAGTCGCACCGGGCTGGAAGCTGCGTGTGCTTCTGGCGCAGGCGCTGTTCTCTAACCCGGACATTCTGCTGCTCGACGAACCAACGAACAACCTGGACATCGACACCATCCGCTGGCTGGAGCAGACGCTCAACGATCGTGACAGCACCATGATTATCATTTCGCACGACCGTCACTTCCTGAACATGGTCTGTACGCATATGGCGGATCTGGACTACGGCGAGCTGCGCGTTTACCCGGGCAACTACGACGAATACATGACTGCGGCAACCCAGGCCCGTGAGCGTCTGCTGGCCGATAACGCCAAGAAAAAAGCACAGATTGCTGACCTGCAATCCTTCGTCAGCCGCTTCAGCGCCAACGCCTCTAAATCGCGTCAGGCAACCTCTCGCGCCCGTCAGATTGATAAGATCAAGCTCGATGAAGTGAAAGCCTCCAGCCGTCAGAACCCGTTCATCCGCTTCGAGCAGGACAAGAAACTGTTCCGTAACGCGCTGGAAGTGGAAGCCCTCACCAAAGGCTTCGAAAACGGTCCACTGTTTAAAAACTTCAACCTGCTGCTGGAAGTGGGCGAGAAGATCGCCATTCTGGGTGCTAACGGCGTGGGTAAATCCACCATGCTGAAAACGCTGGTCGGCGAGCTGCAGCCGGATAACGGAACCGTGAAGTGGTCCGAAAATGCGCAGATTGGCTACTACGCGCAGGATCACGAATACGAGTTTGAAAACGATCTGACGGTCTTCGACTGGATGAGCCAGTGGAAGCAAGAAGGCGATGACGAGCAGGCAGTGCGCAGCATTCTGGGGCGTTTGCTGTTCAGCCAGGACGATATCAAGAAGCCAGCGAAAGTGCTCTCCGGTGGTGAGAAGGGGCGTATGCTATTCGGTAAGCTGATGATGGAAAAACCGAATATTCTGGTGATGGATGAACCGACCAACCACCTGGATATGGAATCTATCGAATCGCTGAACATGGCGCTGGAAATGTATCAGGGTACGCTGATCTTCGTTTCCCACGACCGTGAGTTCGTGAGCTCGCTGGCAACCCGCGTGATTGAGATTACGCCTGAGCGCGTAGTGGACTTCACTGGTAACTACGAAGATTACCTGCGCAGCAAAGGTATCGATAACTAAAATAATTCCCCTCACCGTAACCCTCTCCCCATAGGGGAGAGGGGACTGCTCCGTGCGGTTTTCACCCTCGCCCCTATGGGGAGAGGGTCGGGGTGAGGGGCTATTGCATCACCCATTCACCCCCTTCAACGCCATTCACCAGCAGCTTACGTTTTTCTCCCGTCGGTAACGACACCTTCAGTGCTTTCCACGCCGGACGGTAATCCCCGCGCGCGTTGACCTTCAGATTGATGGTCGCTCCGTCACACACCATTTCCCACTCCAGCCACAGCGCATTACCTTTCTGGTAACCCCAGCTTTCGCCGTCATCTTCAAACACCAGGCCGGTCGTCGTACCCACGCCTTTCACCGGGAACAGTTTCAGTTCGCGGGTATCGTCTTTTTCGGTGCTCACATGGGTAATACGTTCGCTAAGCGGCAGACCAGCCCCGGCGCGTACCAACAACGGCAGTTTTTCCAGCGGCGCATCGCGGGTGATCCACTGGCCGCCAGAGAACCACTCGTGGGTGTAAAAATCATACCAGCCGGTTTCGTTATCCGGCAGCCAGACGCGACGTTCGCGCTGCCCGGCTTCGACCACGCTCGCCACCAGCACATCGCGGCCCAGCAAGAAGTCATCGCACTCTTCAAAGGTCTGAACATCATGTTCATGATCGAGGAAGGTTGGGCGCAACATCGGTTCATCGTCCGCATGTGCCTGCCAGAGCAGGGTATAAAGGTAAGGCAGCAGGCGATAACGCAGTTCAATGGCGCTACGGATTGCAGGCGTCACACCCGGATACATCCACGGTTCGTTCACCGTATGATCGTCATTCCATGAGTGAATGGTAAAACGGGGGTGCATCACACCGTTTTGTACCCAGCGGACAAACAGCTCAGCGTCTGGTTTATCCCCGGAGAAACCGCCGACATCATGGCCCACGTTAAACAATCCGGACAAGCTCATCCCCAGCCCCATACGGGTGTTAAAGCGTAGCGTGTCCCAGTTGGTGCGGTTATCGCCACTCCAGGTCTGCACGTAGCGCTGCATCCCGGCACAACCGGAGCGGGAGATCAGATACGGGCGTTTTTCCGGGGCAAAACGCTGCTGCGCTTCCAGCGAGGCGCGCATCATCAGTAGCGGCATCACCGGGCGAATGTGCTTAATGGCGATCTCCTTGCCGAAACCAAAGCAACGTGCTTCGCCGTCCCACACTTCATATTCGTTATTGTCGTTCCAGGTGGAGTCGATCCCCATTTCCAGTAGCTGTGTGGTCACGCCGTTCTGCCACCACTGCACCGTCTGCGGGTTGGTAAAGTCGAGGTGCGATCCTTCGTCATCCCAGAAGCTGGAGCGTTCTGGTGCATCGGTTTCTGAATCGCGAATGAACAGGCCGCTCTCTGCGACTTCGTTATAGCGCGGATGATCCTGCAACAGGCACGGTTTGATGTTCGCGGCGAGCTTCAGCCCCGCATCGTGGAACGCCTGGCTCATCACTTTCGGCTGCGGCACCTTGCCGTAATTCCAGTTAAAGACGTAACGCTTGCCGTTAATGGAGGTATAACCCGACGACAGCTGGAACGAGTCGCACGGAATGGCGTGCTCTTCGCACAGGCGGATAAAGTTCATCAGCTGGTTTTGCGCGTCCGGCGCATCGGTGTAATGCATGGTTGAGCCGCTGTAACCCAGGCTCCATTTTGGCCCAAACAGCGTTTTCCCGGTCAGGCGCACGAAGGCTTTGGTGATATCCAGTACCTTTTTACCGGTAAAGATGTAGTAATCGATGTCGCCGGCTTCCGCCTGCCAGCGGCGATAGGCGGTATGGTAGTTGTCGATTTCGTTACCCAAATCCAGCCAGCAGCTGCTCAGGTTGTCATAAAACAGGCCGTAGCTCACGTCATCACGACGGGCGATAGTGAACGGAATATGTTTGTAGAGCGGGTCGGTACTGACCGCGTTATAGCCCATGGCGTCAAGGTTACGCATCTCATAGCGCTTACCGTTACGCTGTAAATCACCGGTTTTTTCACCCAGACCGTAGAAACGCTCGTCTTTACGACGGCTCAGGTAGTGCGCCACGCCATCGCCATGGGCGTTCAGCAGATAGGCGCTGGTCGGGCGGTCATTCACCAGCGGCTGCCACTCGCCCGCTTCATTCCGGTAATGCCACTCCAGCCACAGCGGCTGATGCACTGTCACACGCAGCTGTTCCGTGGCGACCGTCAGGGTATCGCCCTGTTGTGTCAGCGTCCAGGCAGGGCAGGAAAAACCGCTGAGATCGTCGCGGCGACGGCCTTCCCACGGCACATCTTTCTCTGGCGCGATGCTCCAGGTGCGGTCCAGTGCCAGCTCGCCTTTGCGTTTAATCAGCACGCGGAACAGGTTCTCTTCCAGCACATACAGACACAGGCGGTGCTGATTATCCACCACCAGTTCCAGATGGTTCGCCGACTGTTTATCTACGGTCCAGCTTTTCAGGGTTTTCATATGCAATACATCCACTATCAGGCGCGCTTGGCGCGACGTTCAGCAATAAATGCCACCAGGAAAACAGCGCCAATCAGGTCAAAGAAACCCATGGCAATGAACAGCGGGTTAAAGCCGATTTTGTCGGCGGTAACACCAATCAAAAGAGAGAACAGGAAACTGGCGATCCACGCCGCCGATCCGCGCATCCCGTTGACGGTGGCCATCTGGCCCTTATCAAAAGACTCCACCACCAGAGCGCTTAACATGCAGGAGATAATCTGATGCCCAAAACCACCAATGGAGATCAGCACAATGGTGATATACGGGTCGCGGGTAATAGCCACGATGCCCAGAGAGATCATCAGGAACGCGCCGGTCACGGAGCTGGCAACGATTGAGTTAACGCGGGAGCAACCGAACCAGCGGGTATAGAGCCGGGTAAGATAGCCACTCGCCACGCTACCGATATCGGCGGCGAGGAACGGCAGCCAGGCGAACATCGCAATCTGCTTCAGGTCCATGCCGTGCTCTTTGGCTAGGTACAATGGCACCCAGAAGCTCAGCACGGCCCAGGCCGGTTCCGCCATAAAGGCCGGGATAGCAATACCGTAAAAACGTTTGTTTTTTGAAACCGTCTTCAGCGCCGTCAGGAAAGGCAGTTTGACCGCAGGCGGTTCGTTATCCTGCTTGATATATGCCAGTTCATCCTTGCCCAGGTTCGGGTGCTGTTCCGGGTTGTAATAAAACGCCCACCAGAGGATCACCCACAGCAGCGCCAGCACGCCGGTGAACATAAATGCACCCTGCCAGCCGAACGAGGCATGGGCAAAGTAGATAATCGGTGGTGCAAGCATCGCGCCAATCGAAAAGCCGACACCCGCCCAACCGGCGGCCACCGGGCGTTCAGATTTCGGGAACCATTCACCGATGGTTTTGGCGTTCGCCGGGGTGGCAGCCGCTTCTGAGGCACCCATAAAGAAGCGCAGGATCGCAAGATGCAGCCAGCTTCCGGCTCCCGCATGGAAAATACACATCAGCGCCCAGAGACCCGCACAGACCATAAAACCAATCTTCAGGCCGATGACATCAATCAGCCAGCCACACAGCGGCTGGAAAATGGTGTAGGCAATCTGGAACGCGCCCACTATCCAGGAGTATTGCTCGGTGGTGATGCCCAGGCTCTCTTTCAGCTCAGGTGCAAGAATTCCCAGTGAGTTACGGGTGATGTAGTTGACGGTGACGCCAAGTAAAAACAGAACCAGTACGTACCAGCGCAGGTTTTTAATGACCCGGCGGGTTTTACTTGCTGTTGCAGTGTTATTGATATCCTGACTCATTTCTCTCTCCACTAGAGGGACGGTAGGGGGCAGACGTTTCGGATGTCACACACATTTTTTTATGGCTTTGATAGTTATCCGTTTTGCTGATAAAAGTTGCTATACAACTAGTATGGAAGCTGTGTGACAAATTCACATTAAGGGAGAAAATAGGCAGGCAATAGCGGATTTTGTGCAAGCTTTCTCATAACTGGCCGCAATCATTTGGCATCATTGTGTTTAATGCACTGTTTACCTGGCATTCACGTTATGAAAATTTTTTCATTTCGCAAATGGAGCAAGATCACAAAATGGATAAAAGGCTAAAAATCGCTGAAATTGCCGCCCGCACTCAGCTTTCCATTAGTACGGTTTCGCGGGTGCTGGCAGGCAAGGCGAACACCAGTGAAAAAGCGCGCAGCAAAGTGCTGGAGTGCGCGCGGGAGCTGGGCGTGATGGATGGCATGGCAGCTGGCAGGCTGTTGCTGAATAGCCTGATGGTCTTTGCGCCGCAGCGGGCATTTGATGAGCGGTCCGACATCTTTTACTACCGGGTTATCCAGAGTGTAAGTAAAGGGCTGGCGTCTCATGAAGTCCGGCTGCGTTATTGCGCGCTGGAAGAGAATGACAGCGACGCCCAGCTGTTTCTGGCACGCATGAATGAAGCCGATACGCAGGCCGCTATTTTACTGGGGATAGACGATCCGCATATCCACGATCTCGCGGTGGATGTGGGTAAACCTTGTATGCTTATCAACTGCCGCGATCGTCTGATGCGTCTACCCGCAGTTGCCCCTGACCACCGGGCCATCGGTGAACGCGCGGCTGAGTATCTGTTTGAAATGGGGCATCGCGAAGTGATGACTGTGCTGTGCCTGCGTCGTTACACCATGGAGCTACGTCTGGCGGGCATTCGTGAAGCGTGGCAATACCATAATCTGAAATTTACGGACAAGCGTGACCTGCTGGTAGTACCAAGCTTTAGCGCGAAAGAGACCGAACAGCTGGTCAGCGAATGGCTCCGTCAGCGAGAGGGGAAAGACCTGCCCACGGCGTTTTTAGTTGGCGGTGATTTTATGGCTGCGGGAACCATAAGCGCCTTGCAAAAGCACGGGCTGCGCGTTCCGCAGGATGTGTCGGTGATGAGTATTGATGGTTTTAATCTGGCGGCCATCCAGGATGTGCCGCTCACGGCGATACACGTTCCACGCGATGAGCTCGGAACAGAAGCGGTGCATATGCTTCAGCAGCGACTGATGCGCCCGACAGCGCCGATTGGTACGTTATTGTTGAATGGAACGCTGACAATTCGTGAATCAGTACGGCGGATACGTCAGGGGAAACGACGCACCGCCGTTGAGCGGGAAGGGTTATACGACAGTTAGACCATGCCCAGCGCGCGCTTACCGTGGATATTCAGGTCATTCACGGTAAAGCGATCCTGCCAGGTGGTTTCATAATCTTCATGCGGGAAATCGCCCGGAGATGCACCGGTTTCCAGCGCCGCTTTCACCTTTTTCGCATAGGCGAGGTTTTTCTCGCACATCGGCGCGGCAGGGATATACATCACGTTACCCCAGCCTTGTTGTTCCTCTACCGGGGCGACGGAGTGGATCACGTCGCAGTGCCACCAGACAGAATCACCCGCTTCCAGCGCCGGAATGCTGGTTAACGCTTCGATTAACAACGGATGCCATTTTTCAGAAATCGGCAGCACGCGACCTGGCGCCACGCCACAAAGTTCATCTTCCGGTACGTCGTCCAGCAGTGGGCGCAGCAGAATGTAAGCCATCGCTTCCGGGATAGGCACTACGTGTAGCAGGCCCTGGCCCGGGATCATATCCGACAGTGCCGTCCAGCCCTGGAAGGTGCGGAACACAGAACACTTCGTGGTGTTATCTACAGTGTACTCTTCCACTTCGGTACGGTGCGCGGCATTCCACGGATCGTATTTCTCTACATTGCCGTCAAACACGCGAGCGAACACCTGCTGATAAGCTGGCAGCAGCCAGCGCTCCAGCGCGCCGGAATCGGTGTGCGCGCCCAGACCTTTGGAGGTGGTTCCCGGCGGGCGGCGGCGAATACGGTCAGGATAAATGACGCTCACATCCGGATTGAACCACTGTTTACCGTTGCTCTCGAATGTCCATAAACGGTTCAGGAACGATTGTACCTGCGCCATCTCTTCGCTCTGGCGGGCCTGCATCTGCGCCTGGGACCAGTAAATAGGGTAAATCTCCGGGCGGGAAGCCGTTAAGGTGCCGAAGAAGTTATCGCCCGGGCCTTTATAGACATCATCAAACTGATTGAGATCGAGGTAGTCGAGCATCGAGTTATCCCATGCCAGCGCCTGCTCGCGAGGGAAGTGACCTTTGATTACCGCACAGCCACGGCGTTTTACTGCGTCTCGCTGTGCATCTGTGATCTGACCGTTTTTGACATCCGCAAACGGGATCACCGGCCAGACGGACTCGCCCTTATTTTTCAGCGCGTTAATTTCTGCCACACGGGTGGCGATGTTATCACTGAGCTTGTCGAACACCGCCTGTACGTCACCGATCTGCGCACGTAACTCGCGTTTCATCTGACGGATTGCTGCTTTGTGGTCCGCAGGCAAAATTTCACTGGTAAACGTCAACGTCATAACAGCCTCGCATCTTTCATTCGAAAGTAAAAATATCTACAAGTGATACTTTAAGTTAAAAAAAAGTTAATGCAAGTTTAAAAGTTTGACGTGCAACACAGGATGAAAAAAGAGTGAGGTACCGGGGCATCGCCCCGGTGGGAAGCGATCAGAGGTCGAACGGGGAATGTGTGTCGAGCACGGCCTGAATGACATTCAGCGCGCCCTGGTGGTTGTTATCGTCGGTGCTATAGCGGCTGATGTCTTTAATGCTCTGTGCGGCGTTGCCCATCGCAAAAGAATATTTCACCAGTTTCAGCATTTCCGCATCGTTGCCACTGTCGCCGATGGCCACGCACTCCTGCGGGGAGATTTTCCAGCGTTTCAGCAGTCGGCTGATCCCGTTGGCTTTGTGCAGACCCGGGATAATCAAATCAACAAAGCCAAAGCCGCTGGTGACAGGTTTCATAATACCGTCCAGCGAGACATGCAGTTTGTCGACAAGGTTCGGGATATCGCTGTCCGGCAGGTTCAGGGAGAACTTAAAAAGAATGTCGTTGATTTCGCGGTAATCGCTGATGCGTTTTAAGCGGTGATAGTGCTTTGACATCAGCTTCACAAACTCTTCCGGGGCGGTATCGCTGACGTAAGCGCTCTCCAGCCCGCAGGCCACGAAATTCAGCCCTTTGTCTTTCAGTAACTCGCCGACGACGATTTGCGACTCATGACGGGTCAACTCGCCGTGGAAAATCTGTTCGCCATGATCGAAAACCAGCGCGCCGTTTTCCGCCACGAAGGAGATCTGCTCTTTCAGCTCCGGGAAGAAGGAGATGAGCTGGTAATACTGGTTGCCGCTGGCGACAACGAACGCAATATTACGGGCTTTAAGCTGCTCAAACTGTGCCTGAAAGCGGTCTCTGTCGTACTGCTTGGCATCATCAAGGAAAGTTCCGTCCATATCGGTGACGATAACTTTAACGGTCATACTGTGCTCCTGGGTCACTGCGTTTGAAACATTCTAATAACAAGGTGACGGGGAGCACAAATTTAATTTCGAATGAAAGTCAGTAAGCCGGGTGGCGGCTTCGCCTTACCCGGCCTACGGGGAGAAGATGTAGGCCCGGTAAGCGCAGCGCCACCGGGCATTTTTTTACAGCGTATGTTCCGTACGCGCAATAATATCGTCCTGCGCATCCGGCGACAGGGCGGTAAAGAATGCCGAGTAACCGGCGACACGCACCACCAGGTCACGGTACTGGTCTGGGTGTTTCTTCGCTTCCATCAGCGTTTCGCGCGATACGATGTTGTACTGAATATGCCAGCCTTTATGCACCTCGAAGAAAGTACGCAGCAGGACCATCAGCTTCTGGCGGTCGCTATCGTTTTCCAGCGTTGCCGGGTTCAGCTTCTGGTTTAACAGTACCCCGCCCAGAATCGCTTCAGTCGGCAGCTTGCCTACGGAGCCTATCACCGCCGTTGGGCCAAGATGGTCAGTGCCGGAAGCCGGGCTTGCGCCTTCCGCCAGTGGCGTATGCGCTTTACGACCATCAGGCGTTGCCATCGTCGCCGCGCCGAACGGTACGTTAGCCGAAATTGAAGATGTCCCGGCGTAGTAATTACCGCCAATTGGACCACGGCCGTAGCGCGGGTTGTGGTACTGCTTAAGTTCCGCAATATAGGTTTCATACGCGCGGGTTAACAGTAAATCGACGCTGTCATCGTCGTTACCGTATTTCGGCGCACCGTTGATCAGGCGCTGGCGCAACTGCTCGTGGGTTAACCCTTCGTAATCGTCTGCAAGTGCTGCCGCCAGTTGTTGCTGGCCGATAACCCCCTGCTCGAAGACCAGCTTTTTAATGGCTGACAGGCTGTTGCCGAGGTTAGCAATACCCACCTGTAGACCGGAAACCCAGTCGTACTTCGCGCCACCTTGCTTAATGCTTTTCGCGCGCTCGATACAGTCATCCACCAGGGCAGAACAGAGAATATCGTGGACGTTCTCCTCCAGCATGGTGTCCACCACATACTCAATTTCGATGGATTTACGGGTGTAGTAGCGGATCTGGGTATCCCACGCGGCCATCACTTCTTCGAAGTTGCCGAAGTTACCGGCGGAAAGTGCTTTTTCCTGTGGCAGGAACACTTTACCGCTGGTGGCATCGCGGCCACCTTCCAGTGCTGCCAGCATCACTCGCGCAAAGTTGATAAAGCTCATGCCGGTACAGCGATAGCCCCATTTGCCCCCGACTGCGGTTTCGATACAGCCAATCGCCGCATAATCGTAGGCATCGTCTTTCTCAACACCGAGTTTGATGAATTCCGGGATCACGATTTCATCGTTGTTAAAGGCCGGCATCCCGAAACCACAGCGGATCACCTGCACGCAGGCGTCGAGGAAATCGTTGCTCATCCCCGCATGGTAACGCACGCTCAGGTTTGGCTGGGTAGAGCGCAGACGGCCACAGGATTCGAGAATGGCGTAAGAGAGCGGGTTCACCGCATCCATTGGCTCGCCGTTCACCAGCTTCTGACCGCCGATGGTGACGTTCTGATACAGCGGGCTGCCCGCAGACGCTTTCGAGTGTGAGCCAGAGCGGATCTTGTTCACTTCCAGCAGCTTCAGCCAGCAGCTGTGCAGCAGTTCAATGGCGTGTTCGCGATCGAGAGACTGGTTCAGTTCGACATCGCGACGATAGTATGGGTAGAGATACTGGTCCATACGGGCGAACGACACTGAGTGGCCGTTGGACTCAATTTGCAGGACAAGCTGGATGAAATAGCACAGTTGCAGCGCCTGCCAGAAGGTTTTTGGCGGTTCGTGGGCAATCACATCGCAGTTTTCAGCCATTGCCAGCAGTTCGTCACGGCGGCTTTCACGGGTTTCGGTTGACGCCATTTCACGTGCCAGCGCGGCAAAACGTCCAATGTGCAGGCTGACCGCTTCCAGAACAATATCAATCGCTTTCAGGAACTGATCGCCATGCAGATCGTCCAGCACGGTCAGGTTGATACGGGAGCGGCGTTCGGAAACTTTGGCACGTATCCCGTCCAGGCCTTTTTCCAGCACCAGCGGGAAGTTCACGGCCAGGTGCGCATCACCGGATGTCATATTACCTTCTGCCTTGATGATGCCGGTTTCCAGCAAGCCTTTTTGCTCGTCGGTGAACATGCCGTAGCAGCGATCCTGCACCGTCTGCCCACGCCACCATGGGCAAATTTCATGCAGCACGCGTTTGTTTTCTTCGCTTACCGCAAAACCTGCCCCCGGACGATCCGCCAGGTCATCAATCTCTTTTTCAATCCAGGAAACGGTGTATTCCGGGAAGATTGGCGCCGCGCGGACTTCACTTGCCTGGTTACCGATGATCAGCTCATCGTGTTTGATCCAGATGGTGCGTTGCGCCAGGTGATGCGCCAGGGCCAGCGCACGACGTACCGGGATCGGCTTGTCCATGTGCTGCTGATACATCTCGGTGTAGTGCTGTGCGCGCTCGGTACAGACTGGCGGCTTAACAATGTGCACCAGTGCGGTTTTGTGTGCCTTAATACGGTCACTGAGGGTGTTGAGATTCAGGGTAGTCATAAGTTTATCCTCGTAAGGTCGCGGTTAACCCTTTCCGGCAGGCGTACTGTTGCGCGAAATCCAGCAGCGCAGGATTATCCAGCGGTTTATCAGGGGCAGAGTAGGGTTGGCTGAGCAGGGTGTATTTGTTCATGCCCAGCGTGTGATACGGCAGAAAATGAATATCGCGGACGTTCAGTTCATCGGCGGCGAAATTAGTGATGGCGGTGATGGAGGCCTCATCGGCGTTAAAGCCCTGGATCAGCGGCACGCGAATGGTGAGCTGTTTTCCGGCAGCGGCAAGGCGCTTAAGGTTATCCAGCACGCGTTTGGCCGAGCCGTCCGTCCACTGTCTGAAGACCTCGCCATCCACGTGCTTCAGGTCAGCCAGGAACAGATCGACATAGGGCAAGGATGGCTCGATATAGTGCCAGGGCACGTGAAGACAGGTTTCAACAGCGGTATGAATTCCCTGTTCGTGGCTGGTTTTAAACAGTGCGTGCGCCAGCTCCGGGCTCATAAAGGGTTCGCCGCCAGAGAGCGTGATCCCGCCACCGCTGCGGTCGTAAAAGGGTCTATCGCGCAGCACGGTCGCCATAATCTCCTCGACCTGCTGTTCTTCACCGCAGACGGTGAGAGCCTGAGTCGGGCAGCAATCGGTGAGGGCGTCCAGCGTTTCTGCGTTCAGTTTTTCGCGGTGGATGAGCAGCCCATTTAATGCCCGCTCAATATACCCCGGGGCTGCCTGCTGACACAGATCACAGCCGTCCAGGCACAGACGAGCGTCGAACAGCACGTCCCGGGTACGGGAGCGGCTTTCCGGGTTCTGACACCAGCGGCAGCCCAGGGAGCAGCCTTTCAGGAACACCACGGTACGAATACCAGGGCCATCGTGGGTAGAATAACGCTGTATATTGAAGATCATTGTTTCGCCTCTCATCTTGCATATGAAGATTAAATTACTTTCGAATGAAAGTTATCTTGATGCAGGTCAACTCTTGAGCAGGTTTTGCCGTGGTAGGGTAAATGCAGGCTAATTTTGAGGGTTACATCATGGAACTTTATCTCGACACATCCGACGTTGCGGCAGTCAAAAAACTGGCCCGCATCTTCCCGCTGGCTGGCGTAACCACTAACCCGAGCATTGTTGCGGCGGGTAAAACACCGCTGGATGTTTTACTGCCTGAACTGCACGACGCGCTGGGTGGCAAAGGTCGCCTGTTTGCACAGGTAATGGCGACCACCGCAGAAGGCATGGTGGAAGATGCGCGTAAACTGCGTGCCATTATTAATGATCTGGTGGTAAAAGTGCCGGTGACGGCAGAAGGGCTGGCGGCAATCAAAATGCTTAAAGCTGAAGGTATTCCAACGCTTGGCACGGCGGTATACGGTGCCGCACAGGGGATGTTGTCCGCGCTGGCGGGTGCTGAGTATGTTGCGCCTTACGTTAACCGTGTGGATGCGCAGGGCGGGGACGGTATCCAGACTGTTGTGGAGTTACAGCAGTTGTTGTCGCTTCATGCTCCACAGTCCAAAGTGCTGGCCGCCAGTTTCAAAACGCCGCGTCAGGCGCTGGACTGCCTGCTGGCGGGTTGCGAGTCAATTACGCTGCCGCTGGATGTGGCGCAGCAGTTTATTGCATCACCGGCTGTGGATGCGGCGATTGTGAAGTTTGAGCAGGACTGGCAGGGGGCATTTGGACGGACGTCTATCTGACGGGTGCGGCCTGATGCCCTCACCCCAACCCTCTCACACAGGGCTGAGGGTTCCCCAGTAATTTTTGTCTTTAATTCAGCGATGATATTACGCCATTGAATTAAGGGACTTACAGCGGTGTCATGGTCCGGCTGAAAATCGCCGACGCGTTTACGGAAGGCCGGGGCGACGCGCATGGATGCGCGGCGAGGGCGGCTTTACAGGGACGTTTCATCCGCCCGTCCCCGATTAGCCTGGAGCAAACGCTGAGGGCATCGCGAAGCGACTATTTTCTTGCCGGGAGCCCGGGTCGCCAGGGTAGCGGCGGTGAGCTACCCTGGCACGTTCACCGGTATTGTGGTGACAGAGTAGCAAGGAACGTAAAGTGAACGGAATGACCACCACAGCCGTATGTTCCCCCTCACCCCAGCCCTCTCCCGAAAAGGAGAGGGAGCCGTCCGTGCTCGTATTTTTGTGGGGATTCCTCAGCCCACGGGGAGAGGGAGCAAACATTAAAACGGCAACCTGAAGGTTGCCGTTTGCTTTAACCTCCGCAAACCTCACACCCCGGATTACGCATCAGCTTCATCTCGCGGAACTGGCAGGTCATCGCGTCATACATCACGATTTTGCCTGCCGCAGGCGTGCCGTAGCGGGTCAGTACCTTGATCGCTTCCATCGCCTGCATTGAGCCAATTACACCCACTAACGGTGCCATCACTCCCGCTTCCACGCAGGTGAGTGCATTTTCACCAAACAAACGACTCAGGCAGCGGTAGCAGGGCTCGCCTTCGGCGTAAGTGAACACGCTGATTTGCCCTTCCATACGGATTGCCGCCCCGGAAACCAGCGGTGTTTTATGGGCAAAACAGCCTGCATTTAGCTGATTACGGATAGCGACATTATCGGTGCAATCCAGCACCAGGTCATGCCGGGCGATTTGCGCGAACAGCGCGTCTTCCTCAAGCATGGCGTTAATAAGGGTGAACTGAACGTGGGGATTGATGCGGGTTAGTGCCGTTTTTGCTGATTCGACTTTGGCTTCGCCGAGGGTGGCATCGCTGTGCAACGTCTGGCGTTGCAGATTAGACAGCGACACGGTGTCAAAATCCAGCAGCGTCATGCTACCGACACCCGCCGCAGCCAGGTACTGCGCGGCGGCACAGCCCAGACCACCCAGCCCCACCACCAGTACACTGGCGGCCTTAAGCGCTTCCTGACCGTCGAAATCAAAACCGCGCAGCACAATCTGGCGGTTGTAGCGCAGCATCTCCTGATCGCTCAGTTCCACCGTCATGATTAGCCCCCGAACAGGTGGTTAAAGGTTTCCACCTCGACCCATTCACCTGCTTCCACATGACCGCGTTCGCTCTCGAGCACAATAAAGCAGTTGCCCTGGCTAAAGGAGCTGAAAATATGCGAACCCTGATGCCCCGTGGTGCTCACTTCCAGCTCGCCATCAGCGTTACGTGCCAGAATACCACGCTGGAAATCAAGACGACCCGGTGACTTCTTCAGACGGGTCGCCGCGCGCGCGCGCAGGCGTACCGGAAGCGGGCTGGCTTTATTGCCAGACAGTTTTGCCAGCAGCGGCTGCACCAACTGATAGAAGGTCAGGGCTGCGGATACCGGGTTGCCCGGCAGGCCGCAGAACCAGCTGCGCCCCAGCTTGCCAAAGGCGAAGGGTTTACCCGGTTTGATAGCCAGTTTCCAGAAGCCAATTTCGCCCAGCTCTTCAAGAATGGTTTTGGTGTAATCCGCTTCGCCAACAGACACACCGCCGGAACTTATCACCACATCCGCGCATTTATCCGCTTCAATAAAAGCGGCTCGTAGCTTTTCGGGATCGTCAGGAATAATACCCAGGTTGACTACTTCGCAGCCAAGCTGTTCCAGCATCAGGTGCACCGCCAGGCGGTTGGTGTCGTAAATCTGTCCCTCCTGCAGCGGCTGACCTGGCAGTTGCAGCTCATCGCCGGTGGAAAAGACTGCAACGCGCACACGACGGATAACGTCGATGTCGGCGATACCCAGTGACGCCAGCACGGGCAGCTCCGCTACCGTCAGTTTTTGCCCGGCGCTGAAAACGGTCGCGCCAAGCGTAATATCTTCACCCGTGCGGCGGATGTTCTGGCCTGCTTTGGCGCTGGCGGTAAAACGCACGCCCTCGTCGGTTTGTTCTGTCTCTTCCTGCATCACCACAGCATCGCAACCGGCTGGCACTGGCGCGCCGGTCATGATCCGGATGCAGCTCCCGGCAGGCCATTCACCGTTAAACGGCTGGCCCGCAAAGGCTTTACCCGCCACCGGAAGCGCCAGACCCGTCTGGATATCCGCCAGGCGTACCGCGTAACCGTCCATCGCGGAGTTATCGAATCCCGGCACGTTGAGGGGAGAAACGATATCGCGCGCCGCAATGCGACCGAAACAGCGTACTAAGGGCAGCGTTTCGTGGTCTTGCAGCGGGGAAATGCGGTTGAGCATCTGGGTCAGTGCCGTGTCGAGCGGCATCAGTCCGGCGGTAAAATCCATGGGTGGCTCCTGCGGAGTAACAACGAAAGCGCTCATTATGGCAGAAAAGTGCCACTAACTGTATGACCCGATGGGTGTACCCTTTACATCACCGTGGCGTCTTTCTATATTCAAAAATTATCTGAAGAATCAGCAACGATAATGATATTTATAGAAAAAGCCGCTGATCAGGCGAGTGGGTGAGGCGAAATGGTTAATGCGGTAATCGCAATTCATGGCGGCGCAGGGGCAATCACCCGTGCGCAGCTCAGTCCCGAGCAGGAAAAGCGTTATATTGACGCGCTTTATAATATTGTGGAAACAGGGCAGCGAATGCTGGAAGCGGGCGAGAGCGCGCTGGATGTTGTGACCGAAGCTGTTCGTCTGCTCGAGGAGTGTCCGCTGTTTAATGCCGGGATTGGTTCGGTGTTTACCCGCGACGAAACGCACGAGCTTGACGCCTGCGTGATGGATGGTGTCAGTCTTAAAGCCGGCGCGGTTGCCGGGGTAAGCCATCTGCGTAACCCTGTTCTGGCGGCGCGTCTGGTGATGGAAAACAGCCCTCATGTCCTGCTGACAGGCGCAGGGGCGGAACAATTTGCCGTTGCGCACGGGATGGAATCGGTATCGCCTGACCTGTTTTCGACCCCGGAACGCTATCAGCAACTGCTGGATGCCCGCTCAGAGGGGATTACACAGCTTGACCATACCGCGCCGCTGGATGAGAACAGCAAAATGGGTACGGTAGGCGCGGTTGCGCTGGATAAAGCCGGCAACCTTGCCGCCGCAACGTCTACGGGTGGCATGACCAATAAGCTGCCAGGGCGGGTAGGCGACAGCCCACTCCCTGGTGCGGGATGCTATGCCAATAACGCCACGGCGGCAGTCTCCTGTACCGGAACCGGTGAGGTGTTTATTCGCGCACTGGCAGCGTATGACATTACCGCGCTGATGGATTACGGCGGCTTGAGTCTGGCGGAAGCCTGTGAGCGTGTGGTGATGGAAAAACTCCCGGCGCTGGGCGGTGTGGGTGGGTTAATCGCTGTGGATCATGAGGGGAACGTGGCGTTGCCCTTTAACAGTGAAGGCATGTACCGTGCCTGGGGCTATGCCGGAGATGCACCCAGTACGGGGATTTATCGTGAATAAGGGGGTTATGCGTGCCGCACAGTGAAAAGCTGGACAGCCGCGAGGTTCTGGCGGTTCAACAACTGAATATTGCGTTTCAGGAAGAGCGGCAGTTCGTCCCCGCAGTAAAAAATCTATCGTTTTCACTTAATCGTGGTGAAACGCTGGCGATTGTAGGCGAGTCCGGTTCGGGTAAGTCGGTCACGGCGCTGTCATTAATGCGCCTGCTCGAACAGTCGGGCGGAAAGGTGGAGTGCGACACGATGCTGCTGCGTCGTCGCAATCGACAGGTTATTGATTTAACTGAACTGAGCGCATCGCAAATGCAGGGGGTACGCGGCGCGGATATCGCGATGATTTTCCAGGAGCCGATGACTTCCCTGAACCCGGTTTTCCCGGTAGGTGAGCAGATTGCAGAATCTATCCGCCTGCATCAGGGCCTAAGCGGTGATGAAGCGCTGGCTGAAGCCAAACGGATGCTGGAACAGGTGCGTATTCCGGAGGCGCAGGCTATTTTGTCGCGCTATCCGCATCAGCTTTCGGGCGGGATGCGCCAGCGCGTGATGATTGCGATGGCGCTGTCGTGTCGCCCTGCGGTGCTGATTGCCGACGAACCGACCACCGCGCTGGATGTGACTATTCAGGCACAGATCCTGCAACTGATTAAAGTGCTGCAACAGGAAATGGACATGGGGGTGATTTTTATCACTCATGACATGGGCGTTGTGGCGGATGTCGCCGATCGTGTGCTGGTAATGCACCAGGGCGTTGCCGTTGAAATGGGCAGTGTAGAGCAGATATTCCATGCCCCGGAACATCCCTATACCAAAGCATTGCTGGCTGCCGTGCCGCGTCTGGGCGCAATGAACGGCAGCGCATTACCGCGGCGTTTTCCGCTGATTTCGCCGGGGGATACCGGGCGTCAGGAGGCTGAAACAGAGCAGGACACGGTTGTACCGGGTCAACCTGTTTTGCAGGTACGCAATCTTGTGACCCGCTTCCCGTTGCGCAGTGGGCTGTTTAACCGCGTGAAGCGTGAAGTTCATGCCGTAGAGAACGTTAGTTTTGATCTCTGGCCGGGTGAAACGCTGGCGCTGGTCGGGGAATCGGGCTGCGGTAAATCCACCACCGGGCGGGCGTTGCTGCGGCTGGTGGAGTCTCAGGAAGGGAGTATCACCTTTAACGGGGAACGTATTGATACCCTGCCTTCCAGTAAGCTCCAGCCGCTGCGTCGGGATATTCAGTTTATTTTTCAGGATCCCTACGCCTCGCTCGACCCGCGTCATACCGTTGGCTATTCGATAATGGAGCCACTGCGGGTGCATAACCTGCTCGATGGTGATGCGGCCCAGCGGCGGGTGGCCTGGTTACTGGAACGTGTTGGCTTGCTGCCTGAACACGCCTGGCGGTATCCGCATGAGTTTTCCGGTGGTCAGCGGCAGCGAATCTGTATTGCACGCGCACTGGCGCTGAACCCGAAAGTGGTGATTGCCGATGAATCGGTGTCGGCGCTGGATGTCTCTATTCGCGCGCAAATCATTAATTTATTGCTCGATCTACAGCGGGATATGGGCATCGCTTTTTTATTTATCTCGCACGATATGGCCGTTGTTGAGCGCATCAGCCACCGGGTCGCGGTGATGTTACAGGGGCAGATTGTTGAGATTGGCCCTCGTCAGGCGGTATTTGAAAACCCGCAGCATCCCTATACCCGTAAGCTGATAGCGGCTGTACCGGTTGCTGATCCTACCCATCGCCACGCCCAGCGTGTGCTGTTGCAGGATGAGATGCCGGGCAATATTCGTAAACCGGGCGAATCGGTGGAGCGCGTGACGCTTCGCGAAGTCAGTCCGGGTCATTTTGTGGCACCTCCGCGTCAGGACAATGCATTCTCGCGGTTATAACTTACAACAGGCAGGAGAACACAATGGTTAAATTTGTTGCTCGTACATGGCTGTTAGCCGCGAGCGTGACGGCAGCCCTGGCCGCAGCCCCCGCGTTCGCTGCCAAAGATGTGGTTGTTGCGGTTGGCTCCAATTTCACGACCCTGGATCCGTATGACGCTAACGACACCTTGTCACAGGCGGTCGCCAAATCATTCTATCAGGGCCTTTTCGGCCTGGATAAAGAGATGAAGCTGAAAAACGTGCTGGCCGAAAGCTACACCATATCGGACAACGGTCTGGTGTATACGATAAAGCTCAAAACCGGCGTGAAGTTCCAGGATGGCACCGATTTCAATGCTGAAGCCGTCAAAGTTAACCTCGATCGCGCCAGTAACCAGGAAAATAGCCTCAAGCGTTATAACCTGTTTAAAACCATCGCCAGCACTGAGGTCGTTGACCCTTCGACGGTGAAAATCACCCTGAAAGAACCGTTCTCCGCGTTTATCAATATTCTGGCGCACCCGGCAACGGCGATGATCTCCCCGGCAGCGCTGAAAAAATACGGTAAAGAGATTGGCTTCCATCCTGTTGGCACCGGGCCGTACGAACTGGTCACCTGGAATCAGACCGATTTTGTGAAGGTGAAAAAATTCGACGGTTACTGGCAGAAAGGTTTGCCGAAGCTGGACACGATTACCTGGCGTCCTGTGGTTGATAACAACACCCGTGCGGCGATGCTGCAAACGGGTGAGGCGCAGTTTGCCTTCCCCATTCCCTACGAGCAGGCGGCAATCCTTGCAAAAAACAGCAAGCTTGAGCTGGTGGCCAGCCCGTCTATCATGCAACGCTACATCAGCATGAACGTCACGCAAAAACCGTTTGATAACCCGAAAGTGCGTGAAGCCATCAACTACGCGATAAACCGCCAGGCGCTGGTGAAAGTGGCATTTGCCGGTTATGCAACCCCCGCAACCGGAGTGCTGCCGCCAGCCATTGCTTATGCGCAAAGTTATCAGCCGTGGCCGTACGATCCGGCCAAAGCGCGCGAGCTGCTGAAAGAAGCGGGTTACCCGAATGGCTTTAGCACTACGCTGTGGTCGTCGCATAATCACAGTACTGCGCAAAAAGTGTTGCAGTTCACCCAGCAGCAGCTGGCACAGGTGGGGATCAAAGCGCAGGTCACGGCGATGGATGCCGGGCAGCGCGCCGCAGAGGTGGAAGGTAAAGGGCAAAAAGAGAGCGGCGTGAGAATGTTCTACACCGGCTGGACGGCATCGACCGGCGAAGCAGACTGGGCGCTATCGCCGCTGTTTGCCTCGCAGAACTGGCCGCCGACGCTGTTTAACACTGCGTTCTACAGCAATCCGCAGGTGGACAAAGACCTGGCGGATGCCCTGAAAACCACAAAACCAGAAGAGAAGGCGCGTCTCTATAAAGATGCGCAGGACGTTATCTGGAAAGAGTCTCCGTGGGTACCGCTGGTGGTAGAAAAGCTGGTTTCGGCGCATAACAAAGCGCTGACCGGGTTCTACATCATGCCGGATACGGGCTTTAGTTTTGATGACGCTGATTTGAAATAAAAGACTCATTCCCGCAGGCGACGGCCTGCGGGATGAGAGGGAAAGGCATGTTGAATTATGTATTTAAACGCCTGCTGGGGCTTATCCCTACGCTACTGATTGTGGCGGTGCTGGTGTTTTTGTTCGTCCATATGCTGCCGGGTGATCCCGCGCGGTTAATCGCAGGGCCAGAAGCGGATGCGTCAGTGATTGAGCTGGTTCGCAAACAGCTGGGACTCGATCAGCCGTTGTATAAGCAGTTCCTGCACTATATCGGCAACGTGTTGCAGGGCGATTTTGGCATGTCGATGGTGTCGCGCCGCCCGGTATCGGAAGAGATTGCCAGCCGCTTTATGCCGACGTTCTGGCTCACTATCGCCAGCATGACCTGGGCGGTGCTGTTTGGCCTGGTGGCCGGGATTGTCGCGGCCGTGTGGCGTAACCGCTGGCCGGATAAACTGGGCATGGCGCTGGCCGTGACCGGTATCTCCTTCCCGGCGTTTGCGCTTGGGATGCTGCTGATGCAGGTTTTCTCCGTTGAGCTTGGCTGGTTGCCGACCGTAGGGGCGGATACCTGGAAACACTACATTCTGCCATCGCTCACGCTGGGGGCTGCCGTGGCGGCGGTGATGGCGCGGTTTACGCGCGCGTCGTTTGTCGATGTGCTGAGCGAAGACTATATCCGCACCGCGCGGGCGAAAGGGGTAAGCGAGAAGTGGGTCATCCTCAAGCATGGTTTTCGCAATGCGATGATCCCGGTTGTCACGATGATGGGGCTTCAGTTCGGCTTTTTGCTGGGCGGCTCGATTGTGGTGGAAAAGGTGTTTAACTGGCCAGGGCTTGGGCGCTTGCTGGTTGATTCCGTCGACATGCGCGATTACCCGGTTATTCAGGCCGAAGTGCTGCTGTTTTCGCTGGAGTTTATTCTTATCAACTTAGTGGTGGATGTGCTCTACGCCGCCATTAACCCGGCTATCAGGTATAAGTAAGATGCGATTGTTGAACTGGCGTCGTCAGGCCGTTTTGAACGCCATGCCGGGGTTAAAGCCGGACCATATCAGAACCCCGTGGCTGGAGTTCTGGCGGCGATTTCGCCGCCAGCCGGTGGCCATGGCGGCAGGGTTGTTTGTGTTGCTGCTGATTGTGGTGGCGATCCTTGCCCCGTGGGTTGCCCCTTTTGATGCGGAAAATTACTTTGATTACGACCGCCTGAATGACGGACCCTCGATGCTGCACTGGTTTGGCGTGGATTCGCTCGGGCGTGATATTTTTAGCCGTGTGCTGGTGGGGACCCGTATCTCACTGGCGGCCGGGGTATTTGCCGTGTTGATAGGCGCAGCCATAGGTACGGTGCTCGGCCTGCTGGCGGGGTACTACGAAGGCTGGTGGGACAGAATCACTATGCGCATTTGCGATGTGTTATTCGCGTTTCCTGGCATCCTGTTGGCCATCGCGGTCGTGGCCATTATGGGTAGCGGGATGGCGAACGTGATTATCGCCGTAGCGGTCTTTTCCATCCCCGCGTTTGCCCGCCTGGTTCGCGGAAATACGCTGGTGCTTAAGCAGCAGACCTTTATCGAGTCGGCGCGCAGTATGGGGGCCAGCGATACCACCATTCTGTTCAGCCATATTCTGCCGGGTACGGTGTCATCCATCGTGGTCTATTTCACGATGCGTATTGGCGTGTCGATTATCTCTGCAGCGAGTCTGTCGTTTCTGGGGTTAGGGGCACAGCCGCCAACACCGGAATGGGGAGCAATGCTCAACGAGGCGAGGGCAGATATGGTGATAGCGCCGCATGTGGCGATATTTCCGAGTCTGGCGATTTTCCTGACCGTGCTGGCGTTTAACCTGCTGGGTGATGGGTTGCGCGATGCGCTGGATCCGCGGATTAAAGGGTAGTGCAGTGAAATGTGCCGGGTGGCGGCTATACGCCTTACCCGGCCTATAAAAGAGGAGTCGGGAGATTAAACCCGGCTACCCCACAGGTCATACTCGTCTGCGTTTTCGACTTTCACACGTACGATATCACCCGGCTTCACGTTGGTTTCACCGTTCAGGTATACCGCGCCGTCGATTTCCGGGGCATCTGCCATGCTGCGGCCAATCGCGCCTTCTTCGTCCACTTCATCGATAATGACCAGAACTTCGCGGCCCACTTTTTCCTGCAAGCGTTCAGCAGAGATCTGCTGTTGCAGCTGCATAAAGCGGTTCCAGCGCTCTTCTTTCACTTCTTCCGGCACCTGATCGGCCAGTTCGTTTGCCGTCGCGCCTTCTACCGGGCTGTATTTGAAGCAGCCTACGCGATCCAGACGTGCTTCTTTCAGGAAGTCGAGAAGCATCTGGAAATCTTCTTCCGTCTCACCCGGGAAGCCAACGATAAACGTTGAACGCAGGGTCAGGTCCGGGCAGATTTCACGCCACTGTTTGATGCGCGCCAGCTGGCGATCAACAGAGCCTGGGCGTTTCATCAGCTTAAGGATTCGCGGGCTTGCGTGCTGAAGCGGGATATCCAGGTATGGCAGGATCTTGCCTTCAGCCATCAATGGGATCACGTCATCAACGTGCGGATAAGGGTAGACGTAGTGCAGACGCGTCCAGATACCCAGTTTAGAAAGCTGCTCGCACAGGCCAACCATGCTGGTTTTCACCGGCTCGCCGTTGTGGAAGCCGGAACGGTGCTTCACGTCAACGCCGTAGGCAGAGGTATCCTGAGAGATCACCAGCAGCTCTTTCACGCCAGCATCAGCCAGACGTTTGGCTTCCGCCAGCACTTCGCCAATTGGGCGGCTCACCAGGTCACCACGCATAGACGGGATGATGCAGAAGGTGCAGCGATGGTTGCAGCCTTCAGAAATTTTCAGGTACGCATAGTGGCGCGGAGTCAGTTTTACACCCTGTTCTGGCACCAGGCTCAGGAACGGGTTGTGCTTTGGTTTTGGCACATAGTGGTGCACGTGCTCCAGTACTTGCTCATAGCTGTGCGGGCCGGTGATCTCCAGTACTTTTGGGTGCACTTCGCGGATTTGATCCACTTTGGCACCCAGGCAGCCGGTAACGATCACTTTGCCGTTTTCAGTCAGGGCTTCACCAATGGCTTCCAGAGACTCCTGAACCGCGCTGTCGATAAAACCACAGGTGTTTACGATCACCATGTCGGCGTTGTCGTAGCTTGGCACCACGTCATAGCCTTCGGTGCGAAGTTCGGTCAGGATACGTTCGGAATCCACCAGGTTTTTCGGGCAGCCCAGGGAGACGAAGCCGATTTTCGGCTGGTGCGTAACATTGCTCATAGGTTAAAAATTGTTCGATTTTTGGAATGGTCAGGGCACGGATTCTACAGAGGTTGGGAGGAAATTTGTACTGAAGAATTGCGCTCGCGGCGGCTTTTCAGTGCCAACCGATTCTACTGGTTAAGAAACGATGTTTTATTTAGAACTAATGCTCATTGAAAGTATGGTTATTGATTGTAAAATGACCTGGTGGATTATTTTTATAACAAGTAGAAGGACTTATGCAACAGTACATCAGTGAATTTTCTGAACTAAGGCGGTCACTATGGCATTTGTAAACAGAGGCTGCACTGTTCATGGTAAAAATGTTGGACTACATGGAGATAAAACCTCTACAGGTGCACAATGTATTGCCGCCCGCCCTGGTATGTCTGTCATGGGCAAGTGGAAACTCTATATCGGCGATAAGACCACTCCTTGCCCGAAATGCGGAGAGGTGGGGGTAATTGTTAGCGGCGATCCCCGATGCTCAAACCGCGTCGCGGTCGCGGTGGACGGTGCAGAAATCCGTTGCGGGTGTCCGCAAGGGACCAATTTTCTTATCGCACCTGGAACCGTACAAATCAACGATCCGTTCGGGGTATCTGAACCACCAGTAAACAAAGCCGCCACCGTTGCGGCTGCCCTGAGTGCTCTGCCTGTTTTTGCAAAATCCTGTTTGCGAGGTGAAGGCTGCACTGACGCAGGAACTGATCAGGAATCCGTTGATAATTTTGGTCATGCTGGCTATTACCGTGCAACTCCTCAAGCAGAACAACCAATAGAAGAACCTGTTCAGCACGCGCAGGCAGCAAAGAAACACAAACCAGCCGCCCCCACTCCACCACCGGAAGACAATCGCCCGTGGTATAAGCGCCTTTTCAGTTCCCCGGACACAACCAAAGTCGCAGCGACAGCAGGAATGGCAACAGCAAGAGCCGCGACAACTACCGGGATCACGACAGGTGTAACAACCGAGGCCGGATATGCGGCACTGCAAAAAATCGGTGGGAATTTTGCAACCGCTGGTCGCTGGATAGCCCCCAACCCCACAACAGTTTTTCTGTTTGGTATGTTCTACTCGCCAAAACTCAACAGCGGTGAGCAGGACTATATCGACAGGATGCGCCTTGAGCAGGCCGCCCGGAATAAAGAAGATGTTCCGACCCGTGTACGTTTCCGCTGGGAAGCTGACCAGTACGGCACTATGAGACCGAAAGGTTTCCACGTCAGCGCCAGAGGCGGTCAGGATAAAGTGCCGGTGCGTATGCTCCAGAAAAACATAACCACCGGAAATTACGAGTTTTGGGAAGATGGCGCAAGCAAGCCGACAATCGTCTGGACACCTGACGATCCGGGATATGCTTCACCATCCAACACTGGAAATCAGGATAACATCTACATTCCGCCAAACGTGCTGGTTTACCCTGAAAGTGAGATTAACAGCCCGTGGGCAACGGAAACGCCAGCACCGGGAGAGCGCCCATTCCGGGACTATATTCTGGTGCATCCGTTGGGGACGTTTGACCCGATTTATGTTTATCTTCGCAACCTGCCGGGGCAAGTCACAGGCAAAGGTCAGAAGGTAACTGGCACCTGGTTAGCTGATGCGAATCAGGGCAACGGTTCGCCTATCCCGTCACAGATTGCCGATAAACTGCGTGGGCGTACATTCTCCAACTTTGACGGCTTCAGGCAAGCATTCTGGCTGGAAGTTTCGAAAGACCCGGAATTGAGTCAACAGTTTAAACGAGGCAACTTAGGTAATATTCGAGCAGGAAAAGCACCCGCTCCGAGAGAATCCGAACAAGTTGGCGGCAAGATCAAATATGATATTCATCATATTAGACCGATCAGTGAAGGCGGCGAAGTGTACGACGTTGACAACATGGGCGTTGTAACACCGAAACGCCACATTGAGATCCATCGAGGTGAGTAATTGAAAAGTATAAGTGACTATACAGAAAGCGAATTCTTGGAGTTTGTTCGTTCACTCTTCAACGTTGCGGATACTTCAGAAAGTGAAGATATCAAAAACATACTGGAGTTTAAGCGCCTGACCGAACATCCTGACGGATCTGACCTCATCTTTTATCCCCGAGATGACCGCGAAGATAGCCCTGAAGGAGTTGTTCAGGAGATCAAAGAATGGCGCAAAGCCAATGGTAAACCGGGTTTTCGTGAAGAATGAGCCTGTGACACTAAGCATTAAATGTTGATTAAAAGCGCCGGGTTTATATCCCGGCTTTTTTTCGCCTAAGCCAGTCATACTGGGGATCAGAAAAAAGGCAGCAATGTATTATTTTAGACTTTCGGGCAGCCCAGGGAGACGAAGCCGATTTTCGGCTGGTGCGTAACATTGCTCATAGGTTAAAAATTCATCAATTATGGAGTTATCAGGGCGGGATTTTACAGCGTTCCGCGGGGGATTTATACAGATCTGTGTGCTGAAGTGGCCTTGTCTGTCTGCCGCAGGTTAACTGCTTTGCTGCTGAACACTGTTTAGAATTACTTATCCCGGCTTTAAGCGTTGCTAATTGGCTAAAAAGTCACCAGGCGATATCTTTCACCACATCAACTACACCTGTGAGGTTCTCAATGAAAGATATCTATGTTCAGTCAAAATTAGCAATGGCCAAAACGCTTCACTCTCATGGCGTCTCCGTTCCTTATATCGCTGTCGCGACCGGATTAACTCAGCGCAGAATTCGGGCTGAATTAAAAACAGCGGTCAAAAATCATATTAAAAAACATCAGGCGTAATATTTTAATTTTATTTTAAATAACATTTTACCTGTTTATTTCTATAATTATTCAGATACCTGAAGAGGGTCGCTTATGCAAAATATCATCACACACACATCACACCATTGTGATATTGAAGCACTGAAAAAAACGATTATTGATAAACTGCTTTATACCGTCGGCAAAGATCCTGTTATCGCAACCAATCGCGAATGGCTTAATGCCACACTGTATGCCGTGCGTGACCAGCTGGTTGAGCGCTGGCATCGCTCCAACCGGGCGCAGTTCTCCCAGGACGAGCGCCAGGTTTATTATCTCTCGATGGAGTTTTTAATCGGCCGCACATTGTCTAATGCAATGTTATCACTGGGTATTTACGACGAAGTGAAAAGCGCGCTGGATGCTATGGGACTGGATCTCGAAGAATTAATTGATGAAGAAAATGATCCCGGTCTGGGGAATGGCGGTTTAGGTCGTCTGGCGGCCTGTTTCCTCGACTCTCTGGCGACGCAAGGTCTGCCGGGCTGTGGTTACGGTATCCGTTATAATTACGGTATGTTCAGGCAAAATATTATTGATGGGCGACAGAAAGAGACGCCTGACTATTGGCTGGAATATGGCAACCCGTGGGAATTTAAACGCCATAATACGCATTATAAAGTGCGCTTTGGTGGCCGGGTCCAGCAGGAAGGTAATATTTCTCGCTGGATTGATACCGAAGAGATCCTGGCGGTGGCGCACGACCAAATTATTCCCGGTTATAAAATCGATACCACGAATACGCTGCGCCTGTGGAATGTGCAGGTGAATAGCGAAATTAATGCTGCACGCCTGGCGCAGGAAGAGGTGTCAGAGTCGGGAGAAAACACCTATCACTACGACAAGATCTCGCGCGTGCTCTATCCCGATGATTCAACGGAAGCCGGGCGCGAACTGCGTCTGCGGCAGGCCTATTTCCTGGCTTCGGCAACCATTCAGGACATCCTGAATCGCCATTATCTGCTGCACAAAACCTATGACAATCTGGCTGAGAAGATTGCTATTCACCTCAACGACACCCATCCGGTGCTCTCTATCCCGGAACTGATGCGGGTATTGATTGATGACCATAATTTCAGCTGGGATAAAGCCTGGGACGTGACATGCCAGATTTTCTCCTACACCAACCATACATTGATGAGTGAAGCGCTGGAAACCTGGCCTGTGGCGATGCTGAGCCGCATTCTGCCGCGCCATCTGCAAATTATTTTCGACATCAACGAGCGCTTCCTGAACAAGGTGCGTGAACAACATGGCAATGATGGTGACCTGCTGCGCCGCGTGTCGCTGGTGGATGAATCACATGGCCGCGTTGTGCGCATGGCCTGGCTGGCGGTTGTGGTGAGCTATAAGGTGAACGGTGTATCGGAGCTGCATTCCGATTTAATGTCACAGTCGTTATTTGCTGATTTTGCGCGAATTTTCCCAACACGCTTTACCAACGTCACCAACGGTGTCACCGCGCGTCGCTGGCTGGCGCTTGCCAACCCGTCGCTTGCCACAGTGCTGGACACGAATATTGGCCCGGCATGGCGAACGGACTTAAACCAGCTCAGCGAACTGAAATGGTATATCGATTACCCGTCCGTGAATTCGGCAATTTATCGGGCGAAGCGGGCGAATAAAAAACGTCTTGCTGATTACATCGCCACGCAATTTAACATTGTCGTGAACCCGGGGGCGTTGTTCGATGTGCAAGTGAAACGTATTCATGAATACAAACGTCAGTTGATGAATGTGCTGCACATTATCTCACGCTATAACCGCATTAAGGCAAACCCGGAGGCGAACTGGGTTCCTCGGGTAAATATTTTCGCGGGTAAGGCGGCGTCGTCGTACTACATGGCCAAGCAGATCATCCGCCTGATTAACGATGTGGCGCAGGTGGTGAATAACGATCCGCAAATTGGCGGCAAGCTCAAGGTGGTGTTTATCCCTGATTACAGCGTCAGCCTTGCGCAGATGATTATTCCGGCGGCGGATCTCTCTGAACAGATTTCACTGGCGGGGACAGAAGCCTCAGGGACCAGCAATATGAAATTTGCCCTGAACGGCGCGCTGACCATAGGGACGCTGGATGGCGCCAATATCGAAATGCAGGAGCACGTTGGCGCGAAGCATTTCTTCATCTTCGGGAATACGGCGCGGCAGGTTGAAGCATTGCGTTGCGGTGGTTATAACCCGCACAAAATCTTCGAACAGGATGAGGAACTGCGTCAGATACTGACGCAAATCGGCACCGGGCACTTTAGCCCGCAGGAGCCTGATCGTTATCGTAACCTGCTGGATTCGCTGATTAACTTCGGCGATCACTACCAGGTGCTGGCAGATTACCGTAGCTACGTTGAGTGTCAGAATAAAGTGGATCAGCTGTACCGTCATCCGGCGGAGTGGACATCCAGCGCGATGCATAATATTGCCAACATGGGGTATTTCTCGTCTGACCGCGCCATTCAGGAGTATGCCGACAACATCTGGCATATCGGTAAAACACGGCTGTAAGCGCGTAACCCCCGACCTTCAGGAAGGGGGTTATTGCAACAAACCATCCAGTACAGAGGAGAGCAACGTGTTGTTCTCCTTTCTGTATGAGGAGTAAATGCTGAACTGTGGCAGCGGGAAATGCGTTTCGATTCGTTTGAGTTTATACATTTCCGAATAGGTGGCGAACGCCCGCTCAGGAATAATGCCCAGACATTCGGTTCTGGCAATGATGATTAAAATCGAGGCAAACGAGGTGGTCAGCAGACATCTCTCGCTGGAGCGAAATTTTTTATCCACGATGCTGCGATAATAAATAATCTTCTCATTGCGCGTGTTGTACCCCACCAGACTGGCATCGCGGAATAACGCCTCGGTGACCGTATCGCCATAACGAGGGTTATCCTGCGCCGCGACCAGTACCAGCTTCATATCGCACACTTTTTGACAGGCAATATTGCTGTTTTCAATGGCAAAGGTGGAGAACACCACGTCTGCCTGGCGCATATTCAGCAACTCTATTATTTTTTGCTCATTGAGGTCGGCGGTGCGGTGTAACAGGCTGATGTCGGAATTGGCCAGCAGCAGTTTTTCTGTTAGTTCAGGCACTACCAGTGGGGAGATAAAGGATTCGGTATACAGGGTCAGGCGCTTTTTGAGCGTCGGTGTCGAGCCGGGCAGTAGCGTCGAGAGACGGTCGATAATAGAGATGGTGTTGTCGTAAAGTTCATCTGAAAACACCGTAGGCAGCAGCATGTTCCCGCTGCGGACAAACAGGTTATCGCCCATCATTTCACGCAGTTTTCTCAGTGACTGACTCACCGCAGATGGCGAGATATTCAGCATGTCGGCCACTTTGGAAATACTTCCCACGCTATAAATTAAGCAAAAGATGGTCAGCAGGTTCAGGTCAATCTTTGATAATGAACATATTTTTTCTGACACTGGAATTGTCGACATATTCCCCTCAAGGTCTGCATGGTGACAGACAAAACAATCCTGTTAAAAAAATAGCATAGGCCTGATTGAAGCGCCTTCCGGGGGGAGAAGTTGTAACATTGTAAATGATGTTAATCAGTTGCGTTTTATTGATCTGAGGCAGTAAATTGAACAAAAATTGTACTTATCCTGAAGGTGCACAAAGGCTGACAGAGGAGGAAATAGCATGTCCGTTGACAGACTGAAACGCGATCTGCTGAACAAGCTGATCAACGCCCGAATCGATCTTGCGGCTTACCTGCAACTGAGGACGGCGAAAGGGTATATGTCAGTCAGCGAAAGCGAACATCTGCGTGATAATTTCTTTGAACTTTGCAACTTCATGCGTGAAAAAGCACCCATCCTGAAAGCGGAGTACGCTGAAAGTGAGCTGTTGGCTCTGCGTCGTGCCGCCGAGGTGCTCTCCATCGCAGGGGTATGTTTGATGACCGGACGCCACGACTGCCCAACGTTTATTACCGTCAACGCGGAGAAGCTCGAACACTGCCTGACTACGATCTCTCTTTGCATCATGTGTCTGAACGAGCACGCCCAGCTCGAACAGCACTAAGCCCTGGGGGAGGCAACTCCCCCATCTGATTAAGCTTTTGTAAAAGTGATAACGCGCGCGGGCTGAGTAGCTAACCTTTATGCCATCTGCTGATAAAGGAGCGCGTTATGCATCGATCCTCGCTGATTTTCCTGCCTGCATTGTTATTTCCCGTTTCTCTGTTTGCTGCGCCCGATGCGGTCAAGGTCGAGGTGTTGCAGAACAGGCTCGATCACCCCTGGTCGCTGGCATTTTTACCCAACAACAATGGCCTGCTGGTGACCTTACGTGGCGGGCAGCTCAGGCACTGGCAGGCAGGGAAGGGGCTTTCCGATCCGATTATTGGCGTCCCTAAGGTGTGGGCGAGCGGGCAGGGTGGCTTGTTGGATGTGGTGCTGGCACCTGATTTCGCACAATCGCGGCGAGTCTGGCTAAGCTATGCCGAAGTGGGCCACGACGGGAAAGCCGGTACTGCGGTAGGGTATGGCCGCCTGAGCGACGATGTATCACGGATTGAAGGGTTCCAGGTGGTATTCCGCCAGATGCCAAAACTCTCGACGGGGAATCACTTCGGCGGAAGGCTGGTGTTCGACAACAAAGGGTATCTGTTTATCGGCCTTGGCGAAAACAACCAGCGACCGACCGCGCAGGCGCTGGACAAGCTACAGGGGAAAGTAGTGCGTCTGACCCAGGACGGGAAAGTCCCGCGAGATAACCCTTTTGTGAATACGCCCGGTGCGCGGCCTGAAATCTGGTCTTACGGCATTCGTAACCCGCAGGGCATGGCGATGAACCCCTGGAGTAACACGCTGTGGCTCAATGAACACGGCCCGCGCGGCGGGGATGAAATCAATATCCCGGAAAAAGGCAAAAACTACGGCTGGCCGCTGGCGACATACGGTATCAACTACAGCGGCCTGAAGATCCCGGAATCACAAGGCGAACAGGTTAAAGGTACTGAGCCACCGCTGTTTTACTGGAAAGTTTCGCCCGCCGTGAGCGGAATGGCGTTCTATAACAGCGATGTACACCCGCAGTGGAAGAACAAACTCTTTATTGGAGCGTTAAAGGAAAAGGCGGTGATTGTGCTGAGCGTTAAAGGCAACAGTGTAACCGAGGATGGCCGCATTCTGGAGGACAGAGGGCAGCGTATTCGCGATGTCCGCGTGGGGCCAGACGGGGCGCTGTATATCCTGACGGACGAATCGGACGGGCAACTGCTGAAAGTCAGCCCGTCCGGGGGATAATCAGGAAACGGGCGTCATTACTGCATGTTGATAGGCCGGGCGCTCACTGAGCTGTTTGATCCAGCGTTCAAGGTGAGGACGTGGCGTCCACTTCAGCCCCATATTGGTCAGATTCCAGACAAATGGTGCGACGGCAATATCGCCCACACCGAACGCGTCACCCGAGAACCATTTATGTTTCGCCAGTTCATCGTCCATTAACGCAAACAGTGTTTCGCAGGCGTCCTGCGCGGCGTGAATGGCCGGGTAATCACGTTCTGCTTCCGGGGTTCTGATAAGCCCCATCAGGATAACCCGGTGAGTTGGAGAGAGCGTCTGGTTCGCCCAGTCCATCCATTTTTCACCCTGGGCGCGTTTTGCCGGGCTTTCCACCCACAGGCGGCTCTGACCGTACTGGGCGGCGAGGTAACGCACGATGGTGTTGGATTCCCAGAGCGTAATGTTCGTTTCATCGTCAAGCAGCAGTGGCACCAGGCCGTTCGGGTTCATGGCCAGGTATTCGGCCTCTTTGTTCACCCCATACTGCAAACCCGCCATAATCTGCTTAAACGGTAAATCCAGCTCTTCCAGCGTCCAGAGGACTTTCTTAACGTTGGTTGAGTTGTTCCTGCCCCACAGCGTAATCATATTAACTCCCGAAATAGTCAAACAACCTGAGATGTGAATCAGAGCCAGCAATTCGACATGGTGAGATAAACCTAACAATTACGCAACAGAAGACAAAAAAATCACGCTGATCAAAGCGTATCCGGATGTTATTGCATAAACTTTAAAAACTTTACCTGGTTTAGGTTTCTTTAACAGATTTAGTGCGCTATTACTCATCGCTTCTTGCGACACGGTGATGTGACGTAATTTTTTGAATGGACACTCGGGTGGCATTTATGACGCAAAAAACTTCTTCTCTGCGCAGCCTGGCGGCAGGCTCTGCGCTTCTTTTTCTTTTTGCACCGACACTCTACGCAGCTGAGCAGGCAGCTCCTGAAGCCCCGCCTGTTGATGCGCGTGCCTGGATCTTAATGGATTACGCCAGCGGCAAAGTGCTGGCGGAAGGCAACGCCGACGAGCAGCTTGACCCGGCCAGCCTGACCAAAATAATGACCAGTTACGTGGTCGGTCAGGCGTTAAAAGCCGGTAAGATCAAGCTGGAAGATATGGTCACCATCGGGAAAGATGCCTGGGCGACCGGTAACCCCGCGCTGCGTGGCTCTTCGGTGATGTTCCTTAAGCCTGGCGATCAGGTTTCAGTCTCAGATTTAAATAAAGGGGTGATTATTCAGTCAGGTAACGATGCCTGTATCGCCCTGGCTGATTATGTCGCGGGCAGCCAGGACTCCTTCATTGGCCTGATGAATGGCTATGCCCAGAAGCTCGGGCTGAGCAATACCACCTTTAAAACCGTGCACGGCCTTGATGCGCCGGGTCAGTTCAGTACCGCGCGTGACATGGCGTTGTTAGGGAAGGCGCTTATCCACGACGTGCCGGACGAATATGCCATCCACAAAGAAAAAGAGTTTACCTTCAATAAGATCCGCCAGCCGAACCGCAACCGCCTGCTGTGGAGCAGCAACGTTAACGTTGATGGCATGAAGACCGGGACAACGGCAGGCGCGGGTTACAACCTTGTCGCTTCCGCAACTCAGGGCGATATGCGCCTGATTTCAGTGGTGCTGGGTACTAAAACCGACCGTATTCGCTTTAACGAATCGGAAAAACTGCTGACCTGGGGCTTCCGTTTCTTCGAAACCGTTACGCCTATCAAACCTGATGCCACCTTCATTAGCCAGCGAGTCTGGTTTGGCGACAAGAGCGAGGTCAACCTTGGCGCAGGCGAGGGTGGATCGGTAACCATTCCGCGTGGTCAGCTGAAAAACCTGAAAGCCAGCTATACCCTGACCGACAGCCAACTCACTGCGCCGCTGAAAAAAGGCCAGGTGGTCGGCACTATTGATTTCCAGCTTAATGGCAAATCGATTGAACAGCGTCCGCTGATTGTGATGGAAGCAGTTGAAGAGGGTGGGTTCTTTAGCCGGATGTGGGACTTCGTGATGATGAAATTCCACGGTTGGTTTGGTAGCTGGTTCTGATTTTTTTGCCGGGTGGCGGCTTCGCCTTACCCGGCCTACACTCTTTGCCCTTTTGTTGTGGGAGAGGGTTAATACATCAACTTAATCTGCTGTGCCTTCGCATGGGCGACCAGTTCATCATCCGGGCGACAATCGCTTGCGATCGCGTCAAAGCGTGCCAGCTCGCCCATTCGTGCTGAACGGACCTTGCCAAACTTACTGTGATCAACCACCAGGACATGATACTGCGCCGCGTTTAACGCCCAGTGCTTCACGGGTAACTCTTCCAGGTTAAAACAGGTCGCCCCTTGCTGCACATTGACCCCGGCCGCGGAATAAAAGGCGATATCCGGGCACAGGTTGCTGAGCGTGTCCTGGAGATTAAGCGGCTTAAAGATAGCATTGCTGGCGTGGAACTCACCACCGCAGAGAATCACCCGACACTCGGGTTTTTCCTGCAAGGCAAGGAAGGTGTTCAGCGAATAGCAAACGGCGGTAAAAGGCAGACTGCTGTCTATGGCTTCGATTATCCACGGGGTTGTCGTCCCGCAATCAAAGAATAACGTCTGATGAGGCTGTACCAGAGAGGCGGCCTGACGTGCGGCTTTACGCTTTTCTTCAACCAGACGCGTCTTTTGGTCGCTTATCAGATAATGGCTGGCGCTGCGGGGCTCAAGAACAATATACCCGCCCAGCAGCACGACGGGCGCGCTGTCGCTGTTCAGGTCACGACGAATGGTCATCTCAGAAACGCCAAGCAGGTTTGCGGCTTCTTTAAGATGCAGCTTATCACTGCGCTTCAGCGCCTGAAGCAGCTGAGCAATGCGGTCATCGCGACGTGTTTCCATAATTCCTCGGGGTGAAAAAGTGAGCCCCCGCAATGCGGGGGCTCAAGTGTAACCTGTTGGGCTGGGGTTAGTCACGCACCCAACCCTTGCGGATCGGGATGGCAAAAAGCGTGCGATAAAGCTGCGACAGCCCGTTATAAAGCGCCTGACCAAACAGACTCCACAGGATCGCCGCGCTCACGCAGCCAATCAATCCGACGAGGAAACCGCCCACCATATCCAGCGGCCAGTGCACGCCCAGATAGATGCGCGACCAGGCGATAGCGACGGCGACAACCATCAGCACAGCGCCAGACCAGACGCGGTGCCAGAACAGGAACGCCAGCGCGAAGGTAAAGATCACCGTACCGTGATCGCTTGGGAAGGAGTCATCCGGTGCATGGTGCAGGAAGGTATAACCCACATGATCAACGAAAGGACGATCGTGAGGAAAAATATGCCCAAGCGCAAAGCTTGCCAGCACGCTCACCGCAAGCGCCATGGCAACTTTGATCACCAGTTGACGCTGGGAGTTGACCTGGCTGCGCGGGCCCCATAGCCAGAGGATCGCGGCAAGGAGTGGAACAATGCTAATCAGATCCTTTGCAAAAAAGGTGGCGATATCGATAGACCACTCCGGGGAAGCCGGTGTGGCGTTGATCAGATAAAACAGCCCGTAATTCAGATGTTCTAACATAGTGTCGTTACTCTTTAGCAAACCGGGTGGAAACAAGTCCGTAGACCACCACCTGAGAAAACCAGACCCACCACCCAGCCCACAGGTTGTGAGAGAAGAAATGCGCCCCGCGCATGACCTGGCCGTAACCCATTGCCAGACCTAACACAACGCCCAGCACAACGAAGCTCCATGCCAGACGAGGGCGCTCGCGCCAGAAGGCAAAAAACAGACCCATGACCATAAAACCGCTGGAGGCGTGTCCACCCGGGAAGCAGCGACCCGGGCCACTGTCTGCCGGAGCAGCGCTGAACAGGGAGTAAGAGACTGCCTTACCGCCATATTCCACCAGATCCCACGGACAACTGTGATGGCTAACGCTTTTCAGCACGCCAACGACCAGTGCACCAAGCCCCATCAACAGCGCGGCGGTAACCAGCCTCGCGTTACGCTTGTACGCGCCGTAAAACAATGCCACCGCGCCTAAAGCAATGGCGATGTACTTCGCCAGCCGGTGGTTTAACAAATCCAGCAGCGGGTTTTGCTGCAACGGGAAGCGCTGCGCTGCGGTGTCATACCAAAAGCCTGTTATCCATCTGTCGAGCGTTTCATCGCGAGATAGCCAGGTAAACAAAACGGCAAGGACTATCAGCACGAAAAGCTGATAACCATAAAAGCGGCCCGGCAAACGGTAAAGTCGTTTTGTCTTATTTGTCGGTAACTTAGATAATTCTGAACGGCTGGAGGTTTGTGCCATAATTAAGGTCAGTGACGTGAAATGTGGCTATCATATTAGTGTCAACTTAAGGAAACCTTAAACAACGACGATATACTCGCCATACTCCAGGTTGCCTGTGCATCGCCGCCTTTATGCAATCTGAATTATTCAGGATAGAGGTGCTTTATTTCTGTTTCTCCTCGATAAATGACTATCTCAGGAAGCAGCATTTCATTACACTCACCGCGATTTTTTCATCATAAAGAGACTGCATGTTAAACCGTTCTTCTTCCGGTAATCGTCTGGGACGTCAGGCGTTACTTTTCCCTCTGTGTCTGGTGCTCTACGAATTCTCAACCTACATCGGCAACGATATGATCCAGCCGGGTATGTTGGCTGTTGTCGAACAGTACAACGCAGGCATTGAGTGGGTGCCGACCTCCATGACCGCCTATCTGGCTGGCGGTATGTTTTTACAGTGGCTGTTAGGCCCGCTGTCAGATCGTATTGGCCGTCGTCCGGTTATGCTGACGGGCGTGGTGTGGTTTATCGTGACCTGCCTTGCCACGCTGCTGGCGCAAAATATCGAGCAATTTACACTGCTGCGTTTCCTGCAAGGGGTGAGCTTGTGCTTTATCGGCGCGGTGGGCTATGCGGCGATTCAGGAATCCTTTGAAGAAGCGGTGTGCATCAAAATTACCGCGCTGATGGCGAACGTCGCGCTGATTGCTCCCTTGCTTGGGCCGCTGGTGGGGGCTGCATGGGTGCATGTCGCGCCGTGGGAGGGGATGTTTGTTCTCTTTGCGGCGCTTGCGGCCATCTCCTTCTTTGGCCTGCATCGGGCGATGCCGGAAACCGCCACCCGGTTGGGCGAAAAACTGTCCCTTAAAGAGTTGGGGCGGGATTACAAAGAGGTGCTGAAAAACGTCCGTTTTGTGGCGGGCGCGCTGGCAACGGGCTTTGTCAGCCTGCCATTGCTGGCGTGGATTGCGCAGTCACCGGTCATTATCATCAGCGGCGAGAAGCTCAGCAGCTATGAGTATGGCCTGCTACAGGTGCCGATTTTTGGCGCGCTGATAATCGGTAACCTGGTGCTGGCGCGTCTGACTTCGCGTCGTACCGTACGTTCGTTGATTATCATGGGCGGCTGGCCGATTGCGGCAGGGCTGATTGTAGCAGCTGTGGCGACTGTGGCGTCATCACACGCTTACCTGTGGATGACCGCCGGGCTGAGTCTGTATGCCTTTGGCATTGGGCTGGCGAACGCCGGGCTGGTTCGCCTGACGCTGTTTGCCAGTGATATGAGTAAAGGTACGGTGTCTGCCGCAATGGGCATGTTACAGATGCTGATTTTTACTGTCGGTATCGAGGTGAGCAAGCACGCTTACGCGTTGGGCGGCAATGGGTTGTTCAGCCTGTTTAACCTCGCCAACGGCGTGCTGTGGGTTGCCCTGATGGTAGTGTTCCTGAAGGATAAACGTGTCGGGAATGCGTTGCAGCCGTAATCTGTTGATGTTGGGCTGAGTGATCCCCACAAAACAGTACGAGCACGGACAGTTCCCTCTCCCCTTGGGAGAGGGAACGTAAACTCAATTAAACGGCGCTTCCCGGTTCAACACCTTCTCAATCACATCCAGCACACCTTCATCGTTGTTGTGCGGCGCTTCAAACCGGGCGACCTCTTTAATGTGAGGTCTTGCATTGGCCATCGCAAAGCTAAAGCCCGACTGACGCAGCATTTCCACGTCGTTTCCGCTGTCGCCAAAGGCCACTACCTCACCGTTTTCGATACCCCAGTGCCGCTGTAAAATCCGCAGGCCATTGGCTTTATGCACGCCGGGGATAATCAGGTCGATACTGCCGTGGCCTGTGGTGACGGGCACCATGATATCGCCCAGCTTCTCATGCAGCATTGGCTGGATGCGCGGGATTTCGTCATCTGAAACATTAAGCCCAAATTTGAAGAAGATATCGTTCAGATTGTCGAAGTTATCTACCATTTCAAGTCGGTGGTAGTACTGGGCGGCAATCGCCTTGAAGCCGTCATTGTAGGATTTCAGTGTATAGGCGCTGCCTTTCCCGCAGGCGATGATCTCCACTTCCGGGACATCGCTTAACACGGCTGCCACGGCGGCGAAGTCGGCTTTCGACAGTTCACCGTTAAACACGTCTTCACCGGCATTCACCACCCAGCCGCCGTTTTCGGCCACAAAGGCTATCTCGCGCGCGATTTCCGGGAAGAATGAAATCAACTGGTAATACTGGTTTCCGCTGGCGACAACAAAGCGAATGTCTTGTTCTTTCATGCGCGCATATTGCGCCAGAAAACGCTCACGATTGTAGGTTTTCGCATCGCTCAGGAAGGTGCCATCCATGTCGACTGCAATCAGTTTAACGCTCATATCCCTTCTCCAGTGTCGTGTGTTCTGCTTCTGGTTTTGCTACCGCGCGCGCCACCAGCGCCGCAATCATGACCAATCCTAACACCACCAGCATGGCGCTACGCAACCCGTAGTGCTCACCCAGGAAACCGAGCAGTGGCGGGCCCACCAGGAAGGCGAGGTAACCTGTCGTGGCAACCACGCTGACGCGCGTTGGGGCATCCGGACCGGTGTCGCTGGCGGCGGAAATGGTCAGCGGGAAGCCCAGCGATGCGCCAAGCCCCCATAAAATCACCGAGACACCGGCAATCCAGTCGACATCAACAAAGATGATCATCGCAATTCCCAGCCCGCCCAGCAGGGCACTGGCACGAACCACCGTCACGCGGCTGTAGCGGTCGATGAACCAGCCGCCGGTAAAGCGACCAACGGTCATACCCAGCGTAAACCCGGCGTAAATCAGCGAGCCGGAGGTTGGACTAAATCCGTGGCCATCCACCATCAGCAGCGGTAGCCAGTCATTTGCGGAGCCTTCGGCAAAGGCCATGGCCAGCACCACCACGCCTATCAGCATCAGCTGCATGTCGCGATAAAACGGCAACCCTTTCTCCGCCGATTTTTGCTCGTCAGCGGTGTTTTTGCCCGTCCCGCCAGGGATTGCTCTGATACCGGTAAGAATGGGCACAATGCAGACCAGCGCAGCCAGTAAGATATGCAGACTGGCGGCGATCCCGAATGCCGTGAGTGCCATCCCGACGCCAGCGCCTGCCAGCGTGCCGAGGCTGTAAAAACCATGCATCATGGGTAGCACGGTTTTGTTCATTTCGCGCTCAACGGCTGCCCCTTCAACGTTGATTGCCACTTCGGCTGCACCAAAACTGCCGCCAAACACCGTCAAGCCCAGAGCAAACAGCACTGGGGAGGCGAACCACAATGCCAGGCTCAGTACCAGCATCCCAAATACCGCGCAGCACATGGTGGTACGAATAACTGCGCGCGTACCAAAACGCTTCACCAGCCATGCGGAGCAGAGAATACCGCTCATTGAGCCTACCGACAGGCCAAACAGCACAATGCCCATTTCTGCGGTTGATACCGACAAAATGTCGCGGATGGCGGGTGTGCGGGTCGCCCAGGATGCCATAAGCAGCCCGGGGATAAAGAAGAACATAAAGAGCGCCCACATACGCAGTCGAAGGGCTTTACGGGGTGAAGTTACTGTCATTGAGGTAAGCACCAGAAGTACAACAATAGCGACAACACTATCAAGTTTGTGTACATTTGTACATAAACGAGATGAGGATTTTATGAGCAGACCACCGAACGATCCCAACCGCCGGGAGAAGATACTCCAGGCCACGCTGGATACCATTGCAGAACACGGGATCCATGCGGTTACGCACCGTAAAATTGCCAGTTGTGCAGGTGTGCCGCTGGGATCGATGACCTACTATTTTGACGGTAAGGAATCGCTGCTTGAAGAGGCGTTCACGTGGTTTACGCGGCAAATGTCGCAGCAGTATCGCGACTACTTTGCAGGCGTTAACGGCCCGGAAATGGCCTGTGAATCCATTACCACCCTGATCCACAGTTCTGAAGTCACCACGCCGCACAATATGGAGCTGATGTATCAACTGTATGCCTTTATGAACCGCAACCCGGCGCTTAAAACAGTGATGCAGGACTGGATGAAAATGAGCCAGAACACGCTTGAGCAGTGGTTTGAGCCGGTCACTGCCCGCGCGCTGGATGCGTTTATTGAAGGCATGACGCTGCACTTTGTAACAGACCGACAGCCGTTATCACGGGAAGAGATCCGCATGATGGTGGGGAGGATTGCGGGTGAGGGCGGGAGCTAATAAGTGGTTGCGCCGGCCGTCATATTCACCACCGCGCCCGTCATCGCATTCGCTTCATCCGAGGCCAGAAACGCGATGGTATTTGCCACCTGTGCCAGCGTCGGCAGGCGTTTTAGCATGGTGCCTTGTGCCGCACCACCTAAAAACGCATCCACCGAAATGCCCATTCCCTTTGCTTTTAGGGCAAACAATTCACCCACATACGAACCCGCCTGGACCGCATCGGCAATGGCGTGGGAGCGTATGCACAACACCCGGATATTTTTCGGCCCCAGCTCACCGGCGAGCGCCCGTGTAAAAGCCTCTATCCCCGCACACCCCACGATATGCCCGAGATGACCCGGCATGGTCATATTCGCCGCCGGTGCGACGACAGTGATGATACAGCCTGCGCGCTCGGCGCCCATTTTCGGTGAAACAGATTTTGCGATGTTGAAGTACGCCGTGAGGAAAGGATCGAATCCCTGTCTGAATTCGGACAGGGTTAATTCATCGATACGTTTCCCCTGGTCGTGCATAAAACCGGTGGCGTTAACCACCACGTCGATGCTGGTGAGGGCCGGAAGCGGGTCAGAGCCGTGAAGGGCATCGAAGATAAACGTACTGGCCGTGCCACCTGCGGCGCGGATGCTTTCTGCGGTGATATCCAGTCTGGCCTGGTCACGCGCGGCAAGGTATACGTGCGCTCCGTCGCGTGCCAGAGCGTGCGCCACCGCGCTGCCGATTGCACCGCTGCCGCCAAAGATGAGCGCGGTCTGGTGTTTGAGTTGCATGTGTCCACCTTTGTCAGTCCGGGTGAACCAAAAGTATGTGCGATGGGTGGGGAATTGACGAGGGAAGGGGGGATTTCAGGCAACAAAAAACCCATTTATATAAATGGGTTAGGAAAAACAATCACTTACTTTAAAATCAATAAGTTAAAATAGTAGTTAGGGGTATTAAAGGTTAGGGAGTGGCAACAGCCGCCGCCACTTTGTCGCCACTGGGCATAGTGGCCAGTGGATTAAAGCGCAGAGCTGATTCTAGGTGTTCAGGTGCCAGATGTGCGTAGCGCATGGTCATTTTAATGTCGTGGTGGCCAAGTATCTTTTGTAAGGCGAGAATGTTTCCGCCGGACATCATAAAATGCGCGGCGAAGGTATGGCGCAACACGTGGGTAAGCTGGCCACGCGGAAGAGTAATGGAGGTTTTATCCATTACAGATGAGAACTGAAAGTAATAATCGTCGAAGAATTTAAATCCCTTCAGGGATGTTAGTTCTTCATACAAACCGGGGCTGATCGGTACGCTTCGGTTTTTTTTGCCCTTAGTTCGGGTAAACGTGATGCGGTACTTTGTAACCTGCGAACGTGTGAGGTTTACCGCTTCACGCCACCTCGCGCCAGTACACAGGCATATTTTAACAACCAGTGTCAGTAATCGACTTTGACGCTGACAGTCATAAAGTAATTCTGCTATCTGGTCATGCGTCAGCCAAGCCATTTCCTTTTCGGCTATGGTGAATTTGCGCATATTTTCCAGAGGATTAGGCTGCAACCATTCACCTAGGTGGATAAGTTCGCTGAAAACACTACTTAGATAGCTTTGCTCAAGGTTGACGGTTACCAAGCTGGCACCTTTTCGCCACTTATCACTGAAGTAAATCTCTCCAGTGATACGTCTATCACGGTAATGGGCAAACATCTTGGGTGTTAGCAAACTTGCTGTAGGATTGCCCAGCGCAGTGACTATGAGTAAAAGTTTGGCGTAAACGTGTTTGCCAGCTGACAGAGATGTGCCGTGCAACTTAAACCATAGATCTACGACATCTTTAAGTGAACGCCGGTCAACACTCTCGCTTAGCCATGGTTTGGCCGCTGTTTCATCCATGATGTGACGTTCGAAAGCCAGTGCCTCGCCTTTGGTGGCAAACTGCTTTCTTACCCTGCGTCCAGAACGTCCAGCAGGGTAGCACTCGCAGATCCATTTTCCTGCTTCAAGTTTACGAACCGCCATTAAATACCCCTTATCATCAGTAATAGGGTATTTTTTACTGTTTATTTATACAGTGTCAATGTTTGATAATCGCTCGATCAAACATTCGACATTAGGTAGTAGTAACATTTAGCTAATGGCTTAAGCTCATTGATTCCACATTCAAAAGATTGGCCACCAGATATCGGGGCGACAAGCACCTTACCAACAGGAATACGGGTAAGCTCTTTGATGCTTGTTTTCCCCTCAATTTCAACAACCCATGTTCCATCCGATAATTCGTCAGTTTTCATGTCTGCGACATAGGCGGTTTCGTCATCAATAATGATTACCGGCTTGCTGAGGTGGGAGGGAAGCATTGCCTTATCGAGCATATAAAAATTGGAGTCGAACAGATTCCCATCAATGATTTTCTTACGAGCAATTGAGACTACATCACCCAAGGCGTTGTCGTTCGCTGTCTGTGAGTACTCATTTGGAGTTTTATTTTTTCCGGTTTGGAAGATTTCACCCTTCCCAAAGGAGAGCCATTCAAGCGAAGCACCTGTTTCCATAGAGCATTGAATAACCCAGTCTGCTGGAAAAATATCCCTCATCCATCTTGTGCTCATTGTGCTGGTTGATGCACCGAGCTGGTTGCACAAGGCCTGTCTTGTCTTGAATCCATAAGCAAGAAGTAATCGTTTGATTACCTCCCGCCCGCCTCTATTGAAGTCCATAATTACGCCTTTGGAGTTTTAATTGTTGACTAACTCCATTTGAAGCTTTAGCCTTCCGTTTGAGGTACGGAAATGGAGTTATTAATACTTATCACCGCTAGCTACGGTTTAAGACTCAAACGAGGAATCTTGCACTATGACCACAAACATTTCAATCAATCTGCCCGTTCCATCAATCTCAAAAGAGAAGTACATCGAACTTACTGGTTTACCAGAAGATACCGTAGACGCGATGCTGAAGGATGGCCGTTTGCCTCGTCATCGCCTTCGCAAAGATTTAGGTCGTGAAAAGGTCATGATCAATATTGCGGCGCTTACTATCGACGCTCTTGCGGGTTGCAACATCGTACTTAACTGATTCGATTTTGAAACGCTAAGAGGGTGCTGACTATGTTTGATTACCAAACTTCTAAACATGCTCATTTTGATGCAGCTTGCCGAGTGTTTGCGCTGGCGCACAACCTGGAAGATGTGGCCGCTGCCGTTGGTATGCGCCCGCAGATCCTGCGCAATAAGTTGAACCCGGTTCAACCACACCGCCTGACCTGCGATGAGCTTCTGGCTATCACCGATTACACCGAAGATGCGCGCTTACTGGATGGGATGCTGGGGCAGATTAATTGCCTCCCGTCCGTTCCTATCAATAACGCCACTGAAGCCAACATGCAGTTTTGCGCGTTGAGTGCCACAGCAAATGTGGGGGCAATCGCTGGGGAAGCTGTATCAACTGAGCACATGACCGCAGCACGTCGCACACAAATCCTTGATCGTGCGCGTGATGCAATCCGTTCCCTTTCCGTTCTGGCTTACACCGTAGAAAGCCGCCTCCAGTCTGCGCCGGTTCTTGCTGCTGCCGTCGATATTGTGACTACCAGCGCCAGCGGCATGATGTGAGGGATAACCATGAAAGCTTTCGTTACTTACCTGAAAAAAGAATCTCCGGTTATGCAGTTGGCCAGCGGTTCGACTGGCTGGCTTGAACTGCCAAATGGTAAGCGCTGGAACCCTGGCCACCAATACAAATTTAACGCCTGTGTTCATCATCGTCCGTTTTGGACTCGCTTGTTTGGGGTTATCAGGGGGATCTATGGCCATAAACGTTGAGCAGCAAAAGCGCGGGCTTGAGCATCTGAAAAATATCCGCCGTAAGTACTGGAGTGGCAAAAGCGAGGCGGCGGATTGGTGGGACAAGTTGACGCCAGAATGGCGCGGGGTTGTTTTACATGCGGCGGCGGTTGCTTCCGGTTCGGACGTTCTCAAAGCCCATCTGTGTAAATGCTGCTGGCGAGAATTGTTCGAACGCCTGGACTATCGGGCGATGATTCAGCTGCGTCTGGGAATATCACGTGCGCGTCTGACGTTTGAAGGTTTCGGCAGTTTATGTGACAGCGATTTTTCTAGGCGTACCGCTAATCGCCCGGCCAAGGAAGTTAATCCGATTTACAGCAGTAACGGGGTGCAAATGGTTATAGCACCTCAATTTGTTAGCAAAATGCAATTGTTGCAACAGCAGGAGAATCACTAATGTCCGTTATATCTGTAAACGCCAAAGAACTGGGACAAGAGCTGGCAGTGTGGGGTGTGCCACATAATTACGCCATTCTCTTTCTGGAGAAAAGCACCGTTAAAAATGACCGCGTGGCCTTACACCCGTTCTTCTTCAATGATACCGAGCACATGACAAGCCAGCGTCATTGGCTGGCTGTGAATGTTGCTTACTGGAGCTGTGTTTATCGTGAAGCAGAAAGCCAGTACCAGCAGGTTGAAGCGCTGGCTGGTATTCGTTCCATGTATTACATCGCTGGGGCGTTGGGCGCTGGCGAAATAAAGGCGCTGATCCAGGAGTGGTGGCGCAAAACTTACGAGCTTCACAAAGTCCCTGCGCCGAGCCACTCAGCCGCGCCCGTTACCGCCTCTTTCCACTAATTAACTGCCTGAATTTTTGGCCATCCCTGCGGTGGCCGGGGATTCTTTTGCCTTAAGGAAACCAAAATGCACATGAATCGTCAGAATTTACCAGCTACAGAATCAGGTATTGACCTGATGGCAATGCTTATTAAGGCCACGCAGGAGGGGAAGGTTGCAGCGGCTGATCTGTGTTCCACCCGTTTGGATAAGCTGGCCACCTATGCCGCCATTGAAGGGCTAAGCGCTGCCGAAATCGTGGAGCTGATCCGTGAAGAGGCTGCGGCTATTTGCAGCAAAGGCGGTGCAGCATGGCAGTAAAAATTCACAGCATAAAAATAACTCCAAAGTTTCTGGATGCTGTGGTTGCTGGCCAGAAAAAAGCAGAGCTGCGTAAAAATGACCGCGCCTACAGCGTGGGTGATCTTCTGTCATTACAGGAATGGAAGCACGGCTCATACACAGGGCGGGAGTGGGCGGCTGTGATCACCCACATATTACCTGTGAGCGAAGTAATGCCAGATTCAAGCGGGTGGGTGATGCTTTCTATTCGTTCGCTTTCTCCATTTGACGCTCTCGCATACGTAATTACTGGGGGTGTTCAATGACAGTGAAAACCCCTCTTAAATGGGTTGGCAGCAAAGTCCGCATTATGCCGCAGCTGCTTGACCATTTGCCGGAAGGTAAACGCCTGGTTGAGCCGTTCGCAGGTTCGTGCGCCGTCATGATGAATACTGATTATGACGAATACCTGATTGCTGACCTGAACCCGGATTTAGTCAATCTGTACAAGGCGATGGCCTACCACACTGACGCATTTCTCATGGAACTTGAAACCCTGTTTTCTGCCGGGGCGCTGGGTGAACAGGAGAGCCGCGCCATTTTTTACTATGCCGTCCGGGATGCGTTCAATTCCCCCGGTAAGGGATTGGGCTCTGAAAGCGTTGAAGCCGCTGCCCGTTTCATGTACCTGAACCGCCACGGTTTTAATGGGCTTTGCCGTTACAACCGCCGTGGCCAGTTCAATGTCCCATTCGGGAAGTACAAGAAAAACTATTTCCCACTGAAAGAAGTCCGCGCATTTGCTGAGAAGGCAAAGCGTGCAACCTTCATTACAGCGCATTACTCCGAAACACTGGCGCTGGTTCGTGCAGGGGATGTGGTTTATTGCGATCCGCCATATCTGACGGAATCAGGAAATTTCACCTCATACACAGATACTGGCTTTTCTCACCTGGATCAGGGAAGGCTGGCGCGTAGGTTGCGCCGTCTGGCACGTGCAGGGGTTGGTGTTGTTGCCTCAAACAGCGATCTGGAAATGGTGCGTTACCTCTATGCAGGTTTTGATTTTGTTCAAATCAATGCGCCGCGCAGTGTCGGTGCCGCAGCTGCAAGCCAGAAAAAAGCCGCAGAGCTGATCCTGAAATCCCCGCTTGATTCAATTGCAAGAGCTTGCGCATGACGCTTGTTGCAAATGGTCAACATCACGCCGTCGATACCTGGCGGCGCGATACTTTTGCGCCAGGAACGCCAGCTAACGCAACGATAACAGAGCGCCGATTGTGGTCAGTTAACCCGCAGGATTATGAATGGCGCTCAAAGTACCTTCATGAAATACCCGACTGGCTGGCCGGGTATTTTGGCAACCGTTACGAAAAGCTTTTTGCTGGTCGTGACGGCCGCCGCCGTGCCAATACATTCCTGCGCAAAACAATCGGCGGGAATGTATTGCCACGTCTGCGGAAAGTGGCCGCGCGTTATCAGCTGGCCGCTGACGTTAACGATCTCTCCTTCGGTAAATCATTGCAGCGTTTACCGTCACTTGACCGTACCGATCTCAAAAAGCTGTCTGGCCAGGTTTCCGGCTGGATGGCACAGATGTTTTATGACTTCACTGACCAGCTGAAGGGTAGGCCAAAAGACGAAAGAGAAATGCGCCAGCGCACGCTGGAGGCATACCGCAATCTTTGCTCGCTTTCCCTCATGCTGAACAACCAGCCACCGTACTGGGCAGAGCACGAAGCGAATGAAGGCCAGCTGGAAACCCGAAAAGCGGAATCCGGCATTTTGCGTTTAATGGCACCGGAATGGTGGTATCAGCGCCTGAAGCGTGCCCGTGATCTGCAACGTGAACATCTGGCCATCGCCGTTGGCCAGGTGCAGAAATCAGCCAGCGCCTATGTGTCACGTAAAACCCTGGGCGAATGGATAGACCAGAAGAAACGTAATCTGGAGTTCTTCAAAAAGTTTGATCTGATGGATGACGAGGGCAACCGCATTGCGCTGGATAGTTTGGTGCATCGCAGCGTGGCAAACCCGGCAATCCGTCGATGTGAATTAATGGTTAGGATGCGAGGATTTGAAGATATGGCAAATGAAGAGGGGCTGGCCGGAGAGTTCTACACAATTACTGCACCGTCACGTTATCACGCGGTACACAGCAAAGGCGGATTTGTTAGCCAATGGAACGGAGCAAGCCCGCAGGATACGCAGCGTTATTTATGCAACGTCTGGGCGAAAGCCCGCGCGGCGATCTCGCGTGCCGGTATTCATGTTTTTGGTTTTCGTGTGGTTGAACCCCACCACGATGGAACGCCTCACTGGCATATGTTGCTGTTTATGCGTCCGCATGACGTTGAAGCGGTGCGCGATATTCTTTGTTATCACGCCAGAATTGCGGATTCAGAAGAGCTGCAATCACCCAACGCGCTTAAAGCGCGTTTTCATGTTGAGTCTATCGATCCGGCTAAGGGTTCGGCTACAGGCTACATCGCTAAATACATATCTAAAAATATCGACGGCTTTGCCCTGGACGGTGAGCAGGATGAAGAAACAGGGGAAAACTTGCGTGATATGGCCAAATCCGTATCAGCCTGGGCATCCCGCTGGCGTATTCGGCAGTTTCAGCAGATTGGTGGTGCGCCAGTGACTGTCTGGCGGGAGTTGCGTCGTCTGGGTGATCAGCGCCTTACTGACAAGCGTATGGATGCGGTGTTAGCGGCGGCAGATGTTGGGGATTGGGCTGCCTATACACAATTGCAGGGCGGGGCACTGGTAGCACGCCGTGATCTGGTTGTTCGTCTGGCCTATGAAATCACTGAGCAGGGTAACGAATATGCGGAAGATGTTCAGCGTGTTCAGGGTGTTTATTCGCCTTTAGTTCCAGATTCTGAAGTGTGCACGCGTCTGGTGAAGTGGCAGAAGGTTGCGAAGTTGGCCGAAGCGCCAGCGGAGGCGGGTTTTGCCGTTGACCTTAATCACCCTTGGAGTTCTGTCAATAACTGTACGGAGGGAGGAACCCGGAGGCGGTTAAAACTGGAACTGAACCAGCGTGGGTTTGCCGGAACGGATGAAGAAATCGACATTCTGAAGCGGGGTGGTGGTCTCAAATTTGGCCGATCTGCACTGATTTACAGGGAGGGGAGGTTGCAGGAAAAACGGAACAGTCCGGAAGATGAGCAATGGCCAGGCTGGCAGTAATAGCCTGTAAGTATGTGATATGTAAAACGTAAACTGTTACTGGTGTGAATAAAAAAATTCACAATTATTGCTTTTGAGTGTACTGTATGTTTATACAGTTGTTTGCGTGGGAGGATACTGTGCAGGATTTATTTTTTGAAACCGTTGCCTTTCAACGGATCGCTTTAGTTGCAAAACTTATGGCAACCGCTGACTGTTCTGAAGATGAAAAGGATGTGGCGCTGGCCTGGCTTGGAGAGATGACGCAGGAACTGGGAAGGAAGCTGGATCAGTATGAAAAAAAACACCCCCATAATGGGGGCGATTCAGGCGGCAGGGGCGGCTTTCAGTAAATCCAGTGCCATTTGCTTCTGATTGGGTGACAGATTTTTTAATAAGGTTTGTACCAGAGCGTCACCCGTTTTAGCGCTGGGGCTGAGAGTGTGGGAAAACGTCAAATTCATAACAAAAGTGTGCCCACACTCCACATCAGCACAGGCGCAGTAGATATCCGCAATCTGGCGGTGCTTCCGGTTAGTTTTGCGAATCACAGCCTTAGAGCCGCATTCCGGGCATTCAATCTTCAGGACTCTCATATTCCATTCTCCGGCTGTAAAATGATGCCTGGATTTTAGCCTTTTTTGCATCATGCTGCACCCTCCGCCATTGTTTCTTCAGCAAAATTTAAATGCAGGTGGCGCGGAATTTCTGGATCGCTGTTGATGGCCATCGCCAGACGGCGCTGAATGGGCAGCACCTCATTCTTTTTGTAAGTGCGTTCCACCTTCTCTGGGTCACCCAGCCCGGCAGTATTCTGCGGTACGATACCCGCCAGCCCGGCCGGGAAGCGGTGCGCGTTCAGAATGTCCTGGGCGCTTATGTTCTTCACGCTCGCAAATTCATCTTTGGCAGAAATATCCCCCATCTCAATAAACTTGATCCCGTCAGCATCGCCGCCTGGGATGTTCACCAGGATGGTGGAAAAGTTTCCGATCCCCTTGCTGTCACGCAGCTGCTGTTCAATCTCCTCCTCCATTTCGTCCGTCATGCTGGGGTCGCGGGTATAAAGGATGCCGCCAGTGTGTGCGCCGTTGTGGTAGTAGCGGCGGCGGAAAATGACCGCCTCACTGTTCAGCAGGGCGGAGTGAACGCCGCCGATGTAATCCGGCAGACCATAGATGTGCTGCTGCGGGTCGTACATCTTGATAAAAATGATATCTTCAGGCGGGAACGTCAGTGGCTCACCTTCCTGCAAAACCACGTAATCCCCTGGCACAGTTCCCGCGTTTCCTGTTTCTTTTCGGCGGCGCAGGTAAAGCCCTGGCAAAGGCTGAAGCCCGATCACATCGCCCCAGCCGTTACGGATTTTGGCCACAGCAATATCCCCGAATGTCAGGTAATCAAAAACAGCGGCCTCCAGCTCGTCGAACGTCAGGCCACCGCCCTGATAGTCCGCCGTGACCATGTTTTTACGGGCGTGGATAATCCCGCCGTGCTGGCCGTTCAGGTTGATAAGCTGCGCCAGCGCCAGACGGTCAATCGGCTGCGTGTAGTGGTCGGCGGCGTTGTCGTACCAGATTTCGCGGTAGTCCGTTCCGGTGGTCAGTACCGGTTCTGGTTTGCCAAAGCTGATGATGCTCATTTTCTTGGATTGGTTGCCGCGCGGTTCGCGTTTCACAAAGCGTTTCTTTTTGCTCATGCTGCCTGTTTCCTTACACCCCAGCGGGATTTTGGTTTGTTTTCGTAGTTGAGTGGTTCGTTATGCAGGGCGTGGGTAATTGCCCAGAATGCCTCTGCGTGGCCAGTGTCCTGGCTGCGGTCTGCAACAAAAGTCATGGCGTTGCCACTGTTCGTGGTAGTACGCCTCACAGACATAAAGCTGGCAGGGATTTCCTTCAGATTTTTGTCCCACTCGATACGCTGGCTTTCCACCACGTCCGCCGCTTTCAGTACCAGCTGGTTTTTGGTGTTCATGTCGTAGCGAATCGGGACAACCACACGCATGGCAAAGTGCTGGATGTTGTCAAACACCCCCTGGCCAATCCCCGTAACATCTACCCCCAGATAGGTGAAGTTGTACTGGTCGAACAGCTTTTCGATCTGCTTTGCCTGGTGGCGGAAGTTCATGCCCTTCCAGTAAATCACCTTCAGCACGCGGAATTTTTCCACGGCGAACATCGGCGGGGCGACAATGACAAAACACGACAAATCGCCGCTGCGTGCCGGGTCGAATCCGCCCCACACAGGCCTGTCACCGAAAGGCCGTCTGGCGTCCGGGTCGTGATCCTGCCAGGTGTCCACTTCCACGCCGCACGCTTCCAGGTCGGCAAAGCTGAAAACAGAATCCTTGCTGTCCACAAACACGCACATATAAAGCATGTCGAATGTGGCGGTGTTGTAGCGGTTGCGCAGCTTCTCGATGTTGGCCAGGTTGAAGCCGCCAGCAATGGCATCTTCCATTGTGATGACATAACGCCACTGTCCATCCGGGCAGAGCCGGCCGCCGTCCCGCATTTCATCAAATGAGGGAAATTTGATGGCCGCACGTTTCTTGCTGCCCTGTTTCCACTCTTCACCTGTCCAGAACGGATAGGCCTGGTGTGTTTTGGCTGATGGCGTGGAAAAGTAGGTGGTGCGCCATTTGTCATGTGTGGCCATCGCGCTGGCCACTTCATTGAGTTTTGCGAAGTTTGGAACCCAAAAATATTCGTCACAGTACAGATGGCCGCTGTATGACTGGGCTGTGTTTTTGTTGGTAGACAGGAAGCGCAGCTCTGCGCCGTTGCTTAAGCGGATCGGGTTCCCGGTCAGCGTGATACCGAAATACTGTTCTGCAATGTTGACAATGTAAGACCGGAATACCTCCGCCTGGGCTTTGGACGCGGACAGGAATATCTGGGGATCGCCCGTCATTACGGCATTTTCAAATGCCTCAAAGGCAAAGTACCAGGTTGCGCCGATCTGGCGGCTTTTCAGGATGTTCCTGACCAGCAGGCCAATGTTGCGGCGCAGGTGTTTCTGATATTCGAAAAGATGTTCGTCTGCCCAGGTGTCAAAGTCTTCCTGGGTAAGTGATGAAATATCATTTTTCTTGTACTTGCGTTTACCGCGGGGTTCGTCCTCGTTATCCCCTCGCGCAGCTGCTTGCCGTTCACCCTGGCTGGAGGCCAGCTTTTCTTTATGCTTGTTGCTCTGGGCACGCAGCTTTGTGGCGTGCGCAATAAGCAAATCCATTTCCTTTAAATCCAGATCACTTTTATTGTCGCGCCCGGCTAACAGCTGGTAACGGCGTTCAATTGCCTCCTCCGTGCTTTCGAAACTGAGTAAATCAGCCCAGTTATGTTTTTCAGCCCAGTAGTAAACGATCCGCGCATTTGGCAGATTTAATTCTGATGCAATTTCTTTGGGCGTATAGCGGCGCAGATAAAGCGCACGAACAACGCCTTTTAATTCTTCTGAGTATTTAGCCATAGATTTAATTATGCCGTGGCGCTTATAAAAAAACGGCGGGGTAAATTCGTTGTTGTTCGGTAAAGGCTTATAACCGAACTGTTCAGAATAAAGCGTAATGCGGGGGCGAGGTTAATTAGCAATAATCAAATCCGCAGCAAGGGAAACAGTTAATCGACAGAGGGGGATATATGTGTCGCATTTAAAAACTGGCTGGCTGTGTGTTGCTACTGAAGGCGATACGGTTGACGGGCGAGTGCTGGAACGGCAATGGATTATCGACATGGGGGAAACCTATGATCCGAAACATTACGCCGCCTTACTCTGGCCGGAACATGAGCGCTACGCCGGAAATTTCGGTGAGGTGCTGGAAGCAACGTGGCAGGACGGCGATGACGGGCTGGCGCGGCTGTATGTCAGCCTGTGCCCGAATAAGCGCCTCATCTATGCAAATGATGAAGGTCAGTTGCTTTATTTCTCCGTTGAGCCGGAACTGAACTGGCGCGGTGGAGATCGCACTTATCTGAAGGGGCTGGCCGTTACTGACCAACCCGCAAGCGTGGGAACAACACGGCTGCGCTTTAGTCGGCGCAAATTAAACAAACAGGGATATTACAGTTGTGTGATTTCCCGCAATGGCAAAATTACGCAGGAAGGGAAGATGAAAAACTGGCAGAAATTATTTGGTATTAAGCCGAAGTTTGAAGATGAAAACTCGCAGGACGATCCGCCAGCTGATGATAAGTTGCAGGCGCTGGCCAGCGCACTGAACGATCTGGAAGCGCGAGTGGGTGCAATTGAAACCCAGCTTAATTCCGTGCAGGACGATGTTGACACTATTACCGAAGTAGTGGACACGGAAGAGTTTGCCGCTATTCGTGACAATGCCAAAGAAATTGTTACCCGCTTTAATGATTTGGGTAATAAAGGCGGTAAGCGTAAAGAGCGTCAGATGCCGTCTAAATCCGGTCAGTTCAAATACCTTTAATTAGCCGCAACGCGAATAAGCAAAACATTTTTATTATCGCTTAATTGCGAGGGAGTCTTATGTTACTGAATAACCGTGCGCGGGAATTACTGGGTAAATATTCGGCAGGGATGGCGCAGCAGTTTAATACGCAAAATCCAGGTCGATATTTTGCCCTGAATGATCCGCAGGAAAACGCATTGCGCCTGGCGCTGCTGGAGTCCGTGGAGTTTCTGAGCTGGATCACCACGCTGGACGTTGACCAGCTGAGTGGCCAGGTGATTTCTGTCGGTGCATCAGCGCTTCATACCGGGCGCAGTGAAAAAAGTCGTTTTGTCCGTCAGGTGGGTGTTGACGGTAATGACTATTCACTGGTTGAAACAGACAGTTGCGCCGCGTTGCGCTGGGATCTGCTTTCCGTCTGGGCGAACGCCGGGAAGGAAGAAAACGAGTTTTATAACCTGGTGCAGACCTTCAGCACCCAGGCATTTGCGATGGATATGCTGCGTATTGGCTTTAACGGTAAATCCCGTGCCAAAACCACAGACCCTGACGCAAACCCGAACGGGGAAGATGTAAACATCGGCTGGCATGAGCGCATGAAAACCCTGCTGGATGGCAAGCAAATCATGACCGATCCCGTGGTGCTGGATGAGGCGGGTGATTACAAATCTCTGGATGCAATGGCCTCCGATCTGATTAACGCCAAAATTCCGGCGCAGTTCCGCAATGACCCGCGCCTGGTGGTGCTGGTAGGTGCTGATCTGGTGGCTGCTGAACAGTACCGCCTTTTCCAGGCAGCTGACCGCCCAACGGAGAAAATCGCGGCGCAGATGCTGGGCAGTACCATTGCTGGCCGTCAGGCGATTATCCCGCCGTTCATGCCGGGTAAACGCATGGTGGTGACACCGCTTTCTAACCTGCACATCTACACCCAGCGCAACACGCGCCAGCGTAAAGCGCGATTTGAAGATGATCGCAAACAGTTCGAAAACAGCTATCTGCGTAATGAAGGTTACGCGGTTGAAGTGCCGGAGCTGTACGCGGCGATTGATGAAGATGCCGTGACAATCGGCAAACCGTCTGAGCCTGTGGAGGGCTAATCAATGTCACTTTCTCCCGCGCAACGTCATAACCAGCGCATTGCGATGGAACAGAAGCTGAAGCAAAGCCTGGCCGTTGGAACTACGGAAAGTATGCATCTTCTGATTAAGGCACTGGAAACGGACGTGGAGCAGTTGCGAAACCTGCCGTTGATTGCTGACCGTGTGGAGCATAAGCGCAATGTGCTGCTGCCGAAATGGGTTCCGACTGTTGAAGCGTATCTGGCCAGCGGGCAGGTGTACGCGAATCCGGTTCTGGCCTGGTGCGTGATCTGGCTGTTTGACGTGAGCGATCTGGATAAGGCGCTGGATTGGGCGGATATCGCTATTAGCCAGCAACAGGCAACACCGGAACGTCTGCGCAGCAATTTCCCTACGTTCGTGGCCGATACGATGCTGGCCTGGGCGCAGGAGTCTGCGGGGCGCGGGGAAAGCATTGAGCCGTATTTCTCTCGTACGTTTGAGAACGTGGCAACCAAATGGCGGCTGCATGAGCAGGTGACGGCGAAGTGGTACAAGTTCGCCGGGTTGCAGCTGCTGCGCGGTGATGACGGACAGAAATCAGCGGCCAGCGTTGACGATATCGACACGCTGAAAAAGGCTGATGAGTTGCTGGCCATTGCCGAACAACATTATTCAAAAGCTGGCGTAAGCACCCAGCGGCAGACCATTGCCGCACGCATTCGCCGCCTGGAAAAGGAGCTTAAAGATGGCAACAGTAATCAAGTTTAAACATGAGCTGGGGCAGGTGGTGAAGGTCACTATCAGTGGGGAACAGGGGCACGTTAAAGCCCGCGCTGAATACACCAATTGCCGCAATCAGTACCTGATTCACTATCTGGCCGCTGATGGCCGCGCTGTGGATTCCTGGTTTGATGAAAACGAGCTGACACCCGTTCAGCCTTAAAGACTACCGCAAGCCAGGCGGGCGCGGTGGAGGGCAGAAACACACAGTGAAGCTGCGCCGTGGAAACCGGACAGCCCGCCTATTTTTTCGGGGGAGTCATGTTTAGTGGAAAGCCGCTTGATTATCAGGATGAGCCACTGAAAAACGAAGGATTCTGGCCAGACCTGAATCTGAAAGATTTTCAGGCACAGCGAGCTATCCCGGCCGATGTTGACGCGGACACTGTTGCCCAGGCGCTACTGGCGGCTGTGGCGGAAGTGAATGCAGAGCTGGAAAAAGTGGAAGCCACCTGGAAGGCGAAAGGTGTTCTGAGCGCAGGGGACGCGCCGGGGGCACGGATGGGGGACTTAAACACCCTCTGTGCGCAGTACATGAAGGCGGTTTTTGCCAGGGCAAAAGCGGACTTGTTGGGGGAGTTTGCCACCGTAGGGCGGCGTGATTCTCACCCTGGCCAGGAAAGTACGGAAACCCGTGCCGGGTTACTGGCGGAGGCGTCTGTTGTGATCCGCCGCATGAAGGGGCTGAAAAGGGCAACGGTGAAAAAAGTATGAGCCAGACACAGCTTGAAAACCTGACGGCATTTTTTACCAGCAATGTACCAGCCCGCGCAATGCAGTCGTTTACCAGCGTGGTGGATGAAATGGAGTTCGTACCGGCTGCAAAGGATATAGGGCTGGGGCAGTACCGCCAGGCGGTGATCCGTTATGACGCGGTACTGAGCTGGGAGCGTTTCCCGTATCGCCTGTGTCCGCCGCAGCTGCTTATGTCGCTGATGGCTGCCTGGCTTGATGAGGCAGACCGGGAGCTGCTGGACGACATCGGGGTAACTGAGGCCGATCCGCAGTGGGATGTGTCGGTGGCCGATGAGGAAACATCCGATATTGTCCTGACGGTTCCAATGGCGGAAGAGCTGGTGATCCGGGAGGACGAAAAGGGGCTAATCCCCTGGCGAGGCAAGCGCTGGTCACTGGTTGAGCCGGAGATCTGGACGGCACTGACAGCCACCGTTTACGGCGTTGATGAATCCGGTGCGCCTGTGGGTGAACTGTCGTGATAGCCGGGGGCGAGCTTAACAAGCGCCAGCTGGCGGAGCTGAAAAAAGCACTGTCCAGCATGGAGCTGCCGCCCAAAAAACGGCGGCGGCTGCTGTGGCGAATGGCGAAATATGGCGTGATCGCCGCCGCCAAACGCAACGTGCGGAATCAGGAAGAGCCGGACGGGGGAGCCTGGGCGGGGCGTAAAACGAAGCGCAAAGGGAAGATGCTGCGCTATATGCCAAAACTGCTGCATATCCGGGAAATGCCAGAAATGCAGGCTGTGCGGATTTATTTGCAGGGCGGGGGCTACCGGAACGGGGAAACGCCTGTACCCGCTGGCACGGTGGGCTATTCACATCAGAACGGTATGCGTGTCCGGGTGAGCCGGGCAAGCCAGCCAGGGAAGGCGCAGCCGGGAAAGATGGCCACCGCTGCGCAGGGAAAGAAACTGCGTGCGCTGGGCTACCGGGTGCGACGCGGGAAGCGCTGGAAAAAGCCCACTATCCGGGAAATTACCAGTGAAATGCCATACGGACAGGCGGGTTTGCTGATTCGTAAGTTAAGCGGCAAGGCCGTGAAAACCAGCTGGACTATCGATCTCCCTTCCCGTGTATTTCTGGGGATGGGTGATGAGGACTTTAACAAGGCGCTGGCACGCCAGCTTCAGGCCATTGGCTTTGGCTGGGATGTAAATGCGCAGGATATCAGGGGGAGAACATGACCTGGCCAAATGTGACCGTGAATCAGGTAAATCAGCTACTGGGCGAAACCAATGAGGTGGAGCGTGCGGTGCTGTTTATCGGTACGGGAACCAAAAACACAGGCAAGACCCTGGCTGTAAACACCCAGAGTGATTTTGACGCTTTGCTGGGTGAGGGTGACAGTCAGTTAAAAAGTGATGTGCTGGCAGCAGTGTCAAATGCTGGCCAGAACTGGTGGGGGTTCGTCCATGTCCTTGCTGCTGACAGCGAGCCGGGTGCATGGGTTAAAGCGGCGCTGGCCGCGCAGGTGTCGTGCTCTGTGGAAGGTGTGGTGCTGAGCGATGATATCTCCACAAAGGCGGAAATTAACCAGGCCATTACGCTGCGTGCAGATCTGATCGCGAAGTATGGCCGCTGGGTGTGGTTCATTCTGGCCACGCAGGGAATGCAGGACGAAGAGGGGCAGGCTGACTATCTCGCCAGAATGTCCACGCTTCAGGCGGGTATTGCGGAAAAAGCGGTGCAGCTGGTTCCCCGCCTCTGGGGGCATGAGCCGGGTGTGCTGGCTGGTCGCCTGTGCAGTCGTGCTGTCACGATTGCTGACAGTCCGGCGCGAGTAAAAACGGGTGCGCTGATCAGCCTGGGCAGTGACGAGCTGCCGCTTGATGGCGCGGGGGAAGTGCTGGAGCTGGCAACACTTCAGGCACTGGAGGCGCAGCGCTTTAGCGTGCCGATGTGGTATCCGGATTATGACGGGTTCTACTGGTCAGATGGCCGCACGCTGGACGTGGAAGGGGGCGATTATCAATCCATCGAAACGCTGCGCGTGGCCGATAAAGCCGCACGCCGGGTGCGTCTGCTGGCTATCGGTAAAATCGCAGACCGTTCGCTTAACAGCACGCCGGGAAGCATTGCTGCACACCAGACGCTGTTTGCCAGGCCGCTGCGTGAAATGTCCACCGCTGCAAGTATCAACGGTGTGTCGTTCCCCGGTGAGGTGAAGCCGCCGCAGGACGGTGACGTGACTATCGTCTGGAAAAATAAAAAGGCCGTTGAGATTTACATTGTGGTGCGTACCTGGGAAGTGCCGCTGCAAATCACTATCAGCCTGTTACTGGATGCCAGCCTGGAGGCCGCCGCATGAGTAAGCGTATTTCGGGGATGTCGTTTGATTCTTATGTTGACGGCGATCTGATCCACATTGAGAAAATTTCTCTCGATATTACGGACAACAGCGCCGCCGCCCAGACCCGTGGTGTGCCGGATGGCCATGTTGATGGCGATGTGGCCGCAGAGGGGGAAATTGAAGTCAGTTCCAAAGTGCTGAGTGTGCTCACAGCAAAAGCGCGTTCAGCAGGTTCGTGGCGCGGTATTGACCCGGTTGATTTCCTTTTCTATGCCAAAGCGGGCAGTGAAGAGGTCAAGGTGGAAACGTTCGGCTGCAAGCTGCAACTGAGCAATCTGCTGGATATCGATCCGAAAGGCGGCAGCGTGGCCACGCACAAAATCAAATATTTTGTGACCAGTCCGAAGTTCGTAAACATTAACGGCGTTCCGTATCTGGAAGCGGAAGCCACGGAAAACCTGATCGGGTAAGGGGCAGGGATGCAGGACTATGAAAAGGGGTTCATTGCGCTGGTTGTTATGGGGGCGCTTATTGCTCTGGGCAAGATGCTTAACAGCGATGAACCTATCACCGTTCGCCTGGTGCTGGGGCGCGTGATTGTTGGCGGCGGCCTGTCTCTGGTTGCCGGAGTAGCGCTCTATTTTGTGCCGGATATTCACCCGTTGGCCTTGCTGGGGTTTGGTTCCGGTCTGGGTATTCTGGGTCAAAACGTTGTTGAAGCCTGGCTGCGTAAACGGGGCTTTGCCGGGATTTTTGGGAAAGGAGCGACGAAATGACACTGAGCGAAAAACAGCAGCTGTTTACCGTGATGGTGGCCAATCTGATCCACTGGGCTGAAGAGCATGGCTATCGCCTGACCTTTGGTGAAGCGTACCGCACGCCGGAACAGGCGGCACTGAACGCCAAAAAGGGCAGCGGTATCACCAACAGTCTGCACACGCAGCGTCTTGCCGTGGATTTTAACCTGTTTGTGAATGGCCAGTACAAAACCGACACGGCCGATTATCTCCCGCTGGGTGAATACTGGGAATCGCTGGGCGGTTCGTGGGGTGGGCGTTTCAAATCCCGCCCGGACGGCAATCACTTTAGCCTGGAACATAACGGGGTGCGCTGATGACAAACGGCCAGTGGCTTGTTGTGGTTGCGCTGGCGTTTGTCTGGGGCTGGCTGACCGCTGACTGGCGGCGTGACAGTCTGGAGCTGGCGATTAACTCCGCCGCGCAGGTTGCGGGTAACAAATCCCGCAAGGAAATGCTGGAGATTGCCAGCGAATCCGCCAGGAGCCTGGAAGATAAACTGGAGGCGCTGGAAAGTGGCAGACCGAAGGAAATCAGAACGGAAATTCTTAAGCCGGTATTCACTAACGTTTGCGTGTCTGATGAGTTTATCAGGATGTATAACGCAACCGTCGACAATACCGAGCGTACCCTTTCAGGAAAACCTGAAGCGAAAATGCCCAACGGAAAATCTTCCGCGCATTAAAGGTAATACCGGGGCGGATATTGCTGCCCCAGCTATTGAATATCAGGATTTATATTCTGTGTGTGCAGCACGTCATAACGCGCTGATTGACGAAATAAATAAACGAGAGAGTGTATTAAATGGAACAGAAAATTACTCTGGTAGTAACTGGTAAAGAAATTGTTTTCGCGCCTAACCAGACCGCTTATAACAAATTCATTAACGAAATGGCGATGGATAACAAAGTTGCCCCGGCGCATAACTATCTGACCCGTATTGTTGAGCCGGAAAGTAAGGACGCGCTGGCCGAGCTTTTAAAACGTCCGGGTGCGGCGTTGCAGCTGGCTGGCAAAGTAAACGAGATTTACGCGCCTGAGCTGGAAATTGAAGTAAAAAACTGACAAAGCGAGTCCGGGCAATAGAGAGAAACGGACTCGACCAGTATTTGATTTTACGCCGCCATTATTTACCCCACGGGGATGATTCCGTTGATGATATCGCTGCCGCTGTCTGGCTGGATAATCGCTTTTGGGAAAATATGCGTATTGCCACGGCAAATGGAATAAGCACTGCTTTTAAAGGCGCTGAATGAAACAGTTAGATTTTACATTAAGCCTGATCGATAAATTGTCCCGCCCGTTAAAACAGGTGCAGAACAATGTGACCGGCTTTGCGGATAAATCAAAAGCAGCGTTTATGCAGATTGGCGGCGGCGCACTGGCGCTGGCCGGAACGGGGATGGCCATCAAAGGCGCATTGTCTCCGGCCATTGAAATGTATGACGCGCTGAATGAGGCGGCCGCAAAAGGTATCGACGATTCAGCGCTGAAAACCGTTCAGCGTGATGCGCTGACGTTCAGCACGACATACGGCGCAAGCGCAGTGGATTTTGTGAAGTCCACAGAAGAAATTAATGCGTCCATTGCCGGGCTGACGGGGAGCGAACTCCCGAAAGTGACCAAAATCGCCAACGTCCTGGCGTTTGCCCTGAAATCCACTGCCGCAGACACGTCAGAATTTATGGGGCAGATGTTCGGCAACTTTTCCGCCGATGCCGCCCGCCTGGGCAAAGTGCAGTTCGCTGAGCAACTGGCTGGCAAGATGGTTTACATGCGTAAGACGTTCGGCGCTGAGATGGCCACTATCAAAGACCTGATGGAAGGCGCGCGGGGTGTCGGGACAAACTACGGTGTCGGACTGGATGAGCAACTGGCCGTACTGGGGCAACTGAGCCGGACGCTGGGAACGGAAGCGAGCAGCGCTTACGAAGGCTTTATGACGGGCGCGATTGATGGCGCTAAAAAGCTGGGGCTGTCTTTCACTGATGCCACCGGAAAAATGCTGTCCATGCCTGAAATGCTGGCGAAGCTACAGGGCAAATATGGCAAGAGCCTGGAAGGAAACCTGAAGGCACAGGCGGAACTGGATGAAGCCTTTGGGGACAGTTCGGCAGTGGTTAAACAGCTGTATGGCAACGTGGCGCTACTTCAGCGGAATATCAATGAGCTGGGCGGCGCTGACGGGCTGAAGCGTACACAGGAAATGGCGGCCAAAATGGTGAAGTCGTGGGATCGGTTTATTGCCATCCTGACGGCCATTAAAACCGTCATTGGCCTGACGCTGATCCCGGTGCTTTATCCGCTACTGAATCGCCTGGCAGATATGGGGCAGACCTTTGCCCGCTGGATGCAGCTGTTTCCCAATATCGCGCGGGTGGTGGGTTATGCCGCGCTGGCATTGCTGAGTTTCGCCGCTGTGGGAGCCATCGCCAATATCGTGATGGGTGTCAATGCCTTTGTAATGATGGGCGTGACGAAAGTGCTGGCGCCGATGGCCAGGCTGCTGGGGCTTAATCGTCTGGCAATGCTGGCCAGTAACGCTGTGACACAGCTGTTTACTGCCGGGTTGCGTGGTTTGCGTGCTGCGCTGCTGGCCGCCAGTATTGCCGCCCGTATGGGTTCAGCCTCGTTTTTACTGATGATTGCCCCGATTGCGGCCGTTGCACTGGCAATAGCTGGCGTGGTGCTGGCGGTCATTAAGTTCTGGCAACCAATAAAGGCGTTTGTCAGCGGTTTTATCAGTGGTTTCAGCCAGGCCAGCGGCGCACTGACTCCGTTTAAAGGGCTGTTTAGTGGGATCGCCACGGCGGTGGGCTGGGTCTGGAACGGCGTTAAAACGCTGTTTGGCTGGTTTGGCAGCTTGCTTTCTCCGGTACAAATGACCGGGGAAAAACTGGCTGGCGTTACCAGCGCGGGCGAAACCTTTGGCCGTGTCGTGGCGGGGGCGGTTGGTCTGGTTCTGACTCCGTTTGAGCTGGTTTATCGTTCCATTCAGACAGTCATTGAGATGTTCGGGATCGTTATTGAGGGCTGGGGCGATGTGGTTAATGCCTTTGATATAAATTCCCCTGTCGCCTCATTTGAAAAAATGGCCAGTGTGATCGGTGGGGTATTCGGGAAACTGTGGGACACCCTGAGAGGTTCATTTACCGGAACGTACAACTGGATTATTGAAAAGCTGAATAAAATTCCGGGTGTGGATATTGCCCTGGCTGCTGATTCAGGTTCGGGAGCGAATAAGGGAGTGCCCTTTAACCCTAAACAGATTGAACAGTCTGGAATTGCTTCACCTGAAATAAAACAGATTGAGTATGGCGGGAATATTACGCCGCAGTTGACGCAAAACACATTAATGCCAGAGCCTCCTCCAGCAATTGCCCCAAATGTACTTTTAACAGGTGGTGAACTGAAAGGTGTTGAGCGAGGCGGAATCAGTAAAACCATAAACAGTAATTCAAAATCTGTGACGGACAACAGTCGGAAAATTGACACGGTAAATATCTATCCGAAAGAAACACTTTCGCCGGGACAATTGCAGGAGTGGCAGGAGCTAAACCCATGAGTGATTTGCTTTACATCGATCTGCTGATTGAAAACGGCAATTTCGTCCTGAATACCGGGAAAGAGCCGGAATTGTGTAATAACCGCAAAAGCATCGGCCAGGACATTATTCACAGCATTATTGAAAGTGGTCTTGCCACGCAATTAATTGGCGAACGCAGCCCAACTTTACGCGCTGATATCTTCACGCAGCTGGAACTGCTGATTGAAGAGGATGAACGCATTGTGCCGGGTACGGTGGAGGTGAGCGAGGAAAGCCAGAAGCGTTTATGGGTGACGGCGAGCACGTATGACTTTGGCGGAATATCGGTGCAGGTGGATTTATGACTGAAAAGCCACAGGTAGATTTTGAAGAGGTAGTGAAGGCCAGCGGGATGCCTGTCACTGAAGAGGCGGTGCGCACCCGGTTTAACACCATTGCAGCCCAGGAGGGGCTGATCACAAACACGTCCCGCATGTCTCCGTTCTGGCGGCTGATTACAGCAATTGTGACCGCGCCAGTGATGTGGCTCAAGGATGCGCTGGTTTCTGTGGTCATGACCAATATGTTTGTGGCCACGGCCGGAGGGCAGATGTTGCGTCTGCTGGCCTGGGCGGTGAATGTCACTGCAAAACCTGCCAGCGCTGCGGAAGGTGTGATCCGTTTTTACAAGGAAGATTCAAAACAGGCCGTCACGGTTACAGCGGGAACGGTGATCCAGACCGAAAGGATTAACGGCAAAGTTTACGCCGTGGCCACGACTGCCGATGTGGTGATCCCGTCCGGCACGGCCAGTGCCTTATTGCCTGTAAAAGCGACCGGAACGGGTGGGGCTTATAACCTTGCGCCGGGGTATTTCCGCATTTTGCCCGTGGCTGTGGATGGAATCAGCCATGTGGCCAGTGAAGAGGACTGGCTGACTGTTCCGGGCGCAGACGAGGAAAGCGATGACGAGCTGCGCGAGCGCTGCCGGAATCAGTTCAACCTGGTGGGGAACTATCACACGGATGCGGTTTACCGTTCGATGATTGCCAGCGTTGCCGGGCTGAGCATTGACCGAATTTTCTTTCTGCATGATGCGCCCCGTGGGCCTGGTACAGCGAACGCGTATTTGTTGCTTGATAGCGGGGTAACGTCTGAGCCGTTTATTGAAGCCGTGAATGACTATATCAACACGCAAGGCCACCACGGCCACGGGGATGATATGCAGTGTTTTGCCATGCCGGAAACCCGGCACGATCTCACGGTTACGGTTTACGTCAGAAGCCTGAGCAATATTGAACAGGAACAGCAGGACACGCTGAAAAAGGGGATTGAAAACCTGATCCGCTGTGCCTTCAGGGAAAACACGGACTATGACGTGAAAAAAACGTGGCCATATTCCCGATTTTCCTTCTCACAGCTGGGGCGTGAGGTTCACAAAACCTTCCCGGATTCAGATTCCATTGAGTTTTCGCTGAAGGATATCACCAGCGATCTGAGCGTGCCGCGCCTTAACTCCTTAACGGTGAGCCTGAAAGATGACTGATTTTCTCAAAAAGCTGGCCAGCATGGCGCTGCCGTCCTGGATGAATAAAGGCGAGCCACTGGTTTTATTGCGCACGGCGCGGACGTTCTGGGCTGAGGTGTACGGCTGGATTACGTGGCCGCTGAGGCAGTTTGATCCGCTGACCTGTGTTGAGCCGGTACTAAATCTGATTGCCTATGACCGGGACATTACCCGCTTCAGTGGCGAGCCGTTAAGTCTGTATCGCAAGCGTGTCGCTTATGCCTTCATTAACGCGCGTGATGCGGGTTCTGTTGAGGGGTTTATTAATATTTTCTCGCGTCTGGGGATTGGTTATGTGGAGCTGGTTGAACGCCAGCCGGACATTGACTGGGATGTGATCCTGGTGCGCGTGACGGATAGCCAGATTGCGGATAACACGCAACTGATGATCCAGATAATCCGGCAGTACGGGCGAACTTGCCGCCGCTATCAGTTTGAAGTGATTACGTCTGAAAGCCTGGCTATCCGGGCAGGATGGGATCAGGGGGAGTATGTGGTTTATCTGGCACGCCTGAGCAGTACGGAAGCCAGCAGCGCAACGTTTAGCGCGAGTTTATAGGGAGTATTTATGTCACAGACTGCTATCACACTGGCCTTTGAGCAATGGAAAGCCAACCAGGCGGTAACGGGTGAGCCTGTTCTGCTGGACGAGTTTGTTTTTGCCAACGTGCCGGGGCTGAATACTGATAAAGCGATTGATCGCAATGAGGGGATGCCGCCTGCCGCGCAAATCGTCCACCGTCAGGCTGTCAGCCGTAAAGGCGTGGTAAACGAAAACGCCGTGGTGCATTCCGTTGTGCTGGGCGCAGACGTGGGTGATTTTTCGTTTAACTGGGTAGGGCTGATTAACAAGGCAAGCAACACGCTGGCCATGATTGTTCATGCGCCATTACAGCAAAAACTGAAAACGAAAGATGGCCAGCAGGGGAACGTGCTCACCCGTTCGTTTTTGATGGAATACAACGGCGCACAGACCGAAACCGGGATTAATACGCCTGCCGAAACCTGGCAGATTGATTTTACTGCCCGTATGGCCGGGATGGATGAGCGTCAGCGCCTGGAAAATATCGACCTTTACGGCGCAGCTGCATTCCTGGGGGATGGCTGGCTGGTTGCAAAATCAGGCACGCAATTTTACGTGACTGCCGGGGCGGGCTATGTGCGTGGGCTGAGGGCGCTGCTGGCCGCTAACCAGAATATTACGGTAACAACCAAGCCGGTAAAGGTCTGGCTGGATGTTGCCTGGACAGGAACGCTGACGAGCGCATGGGCTGTAAACACCAAAATAACCGTGGCGGCGAGCCTGGCTGATTATGTTCAGAACGGCGTCCAGCATTATGTTTTTGCTGTGGCCAGTATTGATGCAAACGGCAATATTACCGACCTGCGCCCGAAAGGAACGCTTAACGATCAGACTGCAAGTGATGCGCTGGCTAAACATGAGCAGTCCCGCAATCACCCGGACGGCTCACTGACTGCCAAAGGGTTTGTGCAGCTAAGTAGTTCAGTCACCAGTGACAGCGAAGCGCTGGCCGCAACGCCAAAAGGCGTAAAAATCGCCAACGATAATGCGAAAGTGGCCAATGATAATGCGAAGGCTGCAAATGACAATGCAAACACACGTTTACCGCTTGCGGGCGGCTGGCTGACAGGCGGTTTTGGAATTAAAACCACGATTGGCAGCGTGTCATTTGGGGTGGGTAACTCAGATGTTTATATTTCTAACGGTACGTCTAATAAATTCCTACAACTGAAGCACACGGGCGAGCTGAAGTATGACGACAAGGCTATTTACCATGAGGGATATAAGCCCACGGCTGACGATGTGGGAGCACTGCCAATAAAGGGTACTGCTGAAGCGGCTAAGAAGCTTGCCACCGCGCGGAAAATTGCAGGAGTTGCTTTTGATGGTACATCCGATATCAGCCTGAAAGTGGGAAATCTGGATGGTTCGGGGACGTCTGCGACAAAGGACGTCACAACGTCCGATACCGATCGCACAGAAGGGCGTGTGCTCACTGTTGGCTGGATGGGGCTAGGTTCAGTGTCTGGACTCAGTGTTTCTGATGCAAATACCCCGGACTTTAACTGTTTCTTTAGAATGCCGTCAGACGGTATTCACGGGGTGGCAGCGAATGCGCCCGCAAATATTCTTCAGTTCCAGTATGACAAAAACGCCGGGCAGCAGGTGGGGTTCCGCGCTGGCCAGGCGAATGCTGCAATGCACCATCGCACAAAAACTAATGCAGTATGGGGCGACTGGATTCAGGTGTTTGACACGTTACACCCGCCAACAGCTGCGCAAGTGGGTGCGTTATCCCTTGGTGGCGGCAAGGTGTCGGGTGATTTAGAAATAAGCAGTGGTGCGCCGCTGATTAAACTTTCGGAAACGGACACTGGTAAACAGTATTTTCTTGTTGTTGATGCCAGCGAGTTTCGCATCCAGGAAGATTCGACATCGGGTAACAGGATTCTGGCTTATGGTGGCGCAAGTAAAATCCTTTCCACCACAGGGCAGCTTGTGCCAGGAAATTACTCCAATTTTGATGGCCGTTTTTATACTAAAACGCTTGCTGATCAGACATTCCAGCCTAAAGGCAGTTACGGAAAACCAAACACTTACGGCATCAGCGGGAATGTGATGTGGTGGAAGTGTGGGGAGACGGGCGTAATTCGTATTTCTGGTGTGACGGCAAACGTTTCAAACAGTGGCCGCGTGGCCTTCCCCTTAACGTTCCCAAATAAGTGCTTTTCAGTTGTTGCCAACCGAAATCATGAGTCCGGGGATTCCGCTGCAATGCAGCCTTACAGCGTTGATACAACGGGGTTCAATTTACGTATAGCTGGCGGCGGGACAGCGACAATCACATGGATTGCGGAGGGGAGGTAAGAATGGGGTATTTATACCGGGCAATGACGGGCGGTTTTTATAACGAAGATTTTGAGGCTGAATATCGTAAGGCGGGAACCTGGCCGGGATTTTACGTCCGGGTTTCTGATGAGGATTATCTGGCTTTAATGGAAGGGCAAGGGAACGGGAAAATGATTGTCCCGGATAAGCGCTGTTACCCCGTGCTGCAAGACCGCCCGGAACCAGGGCATGATGAGCTGGTTACTCAGGCCAATGAAAAAAGAACCTTGCTGATTGAAGGTGCAATGCAATCAATTTCGGTCATTCAGTTAAAGCAGATGAATGGCCGGAGTGTGTCGGATAGCGAGTCATCCAGACTAAACCGCGCTCTGGACTATATCGAGGCACTGGAAGCTGTTGACACGGAAAGTGCGCCGGATATTTCGTGGCCAGAAGGGTTTCCTGATGTGGCGTGAAGCGCGGATTGCATTCAGTGATTCGGTGGCTGCGTTGAACTGTTCCGTTATCCCGGCGCACCCGTGGATTAATGGGCTGGGGCAGCAGACCGAAAACGGGGCTTATCTCAGCCCGGTAAACGCTATTAATTACCTGGCTGAGAAGCTGGCTGGCACGGGTGGTGCATCGGATATCGTGATCATGATGGTTTCCGGGCAGACGCATGACAATTTCATGACCAACCTGAATCAACTGGTGGATGTATTCCCCAGTCCGGCATTTACACAGGTGCGAAGGCTGGCAGAGTCTGCCGCGCAGCTGGCTGCTGAGAAAATGCAAATTCCGGCGAAGTACAGCAAGAGTTTGCCCGCAGCGATCCCGCTTTCCGTGCCTACAAGCCGGACTGCGCTGGCGGCAGCGGCAGTGAAAAAAGCACAACAGGAAGCCGCAGCCACGGTGGGAATTACTGGGATTAAAAAACTGATGGGGGAATTCAAACAGCAGCGTGAAAACCTTATTTCTGGCATATCCAGCGGGTTAACTGATTTACAGGGGAAAAGCGCCCGGGCTTGGGTATTTACGGCCAGTGGTGATCTCCCTTCCACACTTCTGGAACTGGTAAAGGGAATCCCGCTTCAGTCATCAGTATTTACCTCCGCCATGATGCTGGTTGGCGATAACCTCGACGGCATAAAAGGAATGATTCATGACCTCGAACCCGACACTGGCGCTTAACGGTGAAGCCATTCTGCTGAAAAACATGCGCGTTACCGTTTCGCAGCAATTTCAGGATAAAGACCAGTCCGGCCAGACGAGTGCAACCACGAAATCAGAGCAGGGCATCAAAGGCAAAGAGCTGCGCGTGTCCGGCGAAATTCCGTATAAAAACCCGGAGATCCTGCGGCGTATCTTTGAGCTGGGCAGTGCAACGGATGCCAGCGGCCAGCGTCAGAAATACCGCGTTGCACATGAGGCGGCGCGGGCTGTGAATTTTCGTGAGGCAACTTTCACCGGAACCCTGGACGCACCGCCGCAGGACGGGCGCATGTCCTGGCTGGTTACGTTCACGCTGACCGAACATATCAGCGTGCAGGAAAAACGTGAGGCCAGGGCAAGCGGCAAAACCAACGCTGTGAAGCAAACAGCAGGAAGTGGCGGCGGACAGAACGGGAGCCAGGCCGCTGGCGAGGATGAAGAAAAACTGACGTGGTTTGAAAGCAAAGTGCTCAAGCCTGTAAATGACGCTCTGGGGTAAAAAATGAAGCCCATAAAACGCCTGTACCTTTCAACGGAAGAAATACACCTGGCAGATGCCAGCCTGGTGCTGGAGCTGAACAGCTGCGGCCGGGGATTTATCACGGCAGGGACTACAGAGGACTTTACCGGGAAACTGGTTCGCCTGGATGTGGGTTATACCGATCTGGTGCTGCGCTGGTTTACCGGGTACGTGGAGCGCTCCCAACCTGCTGAAAATGGTTTCCAGCGTCTGTTTGTTCGTGAGCTGGTTGGCGTTTTTGAACGTCTGTGGCCATGTTCTTTCCAGCACCCTACGTTACGTGAAGTGGCCAGCTGGCTGACAGAACATAGCGGGTTAACTTTCAGTGTGCCGGATGCAGATTACTCAGACCGTCCGATCCCACATTTCACCCACAGCGGCACGGGTTATCAGTTGCTGGATAATCTGGGAAAGGCTTTCGGCATTACAGATTACATCTGGTATCAACTGCCGGACGGCGGGGTTTATGTCGGGGGGGCAGAGAAAGCCCTGTTTGCTGATCGGCCTGTTGAGATCCCGCATGAATTCAGCCAGGGCGCGGCGGGCGGTAATTCAATGACGCTGCCCGTGGTGCAGAGTTTGCGCCCCGGTGTGGAGCTGAACGGGGAAAGGGTGACAAAAGTCCACCTGCAAAATGACACGATGGCAGTTAGCTGGACACCCCGCAACCGTGCTACGGGTAAGCCACTGCAAAAAACGCCCGTTCAGCGCCAGATTGAGAGTCATTATCCTGAGCTGGCATCCGGGCTTCATTTGCCGAAATTCGCCCGTGTCATGAATCCTGTTGAGGGGGTTAAAAGCGGTAATTTTTCCGACCCATTCCGTCCGCGTTATGCCGTTGATGTGCAGCTGTTGGACGCGGACGGCAACCCGGATAAAGACACGCCTGTTTATTCAGCCGTTCCGCTGCCGGTTCCTATGGCGGGAAATGACTCCGGGATGTTTCAGTTTCCACCTGAAGGGACACTTGTTGAGATCGGTTTTACGGGGGGAAGGCCGGATAAGCCTTTTGTACGGCAGACCATGCCGGACGGAACCAGCCTCCCTGATATCCAGCCTGGCGAGCAGTTGCAGCAACAGCGTGAGGAAGTATCTCAGCGGGTGACACAGGCAGGGGACTGGGTACGAAAGACAGACCAGACGATCAGTGAAACCTCTATGGCGCGTGTGATTAATGCCGATACGGAACAGCGTGAGCTGGTAAGTCGGGAAACAACAGTTAAGGCCACGGATAAAATCACTGTGATCGGCACGTCCACGCTACTGGCCGGAGCCATTCAGCAGGTATGTACAGGCGATTTCAGCCAGGCAATGAGAAACCGGGTGGCCAGTATTGGTGGGGATGATGAAAGCGATATTGCAGGGAGCAAAACAGTTACAGTTGGTAAAGACCTGATAGAGAAGATTGGGCAGATACGTAAAAGCGTGGCCGCAGCACAACAGCAAATTATCGCCCCGATAGTCTGGATTGGTTCAGGCAGTATCAACGTGGCACAGCTGATGCTTGATACACTTGATGTGCTGAAGGAACTGGCAGAGCAGACAGCAAGCCACACCCACAGCAATACAGGAGCGCCAACAAACGCGGTAGCCATCAGGAACACCGGAACGAAAGCGGACACCCTGAATACCAAATATTCGCCAGTTATAGGTAAGTAACACATCCCACATTAAAGCCCGCGCCAGCGGGTTTTTTTTCGTCCTTATCCCTTGAAGGGGATATCACCACACGCAACCAGACGCGCTCTGGGGCGGTTAGCTTCTTTGGGTCATCAGCCACGCAAGCACAACAGATCGCACCCACAGTGGGGCGCTGAGAGCGTCACGGCATGACAAAATAAATCAGTCACAGACAAAAATCGCACTACACCGCACCCGCCTGCGGTTTTTGGATCGTAAAAATTTTTCAGTTTTATTTTTCTACAAACCAGACCGCCAGACCGCGCCAGCGCTGGCAGCTTTGAGGAAAACCAGAACTGAAAAGATTGAAAAGAATTTCAGATTTTTTCAGTTTTGGATTAAAAAAAATAATGATTAAGTTTCCCATTTCATTGATTTACAAGTGTTTTGTGTAATTCCGTCATTACTTCTAACAATCTTACATACCGAGTAAAAAATTGGTCTGTGCGTCAAAAGCAGTTTAGACAAGGAGTTAGGTCAAGCCCTTTGATTTTACCAAGTGAAATATTTCGTTCCGAACTTACTAATTTGTGTAGCAACCAGACTGGTTAGCCCCGATTTGAGATTCACTTCCTCAAGATTGCTCATTAAGCATTGACATCTTGTCATATAGAAGGCAAATTTGGAAAAAAAATTATATCGTTAAGGAAACTAAAATTGAGTACCGTATTGACAGTAGGCGAAACAGCTCAAATTCTTAATATATCCCCTCAAAGAGTCAGGTCGCTGTGCCGTTCGGGTATCCTATCTAAAGCACGTCAATCGGGAAGGATATGGTTGCTTGATGAACAAGAAGTTCTAGACTACAAAGCCAATTTGAATGCGGAAGATAGGATGACAAATGTCACTACTTCGAGACCTATTGCTTTAAGTTTTTTTTCTGGGGCTATGGGGTTAGATCTTGGAATTGAGAAAGCAGGCTTTAAAACTTTACTAGCATGTGAAATAGATAAAAGTGCCCGTAAAACTATTAAAGTGAATAGGCCTGATGTGGCACTTATTGGCGATATACGAGACTATTCCCCTCAGGAAATTATGTTACACGCTGGATTAAAAATAGGTGATGAGGTAGATCTCATTATGGGTGGGCCGCCATGCCAGGCTTTCTCGACGGCAGGTAAGCGTAAAGGTTTTGAAGATGAAAGGGGGAACGTTTTCTTAAAATATTTAGAAACGATTTTTGAGATTAGACCTAAATATTTCATAATAGAAAATGTTAGGGGCCTGCTTTCTGCACCTCTTCAACATAGGCCTCACAGCCAAAGAGGACAAGATTTTCCTCCCCTCAAAAATGAAGAAGAGGCTGGGGGGGTATTGAGTTATGTTTATCGTATGATCAGAGCTTCAGGATACAGTTGTTCCTTTGAGTTATATAACTCTGCAAACTTTGGCGTTCCGCAAACTAGAGAACGGGTTATTTTAATGTGTGCTCGAGATGGTAAACGTATTCCATATCTTGAGCCCACTCACTCTGAAACTGGTGAGTTTGGATTGCCTTTGTGGAAAACATTTAAAGATGCAGTTAAACATCTTGATAGAAATGCGCATACACATTTAGATTTTCCTGAAAAAAGGCTCAAGTACTATAGATTATTAAAACCAGGTGAGTATTGGAAAAATTTGTCAGTAGAATTACAAATGGAAGCTTTGGGTAAATCATATTTCTCCGGCGGAGGAAAGACTGGTTTTTTAAGAAGGTTGTCTTGGGATAAACCATCGCCCACTCTTGTAACGCATCCGGCTATGCCTGCGACAGACTTAGCACATCCTGAGGAATTACGCCCTCTTTCAATAGAAGAGTATAAATGTGTACAGCAATTCCCATTAGATTGGAAAATTGAAGGGAAATTGCTTGACCAATACAAGCAATTGGGTAATGCCGTTCCAATAGGATTGGGCTATGCTGTTGGTAGGCATATTTTAAATTTCGAAAAAGGAATTATGCCTAAAAATTATCAGGGATTTAAATACTCGAGGTATAAAAATACTTCTGATTTTTACCTTGAAGAACAATTGGCGGCCAGTTTTATAAATGATGACCAATTAAGTATGGTTATATAAATAAAGGAGGCGTTAGCCTCCTTATTATTAAAGTCTATCTACTCCAAACTGTCTTACCAGTCCCTGTAATTCTTGGCTAACAGAGCGTGCGATCTGTAAAACAGTATCATACGTTCCCACACCTCCTAACGTATCCCAGTAATCGCGTCCAATTAGAACGCATGGGTCGGTATGGAAATTGAATATTTTCATAGGAGGAGTCCAGTTGTACAAATCTCTTCGATCTCCATAAGGATTGTAATATAATCCGAAGTAAACATTTGCAGAATTGTCTGCGAGCTTTATCTTTAATAAGTCGCGTTTTGCTTCGGCTGTTTGGTCAATATTAGGCTTTACGGTTTTAATAGATATATAATTCGCCCTGCCATCACGTTCAAAATACAAGTCAGATATTACCCTTTGAGTTTGTTGGGTTCCTGTAAGTTGAAGGTTGTTTATGTGATTAACTTCAGCATTCCAAGCTGGAGAGTATCCAATTGCATTTGAGCGGGCCGCATGAATGATATTTTCTATAGCTGAGAATCTGGATACATCTAAAGTTACATTGGTTTGTTTTTGTGTAGTTACGTTTTGCGCGCCAGAATATTGAGCTATATAAGCTGAAATTCTCTCAATTACACGCTGGCCAAAACTTGTACTAAAAGACCTTTCGAATCTACTCCAAAAGACAGCCTCTCTACTGAGTAACGCCTCGTGAAATGGCATACTAGTAGGTTCGCTTCGTAATCTAACTAAAGTTCGCTGTACGCAGTCTCTAAATTCGTCACTGACGATTTGTATGCAACGTGGATCCATTATTAACGTCCGTTATTATATTCATACTAATGAATTGAGGGTTATAAACTCATGTCCCTAACAAAAAACTAACGTTGTTATAGGGATGGACAACTACAGCCATGGATGAAGCTCTGCCGCCAAAATGTCGCCATTAGGCTTGCGAAGGCTGTATAACCAATTGAGTTACAATGAATAAAATAACAGACAACAAAAAACCCATCAACCTTGAACCAAAACGGCGGGGTTGATGGGCTCCACAAATTGGGGACATCAAAGAAAAGCAGTGGCACTAATTATGACTACCCCCTGAAAGAAAAGTTCTGCGCATATCTAAAATATTTTCGACTATGCGCAAATTTTCTCTTTATCCCAGTCCTGGCCAGATGATGATGATGAGTGTACCGGCGAGTGTCAGCAGGACGTTGGCGATAGCGTAGGTGCCCGCGTAACCCAGCGCCGGGATGTTGCTGCGCGCGGTGTCGCTGATGATTTCCATCGCCGGGGCGCAGGTACGCGCACCCATCATGGCGCCGAACAGCAGGGCGCGGTTCATGCGCAGCACGTAGGCACCAAACAGGAAACAAATCACCACCGGCACCAGGCTGACGATAAGTCCGGAAACCAACATTTGCCAGCCGACAGAGCCCAGGCTGTGGCCAATGCCACTACCGGCGCTTAAACCCACCCCGGCCATAAACACCATCAGACCAAACTCTTTCACCATGTTCAGCGCACCCTGCGGGATATAACCGAAGGTCGGGTGGTTAGCTCGCAGGAAGCCAAGCATAATCCCGGCGAACAGCAGACCGGCAGCGTTACCGATGCCAAAACTAAAGTTGCTGAACTGGAAGGTGATCATCCCGATCATCAGGCCGACAATAAAGAAGGCGCAAAATGCCAGCAGGTCGGTCACCTGGCTGTGAATGGAGATAAAGCCGATGCGGTCAGCAACGGTTTTCACGCGACGCGCATCACCGCTCACTTGCAGCACATCACCTTTGTTCAGTACCACGTTATCGTCGATTGGCATCTCAATCTGGCTGCGGATCACGCGGTTTAAGAAACAACCGTGATCGGTCAGCTTCAGCTGCGCCAGGCGGCGGCCAACGGCATTATGGTTTTTCACCACAATCTCTTCGGTGACGATACGCATGTCGAGCAGATCGCGGTCGAACACCTCTTTACCGTTACGGAAGCTGGGGTCGAGGCGCGCGTGGGCATCAGGGTAGCCTACCAGAGCGATATCATCGCCCATCTGTAATACGGCATCGCCGTCGGGGTTTGCCAGAATGCCGTTACGGCGGATACGTTCGATGTAACAACCTGTCTGGCGGTAAATGCCCAGCTCGCGCAGATTTTTACCGTCGGCCCAGGCAACCAGCTCTGGCCCCACGCGATAGGCGCGAATAACCGGGAGATAGACTTTACGTTTGCTGTCGGTGTCCAGACCGCGCTCGCGGGCGATTTGCTGCGCGCTGGTCTGCAAATCCTGGTGCTGGAGTTTTGGCAGGTAACGCGCGCCAACAATCAGGCTCACCAGGCCAATCAGATAGGTCAGGGCATAGCCCAGGCTCAGGTGATCGAGTGCGGTTGAAAGGGAATCGCCCGCCATACCGGAGTGGCGAAGGGTATCGCCCGCACCCACCAGCACCGGCGTGGAGGTCATGGAGCCTGCCAGCATACCGGCCGTTAAGCCGATATCCCAGCCAAACAGTTTACCCAGGCCTAACGCTATCAGTAGCGCGCTGCCGACCATCACCAGGGCCAGCATCAGGTAATTCTTACCGTCACGGAAGAAAATTGAAAAAAAGTTCGGGCCTGCTTCCACGCCAACACAAAAAATAAACAGCATAAAACCTAAGTTGAGCGCGTCCGTGTTAATGCTGAAATGCTGCTGACCTAATAATAAAGAAACGACTAAAACGCCAATCGAATTACCAAGTTGAACTGAACCCAGGCGTAATTTACCCAGGCAAAGGCCCAGTGCCAGTACCACAAATAATAACAGGATGTAATTCCCGTTTAACAAGTCTGCGACGTTTATATTCACGGAGGCTAACTTCTTGTTTACCAGTAAGTTGTTGAATGAAGAGGCTATTTGGGCTACTGTTTTGGGCGTCAGGGAAAAATCCTAAATCCCATACACCCTTAATTAATTCCGTAAAACAATAGCTGCGGGTTAGTTTAATCGTATTAGCGATCGGCGGCTACCTATTATCGCATTACCCTGTGCGGGCTTCGGCAAGGATTGCCACACTGCTTTATCTGACTGGGCGTCCACTGGACGAAAGTGTATTTGATAGAGAAGAAGTCAGGAGGATAGTTTGAACATTAAACGAAACTGGGCGGGCGTGATCAGCTGTTTTTTGCTCTTCACGGTGGTTTGCCTGTCTTTGGCCTTTAATGTGAAAGGGGCATTCAGGGCCTCAGGCCATCCGGAACTGGGTTTGCTCTTCTTCACCCTTCCGGGGGCGGCGGCCAGTTTTCTCTCTCGCCGGGGAGAGGTGGTCAAGCCGTTGTTGGGGGCAATGCTGGCCGCACCGTTATGCCTGTTACTGATGCGTCTGCTGTTTGTCACGACAAGAAGCTTCTGGCAGGAGCTGGCCTGGTTACTGAGCGGGGTTTTCTGGTGTGCGTTGGGCGCGCTGTGTTTCTTATTTGTTCGCAGCCTGATGCGCCAGCGGCGTCACCACAAATAAAAACGCCCTCGCGCTGAGGGCGTCTTACCATTACTGGGCGGCAAACAGGCCCAGGTTTTCTTTGGCGTAAGCTTCGAAATCAGTGCAGCCGCCAATGTGTTTCTGATCGAGGAAAATCTGCGGTACGGTTTCAACCGGTTTACCTACGGTTTTTTCCAGATCGGCTTTGCTGATCCCTTCCGCATGGATATCGACATAACGGAAGTTAAAGTCATCACGCTCTTCGGTCAGTTTTTCTGCCAGTTCTTTAGCGCGCACACAGTAAGGGCATCCTGGACGACCAAAAATTACTGCAAACATTTCTCTCTCCTCAAAAAACAAGCCTGACGGCGAATGGCACTTATATTGCACGATAACCTGCCGGAATGAAAAGAAGGTTTCACCTGTCGCTTTAATATCTTCAGGCTATGTTTGGCCAATTACATGCCCGGCATCTTTGCCTATACTGGCTGCCATACCGCGTACAGACCGACCAAAGAGAGACACCATGACGCCAACGATTGACCTGCTGCGTTCCCACCGCTCAATTCGCCATTTCACTGATGAACCCATTACCCAGGCGCAGCGCGAGGCGATCCTCGACAGTGCAAGAGGCACCTCAAGCTCCAGTTTTTTGCAGTGCTCCACCATTATCCGCATCACCGATGCACAACTGCGTGAGCAACTGGTCACGCTGACGGGCGGGCAGAAGCACGTCGCCCAGGCGGCTGAGTTCTGGATCTTCTGCGCTGATTTCAACCGCCACCTGCAAATCTGCCCGGAGGCCGAACTGGGTCTTGCCGAACAACTGTTGCTGGGCGTGGTGGATACTGCGCTGATGGCGCAAAACGCGCTGACGGCGGCTGAGTCTTTAGGGCTTGGCGGCGTGTACATCGGCGGCCTGCGCAATAACATTGAGGCCGTCACTGAACTGCTACATCTGCCAAAACATGTGTTACCGCTGTTTGGCCTGTGCCTTGGCTGGCCTGCTGATAACCCGGATGTGAAGCCACGCTTGCCTGCGGCCATGATCATGCATGAAAACCGCTACCAGCCTGTCGATCAGGAATTACTGGCACAATACGATGAAGAGCTGGCGCACTACTACATGACGCGCGGCAGCAATACGCGTCGCGATACCTGGAGCGACCATATTCGCCGCACGATCATCAAAGAAAACCGCCCGTTTATTCTCGATTATTTGCATAAACAGGGTTGGGCGACGCGCTAGCAGATTCATCCTGTGCCTCTCTACTGCTATACACGTCATCCTTCAGGCTGCCTTGATTCAACTTGAATGATTTTGTGTATATGATACGCAGGCTTTTCCCATGTCTTTAGAGAGGTGCAGGGTGAAAATTGCCATTTTGTCCCGGGATGGAACGCTCTATTCATGCAAACGTCTGCGAGAGGCAGCGTCAATGCGCGGCCATCAGGTTGAAATCCTCGATCCGCTGTCCTGTTATATGAACATCGATCCGGCGGCGTCGTCCATTCACTATAAAGGCCGTCAGCTCCCGCTTTTCGATGCAGTGATACCGCGCATTGGATCTCAGATTACCTATTACGGCACCGCTGCGCTTCGCCAGTTCGAAATGCTCGGCAGCTACCCGCTTAACGAATCCGTCGCGATTTCCCGCGCCCGCGATAAGTTGCGTTCTCTGCAACTGCTGGCCCGCCAGGGCATCGATCTGCCCGTTACCGGGATTGCCCACTCGCCAGACGATACCAGCGACCTGATCGACATGGTGGGCGGCGCGCCGCTGGTGATCAAGCTGGTGGAAGGTACCCAGGGTATTGGCGTGGTATTGGCCGAAACGCGGCAGGCGGCGGAAAGCGTGATTGATGCGTTTCGCGGCCTCAATGCGCATATTCTGGTGCAGGAATATATTGAAGAAGCCAAAGGTTGCGACATCCGCTGTCTGGTGGTTGGCGATGAAGTGGTTGCGGCCATCGAGCGCCAGGCGAAAAACGGGGACTTCCGTTCAAACCTGCACCGTGGTGGCGTGGCGCGGGTTGCCAACATCAGCGAACGTGAACGTGAAATCGCCGTTAAAGCGGCGCAGACGTTAGGCCTGGACGTAGCCGGTGTCGATATTCTGCGTGCCTCACGCGGCCCGCTGGTGATGGAAGTGAATGCATCCCCCGGGCTGGAAGGCATTGAGAAAACCACTGGCATTGATATCGCCGGGAAAATGATCGCCTGGATCGAACGCCACGCGACCCCTGGGTATTGCCTGAAAACGGGCGGTTAAATGGATTCGCACGCACTTTTTGCGTACTCTATGCGAAGTTATTTTTAAAGAGGCTGCACAGCTATGGATTTACAGGTCGTTCCTACACTGGATACGTTACGTCAATGGCTTGATGATGCGGGTATCACGTACTTTGAGTGCGATTCCTGCCAGGCACTGCATCTGCCGCATATGCAAAATTTCGACGGCGTGTTCGATGCCAAAATCGATCTGATCAACGACGTGATTCTTTTCTCGGCCCTTGCTGAAGTTAAACCTTCTGCGCTGCTGGCGCTGGCTTCCGATCTTTCGGCGATCAATGCCAGTTCTTTGACGGTGAAAGCATTTCTCGATATTCAGGATGATAATCTGCCAAAACTGGTTGTTTGCCAGTCTTTATTCTCCGGGGCAGGGGTGTCCTTCAAGCAATTTTCCTGGTTTATGCGCCTGAGCGAAGAGCAGATCTCTATGGTCATGCTGGAAGCCAGCGCACATCATCTGCTCTTTAGTAGTGAAGAGGAATCAGAGAATGATGATGCATCTCCCAATTTTCTCCACTAGTGCTGTCTGACTTTTGCGCAGTCGCTGCCAGAGCGGCTGCATAACACCATTTTTTCTGCTGTTATTAACCTTTTTTTAAAGAATATTTCACCTCCCCTAAGGCCATTTCGGCTTATCACGTAGACATAACCTGCATAAAAAATTGATAAAAGGCGTTTTTTCGTCTGGGCTATAGCCGGAGACACGGGCTACAGTTATTCTTGCGATGCTTAAAAAAGCGAGCGGAATCTGCCGGGTAAAGAGATTTCTTTTTATTTTGAGCAGAGCGACAAACTATGCATGATTATTGCATATCTTCAGATTGCACAGTTTTAGCTCGTTTGTTAACGAGCTTTCAGAAGGAATAAAGATATGATCGCCTTGAATAAAAAATGGTTATCGGGTCTGGTTGCGGGTGCTCTGATGGCCGTCTCTGCCGGCACGCTCGCTGCGGAACAAAAAACGCTGCACGTTTACAACTGGTCTGACTATATTGCGCCAGACACGGTCGCGAATTTTGAAAAAGAGACCGGAATTAAAGTGGTCTACGACGTTTTCGATTCCAACGAGGTGCTGGAAGGAAAACTGATGGCGGGCAGCACCGGTTTTGACCTGGTGGTTCCTTCTGCAAGCTTCCTGGAGCGTCAGCTGACGGCAGGCGTCTTCCAGCCACTGGATAAGAGCAAGTTACCGAACTGGAAAAATCTCGATCCAGAAGTCCTGAAACTGGTGGCCAAACACGACCCGGACAACAAATACGCGATGCCATATCTGTGGGCGACCACCGGTATCGGCTTTAACGTTGATAAAGTCAAAGCGGCGCTGGGCCCGGACGTCAAGCTGGACAGCTGGGACGTAGTACTGAAGCCAGAAAACCTTGAGAAGCTGAAAAGCTGCGGCGTTTCTTTCCTCGATGCGCCGGAAGAGATTTTCGCCACCGTGCTGAACTATCTGGGCAAAGATCCTAACAGCAATAAGGCTGATGACTACACCGGCCCGGCGACGGATCTGTTGCTGAAACTGCGTCCAAATATTCGCTACTTCCACTCCTCTCAGTACATCAACGACCTGGCAAATGGTGACATCTGTGTGGCAATTGGCTGGGCAGGGGACGTGTGGCAGGCGGCTAACCGCGCGAAAGAGGCGAAAAACGGTGTGAACGTGTCTTACTTCATTCCGAAAGAGGGGGCGCTGGCCTTCTTTGACGTCTTCGCGATGCCAGCTGATGCAAAAAACAAAGACGAAGCGTATCAGTTCCTCAACTACCTGATGCGTCCTGACGTGATCGCCCACATCAGCGACCATGTTTATTACGCGAACGGTAACAAGGCTTCTGTGCCGCTGGTGAGTGAAGCGATCCGCAATAACCCGGCTATCTATCCGCCAGCGGATGTCTTCGCCAAGCTCTTCACCCTGAAAGTCCAGGATCCAAAAATTGACCGCGTACGTACCCGTGCGTGGACCAAGGTGAAAAGCGGTAAATAACATTTAGCGCGTCTGATGTAAGCCGGGCAAGCGTAGCGCGCCCGGCAACCGGCGCACCGATATGGTGCGCCTGCACCATGATTTGATTTATGCCGGAGAGCACCCCGTGAATGATGTGATCCCCCGCCCGCAGGCGAAAGTCCGTAAAGCGCTGACCCCGCTTCTTGAAATCCGCAACCTCACCAAATCCTTTGACGGCCAACATGCCGTAGACGATGTCAGCCTGACTATCTATAAAGGCGAAATTTTTGCTCTGCTCGGTGCATCCGGCTGCGGTAAATCTACGCTGCTGCGAATGCTGGCGGGTTTTGAGCAACCCACTGCCGGGCAGATTATGCTCGATGGTGTCGACCTCTCCAGCGTGCCGCCGTACCAGCGCCCAATCAACATGATGTTCCAGTCTTACGCCCTGTTCCCGCATATGACGGTAGAGCAGAATATCGCGTTCGGCCTGAAGCAGGACAAACTGCCTAAAGCCGAAATTACCGCGCGTGTGGCCGAAATGCTGAGCCTCGTACACATGCAGGAGTTCGCGAAGCGTAAACCGCATCAGCTCTCTGGCGGGCAACGTCAGCGTGTGGCGCTGGCGAGAAGCCTGGCGAAACGCCCGAAACTGCTGCTGCTCGATGAGCCAATGGGTGCGCTGGATAAAAAACTGCGCGACCGGATGCAGCTCGAAGTGGTGGATATCCTTGAACGTGTGGGCGTGACCTGCGTAATGGTGACCCACGACCAGGAAGAGGCGATGACCATGGCCGGGCGTATCGCGATCATGAATCGCGGTAAGTTCGTGCAGATTGGCGAGCCGGAGGAGATTTACGAACACCCGACTACCCGCTACAGCGCGGAGTTTATCGGTTCGGTCAACGTCTTCGAAGGGCTGCTGAAAGAGCGCCAGGAAGATGGTCTGGTCATCGAATCGCCTGGGTTGCAGCATCCGCTTAAGGTCGACCCGGATAACTCCGTCGTGGATAACGTGCCGGTGTATGTCGCGCTGCGTCCTGAGAAAATTATGCTCTGTGAAGACCCACCAGCCGATGGCTATAACTTTGCCGTGGGTGAAGTGGTGCACATTGCCTATCTGGGTGATCTCTCCATCTACCATGTCCGTCTGAAGAGTGGACAGATGCTCAGCGCCCAGTTGCAAAACGAACATCGCTACCGCAAAGGGTTGCCGACCTGGGGCGACGAAGTGCGTCTTTGCTGGGATGCGGATAGCTGCGTCGTGCTGACGGTATAAGGAGCGGACAATGAGTACACTTGAACCTCCAGCCCGCGTACAAAAACCGGGTGGTTTTGCGCACGGACTGACGCGCTTTAAGATGGCGCATGGGCGCAAGCTGGTGATCGCCATGCCTTATATCTGGCTGATCCTGCTGTTCCTGATGCCGTTTTTGATCGTTTTCAAAATCAGCCTGGCAGAGATGGCGCGGGCGATCCCGCCTTACACCAACCTGATGGATTGGGCTGACGGGCAACTGACCCTGACGCTGAATCTTGGCAACTTCCTGCAACTTACCGACGATCCGCTCTACTTTGAGGCCTATTTGCAGTCATTGCAGGTGGCGGCGATCTCGACGATCTGTTGCCTGTTGTTGGGGTATCCGCTGGCGTGGGCGGTGGCGCACAGTAAGCCATCGACGCGTAATATTCTGCTGTTGCTGGTGATTTTACCGTCGTGGACCTCGTTCCTGATCCGCGTGTATGCGTGGATGGGGATCCTGAAAAACAACGGTGTCCTGAACAACGTCCTGATGTGGCTTGGGGTTATCGATCAGCCGCTGACCATTTTGCATACCAACCTCGCGGTCTATATCGGGATTGTCTACGCCTACCTGCCATTTATGGTGTTGCCAATTTATACCGCGCTTACGCGGATTGATTACTCGCTGGTGGAAGCCTCGCTTGATTTGGGCGCACGTCCGCTGAAAACCTTCTTTAGCGTGATTGTGCCGCTCACCAAAGGCGGGATTATTGCCGGTTCGATGCTGGTGTTTATCCCGGCGGTAGGGGAGTTTGTTATCCCTGAACTGCTCGGTGGCCCGGACAGCATCATGATTGGTCGCGTGCTGTGGCAGGAGTTCTTCAATAACCGTGACTGGCCGGTGGCGTCTGCGGTGGCGATTGTGATGTTGCTGCTGCTGATTGTGCCTATCATGTGGTTCCACAAGTATCAGCAAAAACAGATGGGGGATCACGGATGAACAACTTACCGGTAGTACGCTCCCCGTGGCGAATTCTGATCCTGGTGATCGGGTTTACCTTCCTGTATGCGCCGATGCTGATGCTGGTTATTTACTCCTTTAACAGCTCGAAGCTGGTGACGGTGTGGGCGGGCTGGTCGACGCGCTGGTACAGCGAGTTGTTCCACGATGATGCAATGATGAGCGCGGTGGGGTTAAGCCTGACCATTGCGGCGTGCGCCGCCACAATGGCCTCGATCCTCGGCACTATTGCCGCAATGGTGATGGTTCGCTTTGGACGTTTTCGTGGGTCCAACGGCTTTGCGTTTATGATAACCGCGCCGCTGGTTATGCCAGACGTGATAACCGGCCTGTCGTTGTTACTGCTGTTCGTTGCACTGGCTCATGCAATTGGCTGGCCTGCGGACCGTGGAATGCTGACTATCTGGCTGGCTCACGTCACCTTCTGTACCGCCTACGTGGCCGTGGTTATCTCCTCGCGCCTGCGGGAACTGGATCATTCTATTGAAGAGGCAGCCATGGATCTTGGCGCCACGCCGCTGAAGGTATTTTTCATCATTACCTTGCCGATGATTATGCCTGCGGTGATCTCCGGTTGGCTGCTGGCGTTTACCCTGTCTCTGGACGATCTGGTGATTGCCAGCTTCGTGTCCGGGCCGGGAGCGACAACCCTGCCGATGCTGGTCTTCTCCAGCGTGCGTATGGGGGTTAACCCAGAGATTAACGCCCTGGCTTCTATCATCCTCGGTGTGGTCGGCGTTGTCGGTTTTATCGCCTGGTATCTGATGGCGCGTGCTGAAAAACAACGCGTGCGTGATATCCAGCGTGCAAGACGCAGCTGAAGCATTTAAAATTTCCAGTGAAGTGCCGCGCGTGTCGCGGCACTGTTTTTCAGGGAAGTAAAACATTGGGATTCTTAAAAAAGTCACGTCAAACGCACGCCCGTCTGAACGTCCCTGCACTAGTGCAGGTGGCGGCGCTCGCCATTATTATGATCCGCTGTCTTGATGTGCTGATGATTCTGAATACGCTGGGTGCGCGTGGTATCGGTGAGTTCATCCACCGCAGCGTGCAGACGTGGAACCTGACGCTGGTTTTTATGAGCAGCCTGGTGCTGGTGTTTGTTGAGATTTACTGTGCGTTTTCTCTGGTTAAAGGGCGTAACTGGGCGCGCTGGGTTTACCTGCTGACGCAAGTGGTGGCCACGGGTTACCTGTGGGCGGCCTCTCTGGGTTATGGTTACCCGGAGCTGTTCAGCATCGCAGGGGAATCCAAACGCGAGATTTTACGCGCGCTGTTTATGCAAAAACTGCCGGATATGCTGGTGCTCTGTTTACTCTTCGTTCCGGCCTCCAGTCGACGGTTCTTCCGCCTGCAATAATGTGTATAATCGCAGCCCTCGTTATTCTTAAGGTTTTCATATGCAGTGCGCACTCTATGACGCGGGTCGCTGTCGCTCCTGTCAGTGGATAGAACAGCCCGTCTCTCAACAACTCACCGCCAAAATGACCGATCTGCAACAGCTGCTGGCTGAACACGCGGTGGGTGAGTGGTGCGCACCAGTCAGCGGGCCTGAACAGGGTTTTCGCAATAAAGCCAAAATGGTGGTCAGCGGCAGTGTCGAAAAACCGCTGCTGGGGATGCTGCACCGCGACGGCACGCCGGAAGATTTAACAGATTGCCCGCTCTATCCCGCTTCGTTTGAACCGGTTTTCGCCGCGCTGAAGCCTTTTATCGCCCGCGCGGGATTAACGCCTTATAACGTGGCCCGCAAGCGCGGCGAGCTGAAATACCTCTTACTCACTGAAAGCCAGCGTGATGGCGGCATGATGCTGCGTTTTGTGCTGCGCTCAGAAGCCAAGCTGGAACAGCTGCGCACGGCGCTGCCGTGGCTTCAGGAACAGTTGCCGCAGCTTAAGGTGATTACGGCAAATATTCAGCCGGTGCATATGGCAATCATGGAAGGGGACAAAGAAATCTTCTTCACCGAACAGCACGCACTGGCCGAAAGCTTTAACGATGTGCCGCTGTGGATCCGCCCGCAGAGCTTCTTCCAGACTAACCCGGTAGTGGCGAGCGCCCTGTACGCCACCGCCCGCGACTGGGTACGGGCGCTGAACATCAACCATATGTGGGATCTGTTCTGCGGAGTGGGCGGGTTTGGCCTGCACTGTGCCACGCCCGAAATGACGCTGACCGGGATTGAGATCTCCGCTGAGGCCATCGCCTGTGCAACGCAATCGGCGGCCGAGCTTGGGTTAACGAATCTTCATTTCCAGGCACTGGACTCCACGCAGTTTGCCACCGGCCAGGGCAAGGTGCCGGAGCTGGTGCTGGTGAATCCTCCGCGTCGTGGCATTGGTAAAGCGCTGTGCGACTACCTGAGCCAGATGGCGCCGGATTACATTGTCTATTCCAGCTGCAACGCACAGACCATGGCGAAAGACATTGCTCATCTGCCGGGTTACCGCGTTGAACGCGTTCAGCTTTTCGATATGTTCCCGCACACCGCGCACTATGAAGTGCTGACGTTGCTCGTTAAATCTTAAACAAAATGTGAACTCTTCCTCCCCGCGAAATCAGGTAAGCTTAAGTCATCAGAATTAAATAAAGGCTTACCGATGAAGCAGATCCTGCTGGTGGAAGATGACCACGATATCGCCGCGCTCCTGCGCCTGAATCTGGAAGATGAAGGTTACGCCATTACCCACGAGCCGGACGGGGGGAAGGCGTTGCTGCGCCTGGAACAAACGCCCTGGGATGCCGTTATCCTCGATCTGATGCTCCCGACGGTCGACGGCCTTGAGATTTGCCGCCGCATTCGCCAGATGACCCGCTACCTGCCCATTATTATCATCAGCGCCCGCAGCAGTGAAACTGACCGTATTACCGGGCTTGAAACCGGGGCGGATGATTACCTCGCCAAACCGTTTTCGGTGCAGGAGCTGATTGCACGTATTAAAGCGCTGTTTCGTCGTCAGCAGGCGATGGGCCAGGCGCAAACCACCGGCAACATTCAGGCGCACGGCCTGACGCTCGAACCACTCAGCCGCAGTGTGCGTCTGCACGGGCAGGAGGTCGATCTCACCCCGCGCGAATTCGAGCTGCTGTACTTTTTTGCCCGCCATCCGGGGGAGGTTTTCTCGCGTCTGGCGTTGCTGGAGCAGGTCTGGGGATATCAGCACGAAGGCTACGAGCATACCGTTAACACCCATATCAACCGCTTGCGGATCAAGATTGAAAAAGATGCCGCAGAGCCGGAGATAATCCGAACGGTCTGGGGCAAAGGCTATAAATTTGCGGAGCAAAACGATGATGCGACGTTTTAGCCTGGGTCAGCGCCTGACGCTGCTGTTTGTTTTGCTCTTGCTGCTCTGTGCGGCGGTGGCCTGTCTGGTGCAAATGTACAGTAGCCAGCAATATGGCAACGCCATGGTACAGCGTCTTTCCAGCGGCCTGGCGCAACAGATTGTGCAGCGTGAGCCGATTCTGGATGCGCAGGGTAGGGTTGACCGCCTGGCGCTGAAACCCCTGTTTGACCGGCTGATGACTTTTAACCCGAGCGTAGAGCTGTATGTGGTTTCACCTGAGGGAGAGCTGCTGGCAGACGCCGCGCCTGCGGGGCATATTCAGCGGCAAAAAATCGACATCGCGCCGGTGCAAACCTTTCTTAGCGGGGCCGTGATGCCGGTGTATGGCGATGATCCGCGCAGTACCGATAAACAGAAAGTCTTCAGTGCGGTGCCGCTGCGTCAGGACGGGGAGTTACGCGGTTATCTGTACATTATCTTGCAGGGCGAAGAGTCGAACACTCTGGCGGATATTGCCTGGCATAAGGCGTTGTGGAGCACAGCGCTGTGGTCGTTGTTGCTGGTGGCGCTGTTTGGCCTGCTGGCGGGATTACTGGTCTGGTATTGGGTGACGCGCCCGGTGAAGCGCCTGACGGTGGAAGTAGCCGGGCTGGAGCAGGACAGTATCAGTGCGATTAAACAGCTTGCTGCGCAGCCGCTGGCGCCGGCCACGGGTGATGAAGTGGCGACACTGCGTAATACCTTTATCGAACTGGCACGCAAAATCACCTCCCAGTGGGATCAACTGGCCGACAGCGACCGCCAGCGCCGGGAGTTTATCGCCAATATCTCTCATGATTTACGCACGCCGCTGACCTCGCTCCTGGGCTACCTGGAAACGTTGTCGCTGAAATCCGCCACCCTGACCCCGCAGGAACATCAGCAGTATCTGACCACCGCGTTGCGTCAGGGGCAGAAAGTGCGCCATCTCTCTCAGCAGCTGTTTGAACTGGCGCGTCTGGAGCATGGTGGCATCAGGCCACAGCGCGAGCGCTTCGCAATGGGGGAGCTTATTTCTGATGTCGCGCAAAAGTTTGAACTGACGGCGCGAACCCGTGCGCTTCAACTGCATATTGATGTGCCAGGCCCCTTGCCGCTGGTGAACGCCGACGTGTCGATGATTGAGCGCGTGGTGACCAATCTGCTGGATAACGCTATCCGCCATACGCCAACTGGCGGGGAAATTCGCCTGGCGGTTTGGCAAGAAAATGAACAGTTGCAGGTTGAAGTGGCGGATAGCGGCATGGGTGTGGATGCAGCGTTGCGTGATGATCTGTTTGTACGGCCTTCGGCGTTAAACACGCAGGCATCGCGGGATAACCGTGGCGGGCTTGGGTTGTTGATTGTTAAGCGAATGCTGGAGCTACACGGGGGTGGGATCAGGCTGATGGATTCGGTGAGCGGGGCGCGGTTCAGGTTCTTTGTACCCTTATAGAATTGCCGGATGGCGCTGCGCTTATCCGGCCTACAATTCCCCCCGTAGGCCGGGTAAGGTGCAGCCGTCACCCGGCAAAAACGATTACTGCGGGAACCACTGCTCGCTGATTTTCTGATAAGTGCCGTCAGCTTTAATCGCTTTCAGGGCGCCGTTCAGTTTTTCCAGCAACGCTTTGTTATCCGGGCGAACTGCGATACCCAGACCGGTGCCGAAGTATTGTGGATCGGTCACTTTCTCGGTTGCTGTACCCAGTTGCGGGTTGGTTTTCAGCCACTCGTTCACCACGGCGGTGTCACCAAACACGCCATCAATACGGCCGTTTTTCAGGTCGATAATCGCATTCTGGTAGCTGTCATAGGCCACGGTTTTCACTTCAGGATGTTTGTCCTGAAGGTATTTCTGGTGCGTGGTGCCGTTTTCCATACCGATGCGTTTGCCTTTCAGCTCGTCAAAGGATTTATAAGCACCTTTCTTCGCAATCACCACGGCGGAGTTCGCGTAGTACGGGTCGGTAAAGGAAACCTGCTTGCTACGCTCTGGCGTGATATCCATACCGGAGATCACCGCGTCGTATTTTTTGAATTTCAGCGACGGGATCAGGCTGTCAAAGGCGTGGTTAGTGAAAGTGCAGTCGGCCTGCATCTGTTTGCACAGCGCTTTTGCCAGGTCGATATCGAAACCGACGATCTGGTTGCTGGCATCCAGTGATTCAAAAGGTGGGTAAGTGGCAGATACGCCGAAATTGATTTTATCTGCGGCTGCTGCGCCAGCGGCGAAAGTTGCCAGTAATGCGGCCAGAACTAACTTTTTCATTTTAATACTCCCGTCTGTCAATCTGTCTTATGCGCCGTGTCTGCGGCATGGACGTACAATGCCAGTGATTGAATTTATATGCAATAAAAATGATTAAATATTATTTTATAAATAAAAAAAGACGGGCAGTGTTTAGACTTGCCCGTCTTTTTGATTTGTGATTATGCAAAAGTTGATTTAATTGCGGCGTTCAAACGCCAGCGCTTTGCGCTCGATTAAACGCATCATCAACGTCAGCAAACCATTCACCACCAGATACACCAGGCCCGCTGCGCCAAACACCATGACATCGTAAGTGCGTCCATACAGGAGCTGCCCGTGGCCCATCACTTCCATCAGCGTGATGGTGTAGGCCAGAGAGGTACTCTTGAATACCAGCACCACTTCGTTGGAATACGACGAGAGCGCACGTTTAAACGCATACGGCAGCAGGATAGCCAGCGTGTCTTTCTTGCTCATCCCCAGCGCACCGCAGGATTGCCATTGTCCTTCCGGGATCGCACGGATCGCACCGTAAAACAGCTGCGTGGTATAGGCCGCGCTGTTCAGCGAAAGTGCAATCAGGGCGCACAGCCACGGTTCGGAGAGCAGATGCCAGATAACCGGATAGTCCTGTAATGACGGGAACTGCCCTGGCCCGTAGTAAATCAGGAAGATCTGCACCAGCAGCGGCGTACCGGTAAACAGGGTGATGTAGCCGCGCACAATCCACACCAGCACTGGCGTTTTCAGCGTCAGGATGATGGTAAAAATAAGCGCCAGGATCAGCGCCACGATGATGGACGCCACCGTCAGCGTCAGGCTGGTGTGCAGCCCTTTCATCAGCTCGGGTAAATATTCAAGCATCAGCCTGGTCTCCGTTCAAAACGCGTTGCACGCAGGTCAATACGTTTAAGGATGTACTGACTCAGCAACGTGATCACCAGGTAGATAGCGGCGGCCACAATGTACCAGGTAAACGGCTCCTGGGTACGGGTCGCGATACTTTTGGTTTGCAGCATCAAATCGTTCACGCTGATAAGGCTCACCAGCGCCGTATCTTTCAGCAGAACCAGCCACTGATTACCCAGCCCCGGTAGGGCATGGCGCCACATCTGCGGCATCACCAGACGGAAGAAGATGGCGGATTTCGACAACCCCAGCGCCTGGCCGGATTCCCACTGCCCCTGAGGCACCGCTTTTAGCGCACCGCGCAGCGTCTGCGACGCATAGGCAGAGTAGAGCAGGGAGAGCGCGATCACGCCGCACAGGAACGGGCTGACGTCAAAATTCTCAATCTGCATCTGAATCGGGATCTGTACCACACCAAGATTGATGGTGAAGCCATCTGACAGCATCAGCAGCAGTTGCGAGGAGCCGAAATAGATGAACAGGACCACCAGAATCTCGGGTAGTCCACGCAGCACGGTCACCAGCGCTGAGCCCGTCCAGGCGACGGGGAACCATTTAGCTGATTCCCACACCGCGAAGAACATCGCCAGCACCAGGCCGATAATGAGTGCGCAAACGGCAAGGCCGACGGTCATCCCGGCGGCGCTTGCTAAAGGAAAAATTTCATTCATCAGGAATTACTTCTGGAACCATTTTTTGTAGATGGTTTCGTAAGTGCCGTCTTTTTTCACTTTTTCCAGAGCGGCGTTGAATTTCTGCTGCAATTCGGTGTTGCCCTGGCGAACTGCGATACCCAGGCCGGTGCCGAAGTAATCTTTATCCGTCACTTTGTCGCCCACAGAGGCCAGCTTGTCGTTCGCTTTCAGCCACTCAGTTACCACGGCGGTATCACCAAATACGCCATCGATGCGGCCATTTTGCAGATCCAGCTTCGCGTTCTGATAGCTATCGTAAGGAACGGTGGTGATTTCCGGATGTTTATCCATGATGAATTTCTGGTGAGTTGTGCCGTTCTGCACGCCCACTTTCTTGCCTTTCAGCTGATCAACGGAGGTGTATTTTCCTTTTTGACCAATGAACAGGGCAGAGTTGTCATAGTAAGGGGTAGAAAACAGAACCTGTTTTTCACGCTCAGGGGTGATGTCCATGCCCGCCATTACGGCATCAATACGGCGGAACTTCAGGCTTGGGATCAGGCTGTCGAACGCCTGGTTGCTGAAGGTGCAGGTTGCGTCGATCTCTTTACACAGGGCGTTAGCCAGATCGACATCGAAGCCAACAATTTTGTTGTTCGCATCGATGGATTCAAACGGAGGATAAGACGCTTCAGTGGCGAAACGAATAGTCTGGGCTGCGGTAGCGGAAAGGCTGACGCTCGCAAGCAGTGCTGCAATCAATACTTTTTTCATTATCATTTTCCCTAACACATCAGTGAGATAAGTAATTTTTAAAGGCATCGGTTTGCGGATTTGTGAAGCAGCTCGCATCGCCTTGCTCGACGATAAATCCGTTTTCCATGTAGACCACGCGGCTGGCGGTTTTGCGCGCCACTTCCACTTCATGGGTTACGATAACCTGCGTAATGTTGGTTTCCGCCAGTTCACGGATGATGCTCACGATCTGGGCGGTGATTTCCGGGTCGAGTGCCGCGGTCGGCTCATCAAACAGCAGCACGGCCGGTTCCATCATCAGTGCGCGGGCAATGGCCACACGCTGCTGCTGACCACCGGAAAGGTGCAGCGGATAACGATCGCTGTAAGGCTTAAGACGCAGACGTTCCAGCAGTTTTTCGGCACGAGCCATCGCCTGTTCTTTGCTTAAACCGAGCACGCGACAAGGCGCTTCAATCAGGTTTTGCAGTACGGTCAGGTGCGGCCAAAGATTGTATTGCTGAAACACCATTCCCACGTTCTGACGCAGTTCGCGAATGGCTTTATCAGACGGCGTTTTCGCGAAATCAAAGTGGTTACCGGCAATCGCCAGCGTACCTGAACGAGGCATTTCAAGCAGATTGAGGACACGCAGAAGGGAGCTTTTGCCTGCGCCGCTTGGGCCGAGCAAAACCAGCGTTTCGCCCTCTGGGCAGTTCAGCGTGATGTCGAACAGCGCCTGGTGTGCGCCGTAGAAGCAGTTAATGCCGTTTAGTTTAATACTCATCGGGGCAGTCTTTACTCATCCAGGCAATCTATAGCAATTGAGGCCGCAGATAGTACCGTTGACAGAATAGTTATGCAATATTTATGCGTTAAAAGTTAAATATAACCCGTAATACCTTCTAAACATAGCACAAAATAGCGAAGGGCAATGGCGGCGAGTATAAATGTCGGCATTCCGCATGAAATGCCGTACATTTTACGGGGTTAACAATTTTATAACGGATGGTTTAGCGGTTCTCAATCGACTGGCGCAGCGTGCCTGCCGGGGCATGAACACTGCCGCCCACGTAGCGTACGTCGTCGATAGCCCAGCACTGTCCTTCGCGGATCATCAGCACTTCATCCTGCCAGGATTGGGTTCCCTGGGTGAGCTTCACGCGCAGAGGAATGTTTCGCGCATCGGTATTAGGAATGGTGGATGCGCTGGCGACTTCGGCGCTGTCAGGGAGCGTTGTGCGGCTGGAGAAGGGATCGTCTTTCAGCAACGTATTATGCTGCGGATCGCGACTTGCATCATTCAGCAGTTTCGCCAGACCATCGCTCAGATACGGGCGCAGCGCGGTAATGTCATTATTGCGGTGCTGAATACGATAATCATAGAACTGCTGTGCCACAGTATCCGGACCACCGTCTATGCAGGGGCCGCTGCGCGTTCCGATATCCTTAAAAGCCGGTGTAACCGTCGTGGTGCAGGCGCTGAGCACCAGCGCGCATGGCACTAAAAGCGTTAAAGCAGAGTAGCGCATGTTGATTTCCTTATTTATTAACTATCCTTTCAATCATAGCGTAACGAACCGATAATGCTGGCTGAGTTGCACCCTAAGGCATTGAACGCTAAAGAAGGAGAGAAACGATGCAGTTTTCAACAACGCCAACCCTGGAAGGGCAGCCGATTATCGAGTATTGCGGTGTGGTAACGGGCGAAGCCATTCTGGGCGCGAATATCTTCCGCGACTTTTTTGCCGGTATCCGCGACATCGTCGGCGGGCGCTCTGGCGCATATGAAAAAGAGCTGCGTAAAGCGCGCGAAATTGCGTTCAAAGAGCTGGGCGAGCAGGCCAAAGCGCTGGGCGCTGATGCGGTTGTCGGGATTGATATCGACTACGAAACGGTAGGCAAAGATGCCAGTATGCTGATGGTGAGCGTCAGCGGCACGGCGGTGAAAACCCGCCGATGAAGCGTTTGCTCTCCACGCTCCTGCTGGCGCTGTTGCTGGCAGGGTGTGCCACTGAAAAAGGCATTGTCGATAAAGGCGCATATGAGCTGGATACCCGCCACCAGGCGCAGGCCGCGTATCCGCGTATTAAGGTGTTGGTTATTCACTACACCGCCGATGATTTTGACAGCTCGCTGGCAACACTGACGGATAAAAACGTCAGCTCACATTATTTGATCCCCGCACATCCTCCCGCACCTGACGGTAAACCGCGCATCTGGCAACTGGTGCCGGAGAGTGAGCTTGCCTGGCACGCGGGTATTAGCTTCTGGCGTGGCACGAACCGTATAAATGATACCTCTGTGGGGATTGAGCTGGAAAACCGCGGCTGGCAGAAAACGGGCGGAAATAAAACGTTCACGCCGTTTGAACCGGCGCAAATTGCCGCGCTTATCCCGCTTGCGAAAGACATTATTGCCCGTTACCACATCAAACCGGAAAACGTGGTCGCGCATTCCGATATCGCCCCACAGCGCAAAGACGACCCAGGCCCGCTGTTCCCGTGGCGTGAGCTCGCGCAGCAGGGTATTGGCGCATGGCCCGATCCGGCGCGCGTCGCGTTCTATATCAATGGGCGGCCACCTTCTCAGCCAGCGGAAACTACCGCATTGCTGGATGTACTCGCGCGTTACGGTTATGAGGTCCCGGAAAATAGTACCGAGGCTCAGCAAAAACGGGTGATTACGGTATTTCAGATGCATTTCCGCCCACAACGCTGGGATGGTGTAGCTGATATAGAAACAATGGCTATTGCCGAAGCGCTTTTAGAGAAATACGGGCAGGGGTGATCCTTCGGTATCACCCGAATTCTTACACTTTTCCATCACTTGCTTGAGATTAATCTTAAGTTCAATCTCAATTAATTTATAGTTAATTGACTTAAAATTACCCGAGTTTAATATAGACACATAGCTTGCTAAGCATCTTCAGGGATTACGTTAATACTGATTGTCTATTTTCAGTAACTGATCCTGGTTTTGATTCAATAATACGCCGGGTAATTTAATTCACTGGCATGTGTATTCTATATTAATAATTTAATCATCTTAAACGGGTATAACAATGTTAAGCATTTACGGTAAAAAACTGCGTCCACACGATGAAATGGAAACCATTATTTCTGCAACGTCATCGTATGAAGAAAAAACGTTAAAGAAATGGCAGAAAATCTCGACGGTAGATTCTGAGTATATTCATGTTATCGTCAGCGGTGAAGTTGAGTTCCGCCGTGCATCTGACGAGCTGTGCATGTTTACATTACAAGGGCAGTGCATTTTTGGTCTGTCAGCTATTTTTTATAACTCCTCTCATATGTACGGACTGGTGCGAGCAAACACGGTAGTGCGCTCTATCAAAAAAGACGATTTTGCACGCCTGATGACAGAGAAAAACCTGTGGCCTGAGCTTACCAAAGTGCTCTCATGGTATATCTGCCTGCTGAGCAAGCGCGATGACGTGCTGGTTGCCCGCAGTGCCTATTCCGTTGTCCGCGAATTTTTACTTGAGATCAATGAACTGATTGTAAATCATCAACGTGATATCAACGTTTATGATTACATTCAGGAATACACCAACCTGGCGCGGAGTACCATTATTAAAATCCTCTCAGACCTGAAAAAAGGACAATATATTGTTGTCGAGAAAGGTCGCCTGATTAATATGACATCATTGCCAGAAAAATATTGATTATTCCAGCCGATCTCCTTTCTTAACTAAAGGAGACTGTTTTATCTCTTTATTAATGCTGTGTTTTTGTGAAATATCCTGCGTTTCGTCAACGGGCGGCGCGGGAATTTTCCCCTGCGAGTAATCCTGCTGTTGTTCCTGCAATGCCTGCTTAAATAATTCTTTTAATGATGCATCGTTATTATCCGCACTGTCGGAGGCATTATCATGCGCTTCTGTTCCTGGCAGGGTATCCCGTGAAGTGTCATGCGCAACATTGCCATCCGGTGCTTGTTGCCAGTCTGTATCATCGCTATTGAGCGGCAGATCCTGCATTGCCGGCAGATGTGCACTTACATGCTGAGGTGCCGGTTTCGGTTGCGGGTGCGGGAACGGTTTGCTCACGTACACATAATGCATATCTGAAAGTTGGGTTTCCGGCTTTGCGATGCTCACTTTTACCGGCTCAGGTGCCGGGTGTCGCAGGTTCCAGTAAGTGTGGGCATAAAGCCCGGTTATCAGCATGGCGCACAAACCCACTATCCATAACAGGAACAGGCCAGCGATCTTTTTAACGTCGGGAAAACGATACGAAAACCAGACGGCTTCCCCGGTGGTGTAACTGCGCTGGGCCGCAAGACATATCGTGGACATTATGATTGTTTCTCCTGCGTTTTCGCCCCGGCGGCTGGCTGAGATGCCTGAATAAGTACGCTTGGGGTCGTGTTGGTCACACGCATCAGTTGCATCAGCGTGTCTTCACCTGGAATACCATCTACGTGCAGGTTCATTTGTTGCTGGAAAATACGGGTGCGTTGCATTAGTTCTGCCGTCCAGCTTTGGGCTTGTGTTTCCGGGCGGGAAAGCGCCTGGCTCAGCTGGCTGTCGAGCCACGCAATATCTTTATTGCTGCTGGCTGCGCTGATCTCATCTTTACCTGCGGGCGTCAGACGGTGCAGCTGGGTGTAATTCCCGGTGGCATGTTGGTTGAACCAGCTGCGGCTCACCTGCCAGGTGCGGTTATTCATTAACAGATCCATGGAGTCATTCCCGGCGCGGGCAACAACGGCATAGTTAAGATGATTGCCGGTTTTCAGTTCACTCACCCACGGGTAACCCTCCTGTGCCAGCTCTGCCACCGGGGCACTGCCTTGTTTGCACATCAGGTTCACCTTCGCGGCGTTCTGGCACAGCGCATCCTCTGCCGAGGCATCGTAACCCCACATGAGATACAGCTGATGCATTGCATCCGGCTGGTTAACCATTTCGCCATCGATTGCAGGAGCCACCGGCATTTTTACCTGCGGTTTTTGTTGTTTCCAGCTTGCCGGAACGGGCAGCTGAACAGGCAGTTTTGCGCTAAGGGTGGATGTCAGATACCAGCCGCAGGCGGCGAAGAGTACAGAGGCAAACAATCCAACGGTGGCCAGCTGTTTACGGTGGCTCACTGGCGGAAGGGCTTCGCCTGCCGCGAGGCGTAAATGGCGCGGCCCAACCATCGGAGCGCGTTCTGTCCATGCGGCCAGCATCGACAGATGGGCAAGTTCATTCAGTTTACTGATGTTGCCTTTGGTCAACGCGTGAAGTTTACGCACGCGGGCAGGAGCCAAAGGGGATGTTTCAGCGCCATGCTCTTCACACTGAGCCTGCACATAACTGAGAAATTCGCGGCAGGTCAGCGCCCGGAGAGCGTGGTGCGTATGCACATATTCCCGAAGACCGGACTGCGCCAGCAGGTGAGCTTCCTGTTCGGCTGCGCCCATCAGTACCACTGACAACGAAATCTCGCGCTCCTGAGCACGGGTCAACAACATAGCGAGCAGATCATGACAGCTCTCTTTCATTGCTTCGATATGCGAAATCACCAGCACCTGATGCGTTGCTCTGCGCGAGGATGACGCCTGCTGCCAGTGGCCCAGTACCATATCAATCGCCTGAATACGGGACGCACTCTCTTTGGTGCCAGGGTTGAGTTTATACAGCAGGCTGCTGGCGCTCAGTTTCGGGAAGGCATTAATTGCCAGGACTGTCTGGTCGCCTTTCTTTAAGGCATCACCAAACTGACGGGTCAGTTGAGCATCGTTGCAAAAGAGTCCAGTTACCCCCACCTGCCGGGTTTTTTCTTTCAACAGGTTAAATACATCCTGGTGATAGGGAACGAAAAAGTCGCCTGACAGGCGAGTGACTTTTCTGAATGGCGGAGTGTGAAAGTTGAAATGACTCTGATACATAACGTCTTACCGGCTCTTTATATGAATAGCAATGGTGCGAAAAGTAAGGTAAGCCGGGGTTCCGGTCAATTTACAAACAGGGTAAAAATAACCTCCTGATACGCCTTAACATCTGGTTTTTTAACGGTCAATATTTTTCTGTATGAAAGTTAATGGCAATGCCAGTAGTCGATAACGAACCGCCTGACTATTATTTGCATCACATATTGGCGCAGCACGCTGCTGCTTATTTTCGCTTTGCTAAAGGCCAGATGAATAATGAGGTTCTCATTTCTTTCCCGGTTGATTACGCCCTGTATTATGTTTGTATTGCTGATTTTTTGTGGTCAGCAAGGGTACGTCATCATTAAAGATTATAAAAAAGTTACCACCAAGTTAGCTAATGCTGATAAACAGCCCAAAAAAAGTCGCCGTGAAGATAAAAACTTTGCACTTTTTACGGCTGCGATACGCCAGGTTAACCAGTCGCAAGCGGTAAAAACACCGCTGGCTGCAGAGGTTGAAGGCATCGTAAGCAGTGACGACGCCTGGCTTTCCTTTGCCATGATCAAGACGTCTGGCGGGCAAAAAAGCTACCGAGAAGGCGAGACGCTCAGCGGTTTTAATGGTGCTTTTATCGAAGAGATTAATAAAGATAATGTGGTGGTTAATTACGAAGGTACTACGCAGGTATTGGCATTAAAGAAACCTGATTACTTTAAAGGGGGCGTAGATAGCGGCCCGGTAACCAAATCGACAAAAGATGCTGGCGCTGACAGCCTGCATCTTGATGATTATCTGGTATTAAAGCCGTTAATCGAAAAAGGCCAGCTGGAAGGCTATAACCTTAATCCACGGAACGTATCATCTTTCTACAGCCATACCGGGCTGGAAAAGGGAGATGTGGCGGTGAAAATTAATTCAGTCGATATGACCGAAGCGTCACAGGCGAAAAGTATTATTGCTAACTGGTCGAAAATGAAAGAGGCGGAGATCGTCGTCAGGCGTCATGCTCACCTTGAAAATATTCGGATTAATGTTCTAAACAATTAACAAGTGTACAGACATGAAGAAATTTCCATGGGCGTGCGTGGCGCTTACCGCATTGTCGTTATATTCCGGTTCGCTGTTTGCAGCAAACTTTAGCGCCAGTTTTAAAAATACCGATATTCGTGAATTTATCGATACGGTAGGTCGTAATTTAAATAAAACTATTCTGGTCGATCCTTCCGTTCAGGGAACGGTATCCGTCAGAACCTATAACGTGCTGACGGAAGATGAGTACTACCAGTTCTTCCTGAGCGTGCTGGATCTGTACGGTTTGTCGGTGATCCCGATGGATAACGGTATGGTGAAAGTGGTGCGCTCAAGCGTGGCGCGTACCGCAGGGGCCCCGATTGCCGACAGTAAAAATCCGGGCAAAGGGGATGAAATTATCACCCGCGTTGTGCGCATGGAAAATGTGCCTGTGCGTGAACTGGCTCCGCTTCTGCGCCAGCTCAACGATGCCTCGGGCATTGGCAACGTGGTGCATTTCGAGCCGTCTAACGTGCTGTTATTAACCGGTAAAGCCTCGGTGGTGAACCGCCTGGTGGATCTGGTTGAGCGCGTCGATCGCTCCGGAATGCAGCGCCGTGAAATTGTCCCACTGCGTTATGCCTCGGCCAAAGAGCTTTCCGACATGTTGAACAACCTCAACAACGAAGAGCAGAAAGGGCAAAACGCGCCGCAGCTGGCGACCAAAGTGGTGGCAGATGACGAAACCAACAGCCTGGTTATCAGCGGGTCGGAAGGTGCACGGGCACGTACCCGCTCGCTTATCGGCCAGCTGGATCGCGAGCAGAATAACGAAGGTAACACGCGTGTGTTCTACCTCAAGTATGCCAATGCCGCCAAAGTGGTTCCGGTTTTAACCGGGATTGGCGAACAGCTGAAAGACAAAGCGGGGGCGGCAAAAGCGAAAACCGCCACTGCGACAACAGATCTGAATATTACGGCTGATGAATCCACCAACTCGCTGGTGATCACCGCCCAGCCAAACGTTATGAGCTCGCTGGAGAAGGTGATCGACAAGCTCGATATTCGTCGTCCACAGGTACTGGTCGAGGCGATCATTGCTGAAGTCCAGGACGGAAACGGACTGGATCTTGGCGTGCAGTGGACGGGTAAACACGGTGGGGTACAGTTTGGGTCCACGGGCTTACCGATAAGCCAGGTGAAGAATGGCAACCTGAAAGGGGTGAGCTTCACCGGTATGGCAACCGGATTCTTCAACGGCGATTTCGGTGCGCTGATGACGGCACTCTCTACCGAAGGCAAAAACGACATTCTTTCCACACCGAGCGTGGTGACGCTGGATAACAAAGAAGCCTCGTTCAACGTCGGCCAGGATGTACCGGTGCTTTCCGGCTCGCAGACTACCAGCGGCGATAATGTCTTTAACTCCGTTGAACGTAAAACGGTCGGCACCAAGCTGAAGATTGTTCCGCAAATCAACGACGGCGACATGATTCACCTGAAGATTGAACAGGAAGTGTCCAGCGTGGATAACAGCGCCACGGAAGATGCCAGCCTCGGCCCAACCTTCAACACGCGCACCATCAATAACGAAGTGATGGTGCACAGTGGCCAGACGGTTGTACTGGGCGGTCTGATGGAAAACGTCACCAAACAGTCGGTATCGAAAGTGCCGCTGCTGGGCGATATCCCGCTGGTGGGGCAGCTTTTCCGCTACACCTCGCAAGATACCTCTAAGCGCAATCTGATGGTCTTCATCCATACCACCGTTCTGCGTGATGACGACAACTACAGCGCGGCAACAAAAGAACGTTACGACCAGATGCGTGCGCGCCAGCAGCAGCGTATTGAAGAGAAGAAACTGGGCATTGTTGCCCCCACGGATAACGCCGTGTTGCCTTCTTTCCCTGAACAGAGCGGCGTTGCACCGGTGAAAACCAGTAGCACCACTACCTCGCGCAATCCGTTTAAAGAGTAAGGCAGGGGCGTAACGTGGACGAACTGAGTAAATTTCTGTGCAGCGGCAGCTACGCGAAAGACAACGGCATCCTGTTTTACAACGACGATGTCTATGTCCGTGACGATGTACCGGCGTTTGCGCTGCTGGAAATGCGCCGGGTACTGGGACGTTCTTTTGTTCCCGTGACCCTGACGCCGGAATCATTTGAAGAGATGCTGGCGAAAATCTGGCAACAGAACAGCGGTGTCTCACAGCAGCTGGTTGACGACATGGATGCGGATATCGATCTGATGGCGTTAACCGAGGAGATCCCCGATAACGAGGATCTGCTGGATAACGACGAAAACTCGCCGGTGATCCGCCTGATCAACGCCATTCTTGGCGAGGCGGTAAAAGAGGGCGCGTCGGATATTCATATCGAAACTTTCGAACGCACGCTGAGTATCCGTTTTCGTGTCGATGGCGTGTTGCGACCGGTACTGCAACCCGCGCGAAAACTCGCGCCGCTGCTGGTCTCGCGTATCAAGGTGATGTCAAAACTCGATATCGCGGAAAAACGCCTTCCGCAGGATGGCCGTATTTCGCTGCGTATTGGCCGTAAGGCTATCGACGTGCGTGTTTCCACCATTCCGTCGCAGTATGGCGAGCGCGTGGTCATGCGTTTACTCGATAAAAGTAACCTCAAGCCGGATATCAACAAGCTCGGCCTGATTGATGAAGAGCTGGAAAAGTTAAAAGGGCTGATTGACCGCCCGCACGGCATTATCCTGGTCACCGGACCGACAGGCTCCGGTAAAAGTACCACCCTGTACGCTATTCTTTCGGCGCTCAATGGCCATGAACGCAACATTCTGACCGTAGAAGACCCGATTGAATATGAGCTGGAAGGGGTGGGACAGACGCAGGTTAACCCGCGCGTGGACATGACCTTTGCCCGCGGGCTACGCGCAATCCTGCGCCAGGACCCGGATGTGGTGATGATCGGGGAAATTCGTGACGGCGAAACTGCGCAAATTGCAGTGCAGGCGTCGCTAACCGGTCACCTGGTCATGTCTACGCTGCATACAAACAGCGCCGCAGGGGCGATTACGCGTCTGCGGGATATGGGGCTGGAGTCATTTTTAATCGGTTCATCGTTGCTCGGTGTCATTGCCCAGCGTCTGGTGCGTCGGCTGTGTACTCACTGCCGCACGACCAGTCCGCTGGACGACAATGAAAAAGTACTGTTCAGCTTTATGGAAACCCCGCCAAAGGCAATTTATCGCGCCGTGGGGTGTGAACATTGCCGCCAGAGCGGCTATCAGGGACGTGCGGGCATTCATGAATTCCTGGTGGTAGACAGCACCATGCGTCGTGCCATTCATGAAGATAAAGATGAAATGTCCATCGAAACGCAGCTCTTTAAGCAGGCCTATAGCCTGCGGGAAAACGGCCTGCTGAAGGTGATTAGCGGCGTCACGTCACTTGAAGAAGTGATGCGGGTCACCGCCGAACGTGGAGGCGATGACTGATGGCCTTCTACGCATGGACGGCAACGGACGCAGCGGGGAAAACCCGGCGCGGCACGTTGCAGGCCGAGGGGCAAAAGCAGGTTCGCCAGATGCTGCGTGAACAGAAGCTAATGCCCGTAAGTATTACCGAAACCCGCGAGAAGGCGGCGGCGGGGAAAGCCGCAACCGGCGCCAAACTCTCCACGCCTGTGCTGTCGATGTTTACCCGCCAGCTCTCTACGCTGGTCAATGCCGCATTGCCGCTGGAAAGCGCGCTAAAGGCTATTTCGAAACAGACGGAAGACAAAAAGCTGGCGTCGATGGTGGTGGAGATCCGCGAAAAAGTGGTGGAAGGGCATACGCTGTTTGACGCTTTTAGCCAGTTTCCGCGCACCTTCGACAAGCTCTATTGCACGCTGGTGATGGCGGGTGAGAAAACCGGGCATCTGGGCGATGTGCTGGAAAAGCTGGCGGAATACAACGAACAGCGCCAGAAAATGAAAAGTAAGCTAACGCAGGCGATGGTCTACCCGATCACCCTGACGGTGGTGGCGATTGCGGTGATCAGTATTCTGCTGGTGGCGGTGGTTCCGCAGGTGATTGAACAATTCACCCATATGAAACAGCAACTGCCGATAACCACCCGCACGCTTATCGCCGTAAGTGATTTTTTGCAGGCCTACGGGATTTATATCGCCGGCAGCCTGGCAGGAGCGTTTGTCGGGTTTAAAGCCTGGATCAGAAACGGCAAAAACCGCTTTCTGTGGCACAGCTGGCTGGTGAATGGCTCGCCGATTAAAAAGCTGGTGTGCGCCATTAACAGCGCCCGCTACATCCGCACGCTGAGTATTTTACAGGCGAGTAGTGTCCCGCTGCTGGAGGGGATGTATATCGCGATGGATGGTATCGAAAACCTCCGCGCGCGACAGGTCCTGGAGCAGGCGGCCGATACCGTTCGCCAGGGGGCGTCATTATATGCGGCACTGGAACAGGCGAAACTCTTCCCGCCGACCATGCTGTACATGATTGCCTCCGGTGAAGAGAGCGGTGAATTAGGCAACTTAATGGATCGCGCGGCAGAAAACCAGGAATCCGCGTTACAGCACCGCATTACATTAACACTGTCGGTTTTTGAACCGGCGCTGGTGGTATCAATGGCGACGATAGTTTTATTTATCGTGCTGTCAATATTACAACCGCTTCTGCAACTTAATAACATGGTAGGTTAATTAAATGGCTATAAAACGTAAAAACCTGGCTCGCCAGGCGGGCTTCACTTTGCTCGAATTAATGGTGGTAATTGTTATTCTCGGCGTTCTGGCGAGTATGGTCGTACCCAACTTAATGGGCAATAAAGAAAAAGCGGATGCCCAGAAAGCAACCAGCGATATTGTTGCGCTCGAAGGTTCACTCGATATGTATAAGCTGGATAACCACCGTTATCCAACCACCGAACAAGGCTTGCAGGCGCTGGTGACAAAGCCTGAGATTGCGCCAATCCCAAATGGCTACCGCGCTGATGGCTATATCCGCCGCCTGCCACAAGACCCGTGGGGAAGTGATTATCTGCTGGTCAGCCCGGGTGAACACGGCGCTGTAGACGTATTTTCTGCGGGCCCGGACGGTGAAGCGAACACCGCAGATGACATCACAAACTGGTCACTCGACAAACAAGCAAAATAATGAAAAAGCAACGCGGCTTTACATTGCTGGAAATTATTCTGGCGCTGGTGATATTTGCCAGTTGCGCCATGATGGTGGTGTCAACAATACCGTCACGCAGCGGTGCGGATATATTTGGCCAGCAATTAAAAGCCCTTGTGGATTATGGTTCCGATCGTGCAGTGATGGACGGAAATATCGTCGGGCTGGTTATCACGGCTGAAAAATATCAGCTGGTGACGCTTGAAGAGAAAAATGGCGAGCGGCACTGGGTGCCATTATCTGCCGGGCGAATTACTACCCGTGGGGATTTTCCCGAAGAGATGCACGTTTCGCTTTCCCCGCAGCGACTGGCCGCCACGACAGATGCCGAGCCGCAAATCGTCTTTCTGCCTGACGGGGAGATCGGCCGTTTTACGCTTGCGTTGCAAAGTTACGATAAACAGCACCATTTCCGCGTGGTGTCGCAGGGCGCGGCGCCCGTTTCGGTGGAGAACGATGACTAAACGCAGAACGACGCAAAAAGGCATGACGCTGCTGGAGGTGATGGTCGCGCTGGTTATCTTCTCCACCGCCGCGCTGGCGCTGATGAACTCCGTCTCCCTTAACGTGCGCTTTACCCACGGCCTTGCCGAAACATTGCAGGCCAGCTGGGTGGCCGAAAACCAGCTGGCGGAAGCACAGCTCAGCAAAAGCGATTTCCCGGATGCTGAAGAACAGGGCACTGAGCTGATGGGCGGGCGCAGCTGGAACTGGCAAAAGCAGCGGGTAAAAACCGCCAGCAATGTCTGGGCCAACGAAATCCGCGTCTATGCCGAAGGCGATGAAAGCCAGCCGGTGATAGCGCTGCGTATTATTCCGCCAGGAGAGATCAAGTGAAAAACACGCAACGTCAGCGCGGTTTCACCCTGCTGGAGATCATGATTGCACTCACTATTTTTGCGGTGATCAGCACGCTCGCCTGGCAAATTCTGGACGGCGCGATGCGTACCAGCTCGGCAACAGATGCCAGCGCGGCAAAGCTTAACCAGGTTCAGCGCGCCTGGAGCCTGATGGAGCGCGATTTCTTTCAGCTTCAGGCGCGCGCGCCGCGTAATGAGCCGGATGTGTTCCGGCAGGATGAGAACGCCATCGAATTGACCACGCTCAACGGCGTGAGCGGAACGGTGCAGCTGGAGCGTGTGCGCTGGCGGCTGGAAGAGGGGGTTTTGTACCGCGATGTCTGGCCCGCTATCGATGGCCCGGAAAATATAAAACCGGATGAAGTGCCCGTTGTGCGTGAGGTGAAGTCGATGCAGTGGCGTTTTTACCTTAAGGGCTGGCAGAAAAGCTGGACGGATAACACCCATCAGCCGGAAGGGGTTGAGCTGAGCCTGACGATGGAAAATGGCGATACCTGGCGTTGGGTATTCACCACCCCCGGGGATATGCCTGAGGTCGCGGCTGCCCCGGAGAAAAAAGATGAGCAAGCACCGGCAGCACCTGGCGCAGTGCCAGCACCAACGGCGCCGCCGGTTGCCACAGGAGCAGAGCCATGAGCCGGGTGAACAAACAGCGAGGCGTTGCCCTGCTGGTGGTGTTGATCCTGCTGGTGATGATGTCAGCGCTGGCGGCCAAAATCAGCCAGCAGTTCTGCCGCAATCTGCAAAAAACGCACTACCAGGTGAGTCAGCAGCAGTTGCGCTGGGCCATGCTGGCGCAGGAGAAGGTGATCAAAGACACCCTGCAAACCGATGCCAGCGGTGAAAGTAAAGCGCTGGCACCCGAGGGTGACTGGCATCAGCCGCTGGAGACCCAGGGCGATAACTACACGGTGGTGAGCCAGGTTGACGATGCGCAGGACTGTTTCAACGTCAATAACCTGCTGGCCGCCGACACATCCGCTCAGGCGCAAAACGCGCCTGCTGTGGTGGAAAAACCGCGCAAAGAGCAGATTGTTGAGCAAATTCTGACCGATGGCGGTATCAGCCAGACCTCCGCCGAAGAGGTCTATCTCCAGCTGGCGGATTACCTCGATGGCGATAGCACCACGGTTAAAGAGGGTGCTGAAATTGACGCCTGGGCAGGGGTTGTCCCGGCGCGGCAGCCCGCGAATCAGATGATGCGCAACATTGCAGAAATCAAGCTGCTGCCGGCGTTCCCCGCATCGGCGTATTCGAAAGTCAGCACGCTGTTGTGCGCGCTGCCAGACATGGCCGCGAAGGTGGACGTGAATACCCTCAAACCGGAAAACGCAGCCGTTCTGGCAGCGCTCTTCCCGGGGAAGTTAACGGAAGATGACGCCGCCCGACTGCTTGATGCCCGTCCCGAAGGGGGCTGGGAAAGCGTTGAGGCGTTCAGCAAAGCACTGGAGCAAAACTTCCCGCAGTTAAAAGACGATTTGCCGCAGGTTGCAGAGCAGATAGCCATCAATAGCCGCTATTTTCGCGTCAACTATACCGGCAACACTGACGATTTAACGCTTCGCGTGGTCAGCCAGCTTCAGGTTAATAACGAAGCCGGCGAGATTGTGACGTGGCAACGTCGTTACCGAATGATTGAATAACAAAAGTCGATATCTATGAAACAGGTACTTTTTATTCGTCCCGACAGCCGCGAGGACGGGAAACTATGGTGGTGCGAATCCGGTAGCCAGCAGGTTGAAGCGCTGGATAACCTGGCAGCACTCAGCTCACTTGCCAGTCATCCTCTGGCCGCTCGCGTGTGCTTATTGCTCCCGGCGAGCGACATGATCTTCCGCCACTTTACGCTACCTAAAAAAGGCATGGCATCGCCGGGCACGGCGTTCTCATGGATGGCGGAAGAGACATTAATTGGCGAGGTGGACAACCTTCACTGGACGGTGCTTAACAAAAAAGGGCGTGAAGTGGATGCCGTGGCGATCGATGCCACGCGCCTGCGCCAGTGGCTTGCCTGTTTTCGCGAAGTGGGCTTAAACGTCATCCAGGCGTTACCGGATGCCTGGCTGCTGCCTTGCACCACGGGCGGCAGCACGGTTGTTGCACTGGAAGATAACTACTGGCTGCGTCTGGCTCCGGCTTCTGCCTGCGAGGTGGACGGCGCACTGCTCCCGATGCTGATGCAGAAAACGGGCGAAGGCGAAGTGCGTTGCTACGGTGATGTTCCGCACGGTATTGACGTGGATGAATCTTTGCCGTGGCAGCACCCGCTGGCGCTGATCCAGCCCCAGTGGCAGGCTTGTAAGATCAATGTGTTGCACGGCGAGTTCAGTTCGCGGGGCGCGCAAAAAGGGGTAACGAAAGGCGTAAAGGCGATGATCGTTGCCGCCGGTTTGCTGTCGCTCGGCTTGCTGTTAGGCCCGCGTGTGGCGATGGCCTGGATGCTGGTGCAGGAAGAAAACCAGGTTCAGCAGGAGATTGTGCAGGTTTACCAGCACCACTTCCCCAGTATGCGTCAGCAGACCAACATCAAATACCATTTTGGCCAGAATATTAAGAAACAGCGTAAGGGGATCTTCCTGCAACTGGATGAGCTGGAAAAAGCGAAACAGGCCGTGCCGTCGCTGGAAATTAATGCACTGGAATATGATGCGACGCAAGGCGTTCTGACCCTGAGCGTCAGTGCGGAAAGCCCGCAGGCATCACAGGAGTTCGTTAACCAGACGCGCGCTAATTTTGATTTTGCTCTACAGCCAGTTTCAAAAGAGGCGCCTTATACCGCGATGATCACAGGGAAATATAAATGAAAGAACGAATCGCGCAGCTGAAATCGCGTTACCAGAATTACAGCGCCAGAGAAAAAATAATCTTAAAAGTGTGTGCTGCCGCAATAGGCTGCGCCGCGGTGTACTACGCCGGAGTGATCCCGCTGGATAATATGATTCAGGGCAGTAAATCAACACTGGCCCGACAAACGGAGACCCTGAACTGGATGCGTGTCGAAATTGATAAAAACCATCTTCAGATGCTTCAGGTTAAAACGGATAACCCACGCAGTGTTGTGGAAAATAGCGCTCATGAGATTAATTTATCGCTCAGTGATGTGCGCCAGGATGGGCAGACATTATCGTTCGTGGTGAGCCGGGTGAATGTTTATGAATTAAAAAACTGGTTGCGTGAAATCAATCAGACTTCGGGAGTCCGGTTGCAGAAAATGAACCTTACCCCTGTTGACCATATCAGCGATGTCAAAGCCGAAATTCAACTGACCTGGATGAAAATAACATGAATACCTTCGCACTGATCCGGGAGGTTTACCCTGTTGGGTTTCCCGTAATGAGTGCGGTGTTAGGCGCAATTACGGGCAGTTTTCTGGGGGTTGTGGCAGAGCGCGTGCCGGCAATGGTGATGGAAGACGAGGGATGCGGCAATCTACTGTTCCCGGGCTCTCACTGCCCGGTGTGCCAGCATTCGCTGAGGGTTTGGGAGAATATTCCGCTGCTGAGCTGGCTGTTTCTGCGCGGGCGTTGCAGCCAGTGCCGCACGGCGATCCCGCTGCGCATCTTCCTGATTGAGCTTTTCACCGCGCTGTATTTTGGCACAACGGCCTGGTGTGTACCTGATGTGCAGGCACTGCTCGCGCTCTGGCTGCTGGCCGCATTTCTCCTGCCGCTGGCAATGATTGACGCGCAGCATCAGTTACTGCCCGATTGCCTGACGCAGCCGCTGTTGTGGGCGGGGCTCCTCTTTCATACGTTCGACCATTCTTTGCCATTGCGCGATGCGCTTTTTGGCGCAGTGGCGGGGTACCTTTCGCTGTGGCTGGTGTACTGGGCTTTTCGCCTGGCGACGGGGCGCGAAGGGCTGGGATACGGTGATTTTAAACTGCTGGCGGCGCTGGGGGCATGGTGTGGCTGGCAGGCATTACCTTCTGTTGAGCTGATCGCGGCAGTAAGCGGCATTATTGGTTATTTCATATTTAATAATTTAAATAAAAATAACCAAACTATTTCTTTTGGCCCTTATTTATCTGTTGCAGGCATGATTGTTTTTGTCGGGCAGGTATTCTCTGTCACATTCTAAATGTACAGGTCAAGATTTTTTGAAATTTTTTTCGACGGGGAAATGAAAGGCATCTGCTTTTTATTCCGTGTATCGTAATAAACATAAAATAGATGGAGTGGAGCGTGTCTCTTTAACAGAGGGATTTTTCAGGTAGTAAATATTTATAGTAATACCCCGCAAGTTATATTGTTTTAACTATTGCATGTAGAAAATTCCATGTCTTAAAGGAAGATATGGGTCATTTAATTACGAATAAATTTATCAGGAAACAAAAATGAAATTTATGAAGCCTAAATATCTGGCACTTTTTGTTGCAGCGGCATCCGGCTCTGTATTTGCCGCCGCGCCAGGTACGCCTTCAATCAGCAGTGGCAATGATAAGTTTGCTATCGTTGAAGTTGACCAGGCCGCACAGGATTACGGTACTCTCGTTAAAGTGCACAACGATGGTGTGGATGTGAAGGTTGAGTGGAACGTCTGGAGTGGCGATGCGCCGACCACCGGTAAAGTTCTGCTGGACGGTCAGACCGTTTGGTCTGGTGCAGCCGGTGCGTCTGGCTCTGCAACCTTTAAAGTCAAAAAAGGTGGCCGCTATCAGGAACAGGTTGAACTCTGTAACGCCAGCGGGTGCTCCAAAAGCGCAAGCAAGCTGATCATCGTTGCCGATACTGACGGCAGCCACCTGCTGCCGCTGAATGTTCCTCTGCAAGAGAACAACAAAACCTTCGCGCAGCACACCGATATAGTGGTGGGGGCGTATTTCCCCGAGTGGGGCGTGTACGGTCGTGAATTCCCGGTGGACAAAATCCCGGCATCTAACCTGAACCACATCCTGTATGGCTTCATTCCAATCTGCGGCGGCGACGGCATCAACGACGGTCTGAAAACCGTTGAAAATGGTAACAGCTTCGCGGCCCTTCAGCGCGCCTGTGCGGGCCGTCAGGACTTCACCGTGGCCATTCACGATCCGTGGGCTGCTCTGCAAAAACCGCAGTCTGGCGTGACGAACTGGGACGACCCGTACAAAGGTAACTTTGGTCAACTGATGGCGCTGAAAAAAGCCCATCCGGATCTGAAAGTGCTGCCATCTATCGGCGGCTGGACCATGTCCGATCCGTTCTACAAAATGAACGACACGGCGATCCGTGCACGCTTCGTGGCCTCTGTTAAAGACTTCCTGAAGACCTGGAAATTCTTCGACGGCGTAGATATCGACTGGGAATTCCCGGGCGGCGGCGGCGTGAACGAAACGTTGGGTAATCCTCAGCAGGATAAAGCCACCTACACCGCAGTGATGCATGACCTGCGCACCATGCTGAACGAGTTGTCAGCAGAAACCGGTCGTACCTATGAGCTGACCACCGCAATTGGTTCCGGTAAAGATAAGATCGAAGACGTTGACTACAACACGGTACAGCAGTACCTCGACCATATCTTCCTGATGAGCTATGACTTCTACGGCGCGTGGAGCAACACTGAACTCGGTCACCAGGCGGCGCTGCACGTACCAGCATGGCGTCCGGACACCAACTACACCACCTCTAACGGCGTCGATGCGCTACTGGATCAGGGTGTGCAGCCAGGTAAAATCGTGGTGGGTGCGGGCATGTATGGCCGCGGCTGGACAGGTGTGCATGGTTACACCGGCGACAACCCGTTCACCGGTACCGCAACGGGCGCAGTGAAAGGCACCTGGGAACCGGGCGTAGTTGACTATCGTCAGATTGTGAACGAATACAAAGGCAAGCCAGGCTGGGAATACGGTTATGATGCGGATGCGGAAGCACCATACGTCTTTAACAAATCTACCGGCGACCTGATCTCTTATGAAGATGCCCGTTCGACGACTGCGAAAGGCAAATACGTGCTGGCGAAAAGCCTGGGCGGCCTGTTCTCCTGGTCTATCGACTCTGATAACGGCGACATCCTGAATGCGATGAACGAAAGCCTGATGGGGGGCTCAACGCCTGTTGAACCTGTCGTCACCAACCATGCGCCAGTGGCAGCGGCAGCGGATCAGTCCGTGACCGGCCCGGCAACGGTAACCCTGGATGGCTCTGCATCCACCGATCCAGATGGCGATGCAATCACCTACAAATGGACTCAGATTTCTGGCTCCAGTGTAACCCTGACCAACAGCAACAAAGCGAAAGCGAGCTTCTCTGTTGGTGCTGTGACCAGCAACCAGACTCTGGCGTTCCGCCTGACCGTGACTGATGCCAAAGGCCTGAGCAGCACCGCTGACGTCCAGGTTCTGAACAAAGCACCAAAAGCCAACCAGGCACCGGTTGTTAACCAGATGCAGACGGTGAATCTGGAAGCAGGTCAGTCTTACGCGCTGAACGTTCAGGCTGCGGATCCGGATGGCGATGCCCTGACCTATGCGTGGAGCGTTCCTGCTGATATGAATGCGACCGGTACTGACACCGCGAACGTGAACATCACTGCACCGGAAGTCACCTCTGATTCTTCCTACACCCTGAGCGTGGTGGTGAGCGATGGTAAAACCAGCGTTCAGTCCAACGTACAGGTTAACGTGGCGCCGAAAGCGACCCCGGTCGTTCCATCTGACGAAGGCACTACGCCATCTGATGAAGGCACGACTCCGGCAGATGAAGGCACTACCCCAGCAGACGAAGGTACTAAACCGGCTGATGAAGGCACTGCGACCGGCAGCTGTGATACCCCGGTTGATGCCAACGCCAGCAAATATGCTGCGTGGGAATCCAGCAAAGTCTACAACAATGGCGATATGGTAAGCGCTGATAATCTGGTATGGAAAGCGAAATACTGGACTCAGGGCAACAAGCCAGGCTTTAGTGCAGATGCATGGGAACTGGTAAGCCAGGTGAAAATGAACTGGCGCGCTGACACCGTCTACAACGGCGGCGACAAGACGACCTACCAGGGCTTCGAGTACCGCGCAAAATGGTGGACTCAGGGCGACAAACCAGGCAACAGCGATGTATGGGTGAAAGAAGGCGCGTCAGCAGACTGCAAATAATCTTCTGAGCCTGAAATTGTGGGTGTGATATCCGCCCACAATCACTGACCACGCCCCGCTTCGGGTGTGGTCAGTAAATTCAAATACGTTAACAGGATGTGTGTAAGGAGAATAACGATATACCACGCCGGGTGAATAATGAAGCGTTTACTGTTGCTGTTATTAATATTGAGTCAAAGCGCATGTGCGAATTGCTGGAATAAGGCGGCCCATTATTATCATGTCGATCCTTATCTGCTTTATGCCATCGCCAATGTGGAATCAGGAATGAATCCATATGCTGTCGGGAATAATCATGACGGGACGCACGACGTTGGATTAATGCAAATTAACAGCTCACATTTCCCAGAACTGGAAAGGCAAGGCATCGATGAATACCGCCTGATGACGGAGCCCTGTACCTCCATTATGGTTGGTGCATCTATTCTCTCAGGAATGATAAAGGTTTATGGATATAACTGGGAAGCTGTGGGTGCGTATAACGCCGGGCTTAAAAAGGAAAATTATCCCAAGCGTATGATGTACGCCCATAAAGTCTGGTCGAAGTATCAGCAATTAAAATCTGAGACACACGAGAGAAATAACTGGTGAGTTTTTTCTTTTTTGAAGCGTACTCCTCAGTATTCTTCAGAAAATGAAAAGCAGCTGTCTGGAGCTTATTTATTAATGGATTAATAAATAAGCTGGGATTTTAACTAACATAATCGTATTTAACAGGAATAACCGAGATGAATAAAAGGACATTACTGAGCGTATTGATTGCAGGGGCTTGCATAGCACCTGTTATGGCTCAGGCCACCATGCTGAAGGCAGAAAGCAGCGAGCCTTACACCATGAAAGCCAGCGATCTGACGAAAAAAGAGAAAGAACTGACGGATTTTCCGCTGATGCAATCTGTGAAGGATACTATCCGTACGCTGGACAACGCTTCAGTTGAGCAGATTGAGCCAGGCCGCGCTTCCAACCCGGAAAACGTTAAACGCGTAGAAGGGATCCTGAAAGAGAGCGACTGGGAGTACTTGTTCCCGCTGCGCGCCAAAGATTATAGCTACAGCAATTTCCTGAAAGCCGTTGGTAAATTCCCGGCGCTGTGCGACACCTACAAAGATGGTCGTGATAGCGACGCCATCTGCCGTAAAGAGCTGGCAACCATGTTTGCTCACTTTGCCCAGGAAACGGGCGGTCACGAAAGCTGGCGTCCTGAAGCCGAATGGCGTCAGGCATTGGTTTACGTGCGTGAAATGGGCTGGAGCGAAGGCCAGAAGGGCGGTTACAACGGCGAATGTAATACCGACGTCTGGCAGGGTCAGACCTGGCCGTGCGGGAAAGACAAAGACGGTGATTTCCTGAGCTACTTTGGTCGCGGTGCGAAGCAGTTGTCCTACAACTATAACTACGGTCCGTTCTCCGAAGCGATGTATGGCGATGTTAAAGTTCTGCTGGAAAAACCAGAGTTGGTTGCGGATACCTGGTTGAACCTGGCGAGCGCCATCTTCTTCTTCGCTTACCCACAGCCGCCAAAACCAAGCATGTTGCAGGTGATTGACGGTACCTGGCAGCCAAACGATCACGATAAAGCGAATGGCCTGGTCCCTGGTTTCGGCGTGACGACCCAAATCATCAACGGTGGCGTTGAGTGTGGCGGTCCGACTGAAATTGCGCAGTCTCAGAACCGTATTAAGTACTACAAAGAGTTCGCTAACTATCTGAACGTTAAGGTTCCGGCTGACGAAGTACTTGGCTGCGCCAACATGAAGCAATTCGATGAAGGCGGCGCGGGCGCGCTGAAGATTTACTGGGAACAGGACTGGGGATGGAACGCAGATACACCAGACGGCAAGACCTATGCCTGCCAGCTGGTGGGCTACCAGACACCATTCAGTGCGTTTAAAGACGGCGACTACACCAAGTGTGTGCAGAAGTTCTATAACGTGAACATCGTGAATGACGACGGTTCAGCGAGCACACCGGATGAAACCCCGACGCCAGTACCGGATGAAACCCCAGCGCCAGTGCCGGACGAAACCCCAGCGCCAGTACCTGATGAAACCCCGGCAGCGGTAAACCACGCGCCAGTGGCGCAGATTGCGGGTCCAATTGGTGCCGTTGAAGCGGGTGCGCAGGTTTCTCTGAGTGCTGAAGGTTCTACTGACGAAGACGGTAACAAACTGACCTACACCTGGCGCTCTCAGGATGGCCAGACCGTGACCGGTGAAGACAAAGCGGTTGTGACCTTTACCGCGCCAGAAGCGGCGACAGCGCAGCAGTACGAAGTGAGCCTGACCGTCAGCGATGGTGAGCTGAGCAGCAGCACCACCTACTTGCTGAACGTGAAAGCGAAAGCGGCAACGCCATCACAGGATGAAGGGACTTCCGGCTCTTACGCTGCATGGAGCGCGAACAGCAAGTACAAGGCAGGCGATATCGTGAACAACCACGGTAAACTGTTCCAGTGCAAACCGTTCCCGTACAGTGGCTGGTGTAACAATGCCCCGGCATACTATGAACCAGGCGCAGGTCTGGCATGGTCTGATGCCTGGACGGCTCTGTAAAAAACAAACGGCAACCTTTGGGTTGCCGTTTTAGTGTTTGTACCCTCTCCCCGTGGGAGAGGGCCAGGGTGAGGGCATCAGGTCGCACCCGTTTAATTATCGATGCAGCTTCCCGTGATCCCGCAACCATGCCGCCGTACGGATAATCCCTTCATCCAGCGTCACAATCGGCTTATAACCCAGCTCGTTCTCTGCGCGCGAAATATCCAGCGTGAAATCAAAGTTCAGCTTAGACACGCCGTAATGCGTCAGGGCAGGCTCTTTGGCGGATTTATTCCCAAAACGCTCCATACTGCGGGCAATCATATCCAGCATTGGGTACGGCACAGAGCGAATACGGCAGTTGATTTGCAACTCGTCAATCAGCCGCTGAACAATGCTGCGAAGTGTGCAGGGCTCACCATTGGTGATGTTATACGCACGGCCAGACACCAGCTTATCGCTATCCGGCTGGCTTGCCAGCCACATGGCGTGAATGGCGTTTTCGTAGTAGGTCATGTCCACCAGCGCATCGCCGCCACGTGGCAGCAACACGCTGCCGTAGTGGTGCATCATCTGCGCCAGGCGCGGGATAAACACTTTGTCGTGTGGCCCGAACAGGCTTTGCGGGCGCAGTACGGTAAACCGCGTATGCGGGTTAGACTGCGCCAGCAGGTCGATCACCTCTTCACTGGCCGCCTTGCTGCGGGCAAACTCACAGGCAAAACGTGCCGGGCGGAAATCTTCCTGAATATCGCGATGATGGTGATAATCGAAATAGAGCGACGGCGAGGAGATATGAACAAAGTTACGCACGCCCCAGGCAACGGCCCATTCGCCCAGACGACGTGTGGCGCGTACGTTGGCAAGATCAAAGGCCTCCTGCGTACCCCAGGGAGAGGTAAAGCTGGAGCAGTGCCACAGCGTATCGATACCGGCGAGCATCACTTTCGCCTGTGAGGAAACCAGTTCCGTCAGGTCGGCATGAACAAATTCTGCGCCCATTTTTTGCAGCAGCTTGCCCATCGCCTCGTTGCGGCCGGTAGCTCTGACGCTAACGCCTTTGTTGCGCAGAAACTCGACCGCGTTTCGGCCTAAGCCGCTGGTTGCACCGGTAACCAGTACCTTCATATCGATCCACTGTGTTGAAAAAGAATTTCGTGCGCATTCTTCCGTGAATTACGCCTGTATGCAATGGGAAAGGTGAAAGAATAAGACTTTTATTTAGATCTTTTCCTTCTTTTGTTCTGCAAGTTGCGCAATGCGTTTTGCCATTCCCCGGAAGATAAACAGATGCGCCGGGATCATCAACAACCAGTAGAACAGGCCCGGCATTCCATGCGGATGCCACCAGGCCCGAACGTCCAGTTCACGGTGGCTGCCTTTATCTTTCAGGGTAAAACAGAGCCGCCCAAGCCCGGGCGCTTTCATGCCAAACAGCAGCGCCAGCTGCTTTTCGGGTTCAACGATGATTACCTTCCAGCTGTCCACGGTATCGCCCACGTTAAGGTACGGATGAGCCGGGCGACCTTTTGCGAGCTTATGCCCAATCAACAGATCCATTGCGCCACGGGTTTGCCAGAGAATATTGCCAAAGAAATAGCGCTCTTTGCCGCCAATCTGGTTAATCACTTCCCAAAGGGCTTCCAGGCTGGCGGCGGTTTTCACCGTACAGCCAGCCTGTTTCGGGTAGTAGCCGTACTCCGGGCGCCAGCGGGCGAAAGCCTGGGCGTCGTAGCCCCAGTCGCTGGAGTTCACCAGTTTTTCTTCTTCTTTGAGTGTGTTGCGTACAGCATCATCAAAACGGATCAACGTTTGCGGGATCAGCGTGCGAAGCTCACGATCGTCAGCCAGAAGATCGTGCTTTAGCCCCTGGATCAACGCTTTTGCCGTAGTTGGCGGCACTGAGGTAATGACATTCAAAAACCATACGGAGATCCAGCGGGTCGGGAAGGGGATGGGGAGCAGCCAGCGATGGCGGCCGCTGACCTGCATGAAATGTTCGAATTGTTCCTGATAGCTCAACACTTCCGGGCCTGCGGCTTCCAGCACCCGATGCTGGTCAGCGGGGTGCTCCAGCAGAGACACCAGATAATGCAGCAGGTTTTCCAGCGCAATGGGCGTGGTACGTGAGCGCACCCAGCGTGGGGGGGTCAGCACCGGCAGGTTATAGACCATATCACGCATCACTTCGAAGGCGGCTGAACCGGCCCCGACGATGATCCCCGCCCGCAGTTCGGTCACGGGGATCCCGGCACTGCGTAATGTTTCCGCAGTCAGCTGACGTGCGCGCAGGTGATCGGATTGCTCATGAACAGGCGCCTGGAGAGAGCTTAAAAAAATCACCTGTTTAACTGGTGATTGCAGCAGGGCATCGCGAACGTTCATCGCTACCTGGCGCTCATGGGCGATAAAATCACCGCCTTCGCCCATGCTGTGCACCAGATAATAAAGCGTGTCGACACCTTCCAGCAGCGTAGTCAGACCTTGCGGCCAGTTTAAATCTACGCTGTGGCAAGTGACGTTCGGCAGGTTTTGCTTTTGCAGGCGTTCAATACTGCGTGCCGCAGCCAGCACCTGATGGCCTTGCTGGCTTAATACCGTCGTCAGGTGCTGGCCAATATAGCCACTGGCACCCAGCACCAGAATACGTTGCGGCACGTTACGCTCCTTTGTTAACGCTGTAAAAATGCCTGCCAGTGGCTCACCACCTGGGTAAGCTGCTCACGGCTAACATCAAGATGCATCACCAGGCGCACAATCGGAGAGGCATTCAGCAGAACGCCGCGCGCCTTCATAAATTCGCCCAGCGCGGCCGCGTTATCCTCGCCCACACGAACAAACAGCATGTTGGTGTCGTGACGCATCACGTCTGCACCAATTTCACGCAGTTGCGAAGCCATCCAGGCAGCATTGTCGTGGTCGTCTTTCAGACGCGCGACGTTGTTTTTCAGCGCATACAAGCCCGCGGCAGCCAGGATCCCGGCCTGACGCATTCCGCCGCCGGTCATTTTACGCCAGCGATTTGCACGCTTAATGTAATCCGCATTGCCCACTAACAGTGAGCCAACCGGCGTGCCCAGACCTTTGGAGAGGCAGATAGTGAACGAGTCGCAATATTGCACGACCTCTTTCAGTTCACAGCCATACTCCACGATGGCGTTAAAAATACGCGCGCCATCAACGTGCAGGCCGAGTTTGCGTTCGCGGGTGAATTCCCACGCCGCTTTCAGGTATTCACGCGGCAGTACTTTGCCATTATGGGTGTTTTCCAGGCTTAGCAGTTTTGTGCGCGCGAAGTGGATGTCGTCGGCTTTGATTTTTGCGGCGACCTTATCGAGCGGCAGGGTGCCGTCAGGCGCAGCATCGATCGGCTGTGGCTGAATGCTGCCGAGCACCGCCGCACCGCCCGCTTCATACAGGTAGTTATGCGCACCCTGACCGACGATATACTCTTCACCACGCTCACAGTGGCTCAGTAGCGCCACCAGGTTTGCCTGGGTGCCGGTTGGCAGGAACAGCGCGGCCTCTTTACCGCTTAACTCCGCCGCGTAGCGTTGAAGTTCGTTTACCGTCGGGTCATCGCCGTACACATCGTCCCCGACCGGGGCGGCCATCATCTCTTCGAGCATGGCGCGCGTCGGGCGGGTAACGGTATCACTGCGTAAATCAATCATGGCAAGTCCTTATATTTAAAGAGGCGTGCCAGATGTTTTACCTGAGCCAGTTGGTTTTTGCCAGTTCGATTACCTCGTCACCACGGCCATTAATGATGGCGCGCAGCATATAAAGACTAAAACCTTTGGCCTGTTCCAGCTTGATCTGCGGCGGGATAGCCAGCTCCTCTTTGGCGACCACCACGTCCACCAGTACAGGGCCATCGAGTGAAAATGCGCGTTGTAGCGCCTCGTCCACGTCGGCGGCTTTTTCCACCCGAATGCCGGTAATGCCGCAGGCTTCGGCGATGCGGGCGAAATTAGTATCATGCAGTTCAGTGCCATCCGTCAGATAGCCACCGGCTTTCATCTCCATCGCCACAAAACCCAGCACGCTGTTGTTAAAGACCACAATTTTGAGCGGCAACTTCATCTGTACCACTGACAGGAAATCCCCCATCAACATGCTGAACCCACCGTCACCGCACATTGCCACCACCTGACGTTCCGGCGCAGTGGCTTTAGCGCCCAGCGCCTGTGGCATGGCGTTGGCCATAGAACCGTGGTTAAACGACCCCAGCAGACGCCGCTTGCCGTTCATTTTCAGGTAGCGTGCAGCCCAGACGGTAGGTGTGCCCACGTCACAGGTAAAGATGGCATCGTCGTCGGCGAAATGGCTGATCTGCTGCGCCAGATACTGCGGATGAATGGCTTTGTCGCTCGGTTTCGCCAGGTCGTCCAGCCCTTTACGCGCATCGCGGTAATCGCTCAGGGCTTTATCAAGGAACTTACGATCGGTTTTTTCTTCCAGGTGGGGCAGCAGCGCGGCAAGCGTCGATTTGATATCGCCCACCAGTGCCATATCTACCTTACTGTGTGCGCCAATACTCGCCGGGTTGATATCAATCTGAATGATTTTGGCGTCCGACGGATAGAACGGACGGTAAGGGAACTGGGTACCAAGCAAAATCAGCGTGTCGGCGTTCATCATGGTATGGAAACCGCTGGAGAAACCAATCAGCCCGGTCATGCCCACATCGAACGGGTTATCGTACTCCACGTGCTCTTTGCCGCGCAGGGCGTGGACAATCGGCGCTTTAAGTTTGCCGGCAAATTCCAGCAGCTCTTTATGCGCGCCCGCACAGCCGCTGCCGCACAGCAGGGCGATATTACTGGAGTAACGCAGCAGTTGAGTCAGCTTTTTCAGCTCTTCTTCGGTGGGGGTAACAACGGGCTGTGGCGCGTGATACCAGTGGGTGCTGGCGCTTTCAGGCGCGGCTTTCAGCGCAACGTCACCGGGTAGAACCACCACCGATACCCCGCGATTTAGTACCGCTTTGCGCATGGCAATCGCCAGCACCTGAGGGATCTGTTCCGGGGTGGAAACCAGCTCGCAGTAATGGCTGCATTCACGGAACAGCTCCTGAGGATGCGTCTCCTGAAAATAGCCGCTGCCAATCTCTGTTGACGGAATATGTGCGGCAATCGCCAGCACCGGAACATGGTTACGATGACAGTCAAAAAGACCGTTGATCAGATGCAGGTTTCCTGGCCCGCAGGAGCCTGCGCAAACGGCAAGCTCGCCGGTCAGCTGTGCCTCTGCGCCTGCGGCAAATGCAGCCACTTCTTCATGACGGGTTGGCATCCATTCGATGGTTTTCATCTTGTTCAGGCTATCGCTTAACCCGTTCAGGGAATCCCCGGTAACACCCCAGATACGTTTTACGCCAGCCTGTTCAAGGGTTTTTGCGATGTATGCAGCCACAGTTTGTTTCATGGTGATCCTTCTCCTGTTTGTGATACCGCCTACAAGCTTAGATGAAACTCGCCGCAACGCCCGATGGATCCCCCTTATTTAAAGGTGCTTTTCATTGGTTACTATTCGTCATAATCTGATGATACCTCGGGTAAAAACAGGAATAATTTCAGATGGTTAAAACAATGTTAATTGCTGTTAATAAAAAGCTGGCGTGCGACGATCTCGGCAAACTCTTGTTACGACTTGCCGTGGGTGGGCTGATGCTGTTTCACGGTCTGCATAAGCTGTTTGGTGGCGTGGGATTCATTAGCGGGATGCTGGTGGAAAAAGGGTTACCAGGGTTTATCGCCTACGGTGTGTTAATTGGTGAAGTGGTGGCCCCGGTGCTGGTTGTTCTGGGTCTTTTCACGCGTCCGGCGGCACTGGTGCTGGCGTTTACGATGGTGATTGCGTGGCTGATGGTGGGAACGGGTAAAACCTTCGCACTGGATGCAGTTGGCGCATGGGCCATTGAAAGCCTGGTGTACTTCTTTATCGGCGCACTGGCAGTGGCATTTTTAGGGGCAGGGCGTTACGCAGTGGGGAAAGACCCCGCGTATAAGTAATCGGGGTTTGAAGTTGTAGGCCCGGTAAGCGCAGCGCCACCGGGCTGTCTTTTTTATGCGAGAACCAGGTCACCCTGCGGATGACACGAACACGCCAGCACGTAGCCTTCGGCGATTTCCGCGTCCGTTAACGTCATGGTGCTGGTGACGGTATAGTTGCCATCCACCACTTTTGTTTTGCAGCAACCACACACGCCAGCGCGACAGGCGGCAACAACGGGGACTTTGTTGCTTTCAAGTGCTTCCAGCAGCGTAGTGCCTACGCGGCCAAAGAAGGTCTGAGCCGGTTGCAGCTTCGTGAACTTCACGCCACTGGTCGCGGCTTCCGCCACCGGGGTAAAGAACTGCTCTTTAAAGAAGCGGCTAACGCCCAGCGCTTTCACTTCCTCTTCCACGATATCCATGTACGGCGCAGGGCCGCAGGTCATCACGGTGCGGGACGCGATATCCGGCACGCTTTGCAGCAGCTCACGGCTCAGGCGACCGGCAACAAAACCCTGTGTCGCGTTATTTTCAGCTACCAGCGTTACCGGGTAGTTACGCCATTCGTCGGCAAAAATCACATCTTCCGGCGAACGCACGCTGAAGATCACCTGCACATCGGCCTGCGGACGATTTTTTGCCAGCCAGCGACGCATCGACATCACCGGCGTAACCCCACAACCCGCTGCCAGCAGCAGGAATTTATCTTCCGTCTTATCATCACAGGTGAAATCACCCTGTGCATCAGACAGCCAGATATAATCCCCGCGCTTCACATCGCGGGTCAGCCACTGTGAACCCGCACCGTCATCAATCCGACGGATGGTGAGCGTAATGTATTCGCTCACACCCGGCGTAGAGGAGAGGGTGTAGGCGCGCAGGGTGTTTGTGGAATTGCGGACACTGACCAGCGCATACTGACCTGCACGGTACGGATAGTAGTCATGGCACAGCAGTGACAGCGTCCACACATCCGGCGTCTCCTGATGGATGTGATGAACCTGCATCCGCCACGGACATTGTGAGGTTGGCATCGTCATGAATCGCTCCTTATGCGCTCAGCAGCTGCTGCATATCTTCTTCAACGGTGGTGACCGAACGCAGACCGAATTTCTCGTTCAGCACGGCCAGCAGGTCTGGCGTCAGGAAACCTGGCGCAGTCGGGCCGGTCACGATGTTGGTCACACCCAGGGAGAGCAGGGTCAGCAGGATGACAATTGCTTTCTGTTCGAACCAGGAGAGCACCAGTGACAGCGGCAGGTCATTCACGCCACAGCCCAGTTTTTCCGCCAGGGTTACCGCCAGAATGATGGCAGAGTAGGCATCGTTACACTGACCGGCATCAACCAGGCGCGGCAGGCCTTCGATGTTGCCAAAGTCCAGCTTGTTAAAACGGTATTTACCACACGCCAGAGTCAGGATCAGGCAGTCTTGCGGGACGCTGGTGGCGAAATCGGTGAAGTAGTTACGTTCACCGCGCGCACCGTCACAGCCGCCGATCAGGAAGATGTGGCGCAGTTTTTCACGGCTGACCAGATCGATCAGGGAATCTGCTGCACCCAGCAGGGTTTCGCGACCAAAACCAACGGTGATCAGGTGTTCGATTTCGCTGTACGGGAAGCCGGCCATCTGCTGCGCCTGGGCGATAACAGGTGCAAAATCGTCACCTTCGAGGTGGCTCACACCCGGCCAGCCGACGATGCTGCGGGTCCAGATACGGTCATCATAGGCACCCACGGTTGGGTCAATGATGCAGTTAGAGGTCATCACGATTGGGCCAGGGAAGCGGGCGAATTCAACCTGCTGGTTCTGCCAGCCGCTGCCGTAGTTCCCGATCAGATGTTTGAATTTACGCAGTTCCGGGTAGCCGTGAGCAGGCAGCATTTCACCGTGAGTGTAGACGTTCACGCCCGTGCCTTCGGTCTGTTTCAGCAGGTTGTACAGATCTTTCAGGTCATGGCCGGAGATCAGGATACATTTGCCTTCGGTCGCTTTGACGTTGACCTGGGTTGGGGTTGGGTGACCGTAGGTGCTGGTTTCACCGGCATCCAGAATGCTCATGACTTTGAAGTTCATCTGGCCGATTTCCATTGAGCACTCCAGCAGAGCGTTCATATCGGAAGGCCAGGTGCCGAGCCATGCCATGATTTTGTGGTACTGGGCGTAGATATCGTTGTCGTACTGGCCGAGCACGTGAGCGTGTTCCATATAGGCCGCAGCACCTTTCAGACCGTACAGGCACAGCAGACGCAGGCCGAGAATGTTCTCGCCAATCGCCGCTTTGTCTTTGTTCGGGGTAAATTCTGCCGCCTGACGCTGCAAATCGCCCAGGTCGTCGCTCACCAGCTGAAGGCTGGCCATTGGGTTATCAACACGGGCATCCGCGTCTGCATTCAGGGATTGTGCTTTCAGCGCTTCGCGCAGGGCGATGGCTTCACGGGCATAACCGACAATGCGAGGGGAATCAAAGTTTACGTTCGTCAACGTGGAGAAAAATGCGCGGGGTGCAAAGCTGTCTACGTAGTGGTCGATAATGCCGTATTCACGGGCTTTAAACGCCCATGCAGAAAGACCTTGCAGGGCAGCAATCAGCAGGTCCTGAAGGTCTGACGTTTCTGCCGTTTTGCCGCACATACCCTGCGCGTAGGAGCAGCCATTGCCTGCCGGGGTACGGATGGTTTGTTCACATTGCACACAAAACATAATCACACCTGTTAAAGTTATATTTAATATACATCTTTAAGGTTATGCTTGTGCCAGAACGGTGAAAAGCCCTTTCTGCTACAAAATAGAGGGATATTGATTTAGCGCAATTTTGGCGGCAGACAGGCTACCGCCAAAGAAGTATCAGGCGGAGAAGAACGCCATCAAAACAGGAACCAGCAGGCTTAAAATAAAACCGTGCACGATGGCGGCAGGCACCATCTCCAGCCCACCCGAACGCTGTAATACCGGCAGGGTAAAGTCCATCGAGGTTGCGCCGCACAACCCCAGTGCGGTGGAGCGACTGCGACGCACAAGGCCCGGGATCAGCATAATGGCTATCAACTCACGCGCCAGGTCATTAAAGAAGGCTGCGCTGCCAATGACCGGGCCGAAAGATTCAGTGAGCAGAATACCCGACAGCGAATACCACCCAAACCCGGAAGCCATCGCGAGACCTGTTTTCAGCGGCAGGTCGAGAATAAAGGCATTAATCACACCTGCGACCATTGAACTGGCAATCACCACCACCGCAACCATCATTCCGCGGCGATTAAGGACAATCTGCTTCAGCGTCATGCCATTATTTCGCAGCTGAATACCGATCAGGAACAGGAGGAATATCAGGGTATATTCGCTGGCTTCTGTAGCGTGTTGTAAAAATGCCCATCCGGTTAATCCCAGAAGGAAACCCAGTACCACCACACCGCACAGTTTTAATGATTCCAGCGCCATTGCAATTCGCGAAGGCAACTTTTCCTGGTGGTGATGATTTTTCCATGGAATAGTCCGTTCGAGCCAGAACAAGGCCGCGATATTGCACAGCAAAATAACCACAACAGTCACGATGGAATAATGAAGGATTGCAAGCAGATTGACGGCCAGGTTATCCAGGAAAGCCAGGCTAATTCCCATAAAGAATAGAATGACGTAGACAATCCAACTGAGGAAGCGATTGATGAGCCTTAATGCTGATTCACGATGAAGCGGAATAAGGTAGCCCACAATCAGGGGCAGCAGAATGATTAAGAGTCCTGAAAACATGAACAGCCGGGTCCTTATGGGTATCTGTTGAGCGCCAGAGACACTACCCAATAAAGGCCGTCCAGTAAAGCGGCAAAAGAAAGCCGGGTGAGGCTACTCCTTACCCGGCTTGTGTAGGTGGTGCGGTCTGATGCCCTCACCCCGACCCTCTCCCGGTGGGAGAGGGAGAAAACAGTTAATCGCGCTTTTCCAGCAGAGTGCGGTAGAGCACGCCACCCAGAATACCGCCGATGATTGGCATCACCCAGAACAGCCACAGCTGCTCAAGCGCCCAGCCACCCTGGAAAATCGCCACGGCGGTACTGCGCGCCGGGTTTACCGAGGTATTGGTTACCGGAATAGAGATCAAGTGGATAAGCGTCAGAGCCAGACCAATGGCAATGGGCGCGAAACCGGCGGGTGCATGTTTGTCTGTTGCGCCGTGAATAACCAGCAGGAAGCCTGCGGTCAGCACAATTTCAATGACGATGGCTGACATCATGGAGTAGCCGCCTGGAGAGTGCTCACCAAAGCCGTTAGATGCAAAGCCGCTGGCTGCTGCGTCAAAGCCTGCTTTACCGCTGGCAATAACATACAGAACACCCGCAGCAATAATGCCGCCAATAACCTGTGCAACAATGTAGCCAATAACGTCTTTTGCCGGGAAGCGACCGCCAGCCCACAAACCTAATGTCACTGCCGGGTTAAAATGACCGCCAGAAATATGTCCAACCGCAAACGCCATGGTTAATACGGTTAAGCCAAATGCCAGAGCCACACCGACAAAACCAATCCCTAATTCTGGAAATGCTGCTGCCAGAACTGCGCTGCCGCAGCCACCGAACACCAGCCAGAATGTACCAAAACATTCTGCCGCTAATTTTCTGAACATAACCACCTCAATAATAAATTTCCGCACACTTTCCCGCATACGGGTTATATCGTCATAAAGGGATGACGACTCAAAGAGTCATTATTTTAGAAACCAACAACACCCCTTCGCCACTTAAATAAATTCGATAAATTTGATTTAAGGCAATGTGATGTCAATCCTTGTTCAAAATGAAGGTTAATACAGCATAGTCCACTTCTCGGGCGGTAGTATCTTGTGTGGTAATTCCTATTTCAAATGAAACGTTGCGGGGAAATTCTGATTTTTTCGTGCGGCTTCGGAATAACTGAGGTGTATTACAGTGTTATGCAGGGCTTCCTCCCGCTATACTCCTGATAACTTGAAGGAAAAAGCGACCTATTCGCGGGGGATTTATGCTTCTCGAACGTGTGGATATTGTGGGATTTCGCGGTATTAACCGCCTGTCGCTGACGCTTGAGCAGAACAACGTTCTGATTGGGGAGAACGCCTGGGGTAAGTCCAGTTTGCTGGATGCGCTCACGTTGCTGCTGTCACCGGAGGATAAACTGTACCACTTTGTGCACGATGACTTCTGGTTTCCTCCGGGCGATGTTACGGGGCGTGAAAAGCATCTGCATATTATTCTGACGTTCCGGGAGGCAGAACCGGGCCGACACTGTGCGCGCCGCTTCCGCCCGATGTCGCCGTGCTGGGTTCCCTGCGATGACGAATTCCACCGTATCTTCTATCGCCTGGAAGGCGAGCTGGGCGAAAACGACACCGTGTTAACCCTGCGCGAGTTCCTTGATGGGAAAGGTAACCCCATTCCGCTGGATAACATCGACGAACTGGCCTACCACCTTATTCGCCTGACACCGGTACTGCGTTTGCGCGATGCGCGATTTATGCGCCGTATCCGTAACGGCACCGTACCGAATATGCCGGAAGTGGAAGTCACCGCACGTGAACTGGATTTCCTGGCACGCGAGCTGGTTTCTCGCCCGCAAAATTTAACCGACGGCCAGATTCGTCAGGGTCTCTCGGCGATGGTGCAACTGCTGGAACACTACTTTTCCGAGCAGGGGACCTCGCAATCTCGCAACCGCCTGATGCGCCGCCGTTCTCATGATGAACAGCGAAGCTGGCGGTATCTCGACATTATCAACCGGATGATCGACAAACCCGGTGGGCGCAGCCACCGGGTGATCCTGTTGGGGCTATTTTCCACACTGTTGCAGGCGAAAGGCACTGTCCGGCTGGACAGGGACGCCCGTCCGTTGTTGCTGGTGGAAGATCCTGAAACCCGTCTGCATCCCATTATGCTTTCCGTCGCGTGGCATTTACTGAATTTGCTGCCGCTGCAACGCATCACGACCACCAACTCCGGGGAACTGCTGTCGCTCACGCCCGTTGAGTACGTCTGCCGTCTGGTGCGCGAATCCTCACGCGTTTCTGCTTATCGGTTAGGGCCGGGTGGGTTAAATGCGGAAGATGGCCGCCGCATCGCGTTCCATATCCGCTTTAATCGCGCCTCATCGCTCTTTGCGCGCTGCTGGCTGCTGGTGGAAGGGGAAACGGAAACCTGGGTCATTAACGAGCTGGCGCGCTTGTGTGGGCACCATTTTGATGCCGAAGGCATTAAGGTGATTGAGTTTGCCCAGTCGGGGTTAAAACCGCTCATCAAGTTTGCCCGTCGGATGGGAATTGAATGGCACGTTCTGGTAGACGGCGACGAGGCGGGTAAAAAATACGCCGCTACCGTTCGCAGCCTGTTGAATAACGAGCGGGAAGAAGAACGCGACCATTTGACCATGCTCCCGGCCATGGACATGGAACACTTTATGTATCGTCAGGGATTTGATGACGTTTTCCACCGTGTAGCGATGGTGCCGGTCGATGTGCCGATGAATTTGCGCCGGGTGATCGCGAAGGCAATTCATCGTTCGTCAAAACCGGATTTAGCCATTGAAGTGGCAACAGAGGCAGCGAGAAGGGGTGTGGAGTCAGTGCCAACGCTACTGCGGAAAATGTTCTCCCGCGTGCTGTGGCTGGCACGCGGGAGAGCCGATTAAGTGCGGCTTGCCTGGATAACCTGATCGGTCAGGCTATCCAGCAGCTCATAACGGCGGCGATACTCAGAGCGCTTTTTGCTCGCAATCTCTTCCATCGGTTTGCGCGGCATCGTGAGCGGCAGAACGAAGTTGCCGTTATCACGTTGCTCACCACCAATGGAAAGCCAGAAGCTGTCGTAATCTGCCAGCAGTTTGCCCTCTTTTTTCTTGCGATAACGCCAGCTGCGATAGATGTGGGTGGCGTTACTCACCGCGACAATCTGCTCAACCGGGAAAGCGGTTCCCAGCGTCATCGCGGTTTCAACCAGCAGACGTTTTGGGAACAGGCCGTGACAGGCTTTCGTCGCCCCCTGAATCAGCTCGTGAGGTACATGGGCTTTTGCACCCTGCAACCCGCCAATAAAGAGCGTGGATTTGCCTTCGAATTGACACAGTGTAAAAGTTATCTCAGCCAGAACGGTGTTCTGATGGTCGCAAAACGCCAGTGTCGCTTCACCTTCTTTATCGAGGAAGGCATCGGCGCACAGACGCACAGTAAATTGCTGTTCATCTTTGCCTGTTAGGGTCAGCAGCGTCATGCCGGGTTTAGACAAATAGCCGTTCATCAGGGTTGCCGGAAGATGGCGACTCATCGCCTGGTAATGCCAGTTGAGAGACTCAAGCGCGTGCTGGCGGGTCATATTGACCGTCAGCCACGGGCGATGCAGACGACACGGCAGACCAGGCTGCACCTGTAGCATTTGCATTAAGCGGGGTTGTTTTGCCAGGTTTGCCAGCAGACGCGCGGTGCTGAATGGCGTTGCCAGCGAACGTAACATGAATTTACGTCGATAAGAGGGGTTATGCCACGCAAGTCCGGGCGTGAGATTGCCAAACGCCAGGTTTTTGAACAGCTGCCAGCCGGATTTGGGTTGCGGCTGATGTGAAAAAGGTGTGTCGACGATGGAAGACATGATAGATCTCGCTTCTTTTGGCAGACCTTTATTTCAGCAGGAGGTATATCAACATCTCGTAAACAAATTGTGACGATTCCAGGAAACAGGGGTTTCGTTGAGGAGAGGTTTAGTTAGAATCAACCGTTATGATTGCCGGAACATTTATTTGGAATATTTATGAACCTTAAGGGAAAACGCAGAAAGCTGTTACTGCTGCTGGCGGTGGTCGTGTTAGCGGGCGGATTCTGGTTGTGGCAGGTGCTGAATGCGCCCGTACCGCAATACCAGACGTTGATCGTACGCCCGGGTGAGCTGCAACAAAACGTACTGGCGACAGGCAAACTGGATGCGCTTCGCAAGGTTGATGTCGGGGCTCAGGTCAGTGGTCAGTTGAAAACCCTGTCGGCTGAAATTGGCGACAAGGTGAAGAAAGGTCAGTTGCTGGGGGTTATCGATCCTGAGCAGGCTGAAAACCAGATCCGTGAAGTGGAAGCCACGCTGATGGAGCTGCGCGCCCAGCGTAGCCAGGCGCAGGCGGAGCGTAATCTCGCGCAGGTGACGTTAACCCGTCAGCAGGCGCTGGCTAAAACACAGGCCATTTCGAAACAGGATCTGGATACCGCCACAACCGAGCTTGCGGTCAAACAGGCGCAGATTGGCACCATTGATGCACAAATCAAGCGTAATCAGGCCTCGCTGGATACGGCAAAAACCAACCTCGACTACACGAAAATCGTGGCGCCAATGGCCGGGGAAGTGACGCAAATCACCACCCTCCAGGGGCAAACGGTGATCGCTGCGCAACAGGCACCGAATATCCTGACGCTGGCGGACATGGGCACCATGCTGGTTAAAGCACAGGTATCCGAAGCGGATGTTATCCACCTTAAGCCGGGGCAAAATGCCTGGTTTACGGTGCTGGGTGACCCGCAAACCCGCTATGAAGGCGTGCTGAAAGACATCCTGCCAACGCCGGAAAAAGTGAACGACGCCATCTTCTACTATGCCCGCTTTGAAGTGCCAAACCCACAGGGTGTGCTGCGTCTGGACATGACCGCACAGGTGCACATTCAACTGACCGGGGTGAAAAACGTGCTCACTATTCCGTTGTCCGCCCTGGGAGAATCGGCAGGCGACAGTCGCTATAAAATCAAAGTGCTGCGCGCCGGTGAAACCCGTGAACGCGAGGTAATGATTGGCGCGCGCAATGATACCGATGTGGTGATTGCCAAAGGGCTGGAAGAGGGAGAAGAAGTGGTTATCAGCGAAAGCCATCCCGGAGCCGCTAAATGACGGCATTGCTGGAACTGAATAACATTCACCGTAGCTATCCATCAGGTGACGGGCCGGTTGACGTGTTAAAAGGGATTTCCCTGCGCGTGGAAGCGGGTGAGATGGTGGCGATTGTCGGGGCGTCTGGCTCTGGTAAATCCACGCTCATGAACATCCTCGGTTGTCTGGATAAACCTACCCGTGGCACGTATCGTGTGGCGGGGACGGATGTCTCCACGCTGGATGGCGATGCGCTGGCGAAACTTCGCCGCGAACACTTTGGGTTTATTTTCCAGCGCTATCATTTGCTTTCTCACCTGAGTGCGGCGCAGAACGTTGAAGTCCCGGCGGTGTATGCAGGCGTTGAGCGGAAAAAACGGCTGGAGCGCGCTCAGGGGCTGCTGACGCGTCTTGGACTGGCAGAGCGAGTGGATTACCAGCCATCGCAGCTTTCAGGCGGCCAGCAGCAGCGTGTGAGTATTGCACGCGCGCTGATGAACGGCGGACAGGTGATTCTGGCGGATGAGCCGACTGGCGCGCTCGACAGCCATTCCGGCGAAGAGGTGATGGCTATCCTTCATCAGCTGCGTGACCAGGGGCATACGGTCATTATCGTTACCCACGATCCGCTGGTGGCGGCACAGGCGGAACGGATCATTGAGATCCACGATGGCGAACTGGTCAGTAACCCGCCTCCGCACCCGTCAAGGGCGGCAGCGCCGAAAGAGGTCTTGCCTGCGTCAAGCGGCTGGGGGCAGTTCGCCAGCGGTTTTCGCGAAGCCCTGACAATGGCCTGGCTGGCGATGGCGGCTAACAAAATGCGGACATTGCTCACCATGCTCGGCATCATCATTGGGATCGCCTCGGTAGTGTCGATTGTGGTGGTGGGTGATGCGGCGAAGCAGATGGTGCTGGCGGATATCCGGGCGATAGGCACCAATACCATTGATGTCTATCCCGGCAAAGATTTTGGTGATGACGAGCCCCAGTATCAGCAGGCGCTGAAATACGATGACCTGATGGCTATCCAAAAACAGCCATGGGTTAACTCCGCCACGCCTGCGGTATCGCAAAATTTACGCCTGCGCTACGGCAATATCGATGTGGCGGCCAGTGCTAACGGCGTTAACGGTGACTATTTTAACGTGTACGGGATGACCTTCAGCGAAGGGGCAACCTTTAATGCGGAACAGTTGGCTGGCCGGGCGCAGGTGGTTGTGCTGGACGCCAACTCGCGCAGGCAGCTTTTCCCGGATAAAACGAATGTGGTGGGTGAAGTTATCCTGGTAGGAAACATGCCAGCCACGGTTATCGGTGTGGCGGAAGAGAAACAGTCGATGTTTGGCAGCAGCAAGATTTTGCGCGTCTGGCTGCCCTATACCACGATTTCCGGGCGGATCATGGGGCAGTCGTGGCTGAACTCCATCACTGTGCGCGTGAAGGAAGGCTATGACAGCGCGCTTGCCGAACAACAGCTTGAGCGTCTGCTGACGTTGCGCCACGGGAAGAAGGATTTCTTTACCTGGAATATGGATGGCCTGTTGAAAACGGCTGAAAAGACCACACATACTCTTCAGTTGTTCCTGACGCTGGTCGCGGTGATTTCGCTGGTTGTGGGTGGCATCGGGGTGATGAATATCATGCTGGTGTCGGTGACAGAGCGCACCCGCGAGATTGGTATTCGCATGGCGGTTGGGGCCAGGGCAAGCGATGTGCTGCAACAGTTTTTGATTGAAGCGGTGCTGGTGTGCCTGGTAGGTGGCGCGATGGGGATTGCCTTATCGATGATTATTGCCTTTACCTTAAAGCTCTTTTTACCCGGCTGGGAGATTGGCTTCTCGCCTGTGGCGATCCTCACCGCATTTTTGTGTTCGACCTTTACCGGTATCTTGTTTGGCTGGCTGCCTGCGCGCAATGCAGCGCGATTAGATCCGGTGGATGCGCTGGCGCGGGAATAGCCCGAAAATAAAAATGCCAGCCGATCGGGCTGGCATTTTGCCTGCGGGATGTACACAATGAAACAGAGGGCTACGCAACAACTTCCGCTTCGATGGGCACGATGACGCTGGCATGATTGCCCTTCGGCCCCTGGTGTACATCGAACCGAACCGATTGTCCGGCTTTGAGCGTTCTGTAACCATCCATCTGAATGGTGGAATAGTGAGCGAAGATATCCTCGCCGCCGCCTTCGGGGCAGATAAACCCAAACCCTTTGGCGTTGTTGAACCACTTAACAGTACCCATTTCCATGCTTCGACATCCTTCGTAAATCTTATAAATTAAGATGGAATGAACCGGTGGTGGAGTGGGGGCTGTTCAAAACCTCGCCATCTCACGCCTGTACAATTTAGATAAACGAAACAGGGCGTCAAGAGTTTGGCGCTGGAGTTGGGACAATAATCAACCAAAATTTGAAGCAGTTAACGCTATTGCAACAGTTTGTGACAGACATCGCGGATGACAGTAATAGATGATTGTTATCTAACATCTGAGGTAGATTCAAAGTGATTATGCAAAATGGGTAAGACGAACGACTGGCTGGATTTTGACCAGCTGGCGGAAGACAAAGTGCGTGACGCGCTAAAACCGCCATCCATGTACAAAGTAATGTTAATGAACGATGATTACACGCCGATGGAATTTGTTATTGACGTGCTACAAAAGTTCTTTTCTTATGATGTAGAACGTGCAACGCAACTGATGCTTACCGTTCATTATCGTGGCAAAGCTATCTGCGGCATCTTTACCGCCGAAGTAGCAGAAACCAAAGTAGCGATGGTGAACGACTACGCAAGGGAGAACGAGCATCCGTTGCTGTGTACGCTGGAAAAGGCCTGATAAGGCATAAAATTGGGGGAGGTGCCTATGCTCAATCAAGAACTGGAACTCAGTTTAAACATGGCTTTCGCCAGAGCGCGTGAGCACCGACATGAGTTTATGACCGTCGAGCATTTACTGCTCGCACTGCTTAGCAACCCATCCGCCCGCGAAGCGCTGGAAGCCTGCTCCGTGGATCTGGTGGCGCTACGTCAGGAACTCGAAGCCTTCATCGAACAAACCACACCGGTGCTGCCAGCCAGTGAAGAAGAGCGCGACACGCAGCCGACGCTCAGCTTCCAGCGGGTATTGCAGCGCGCGGTCTTCCACGTCCAGTCTTCCGGGCGTAGCGAAGTGACTGGTGCAAATGTGCTGGTTGCCATCTTTAGCGAGCAGGAGTCACAGGCTGCCTATCTGCTGCGCAAACACGAAGTCAGCCGACTCGACGTGGTTAACTTTATCTCTCACGGAACGCGAAAAGACGAGCCTAACCAGGCATCGGATTCCAGCAATCAGGTCAATAACAATGAAGAGCAAGCAGGCGGGGAGGATCGTATGGAAAACTTCACCACCAACCTTAACCAGCTTGCTCGCGTTGGCGGTATCGACCCGCTGATTGGCCGCGATAAAGAGCTGGAGCGCGCGATCCAGGTGCTGTGCCGTCGCCGCAAGAACAACCCGCTGCTGGTGGGTGAGTCTGGCGTGGGTAAAACTGCGATTGCCGAAGGGCTGGCCTGGCGTATTGTGCAGGGCGACGTGCCGGAAGTGATTGCCGATTGCACGATCTATTCGCTGGATATTGGTTCACTTCTGGCGGGCACCAAATACCGTGGTGATTTCGAAAAACGCTTCAAGGCGCTGTTAAAACAGCTGGAACAAGACACCAACAGCATTCTGTTTATCGATGAAATTCATACCATCATCGGTGCGGGTGCGGCCTCTGGTGGCCAGGTGGATGCCGCTAACCTGATCAAACCGCTGCTCTCCAGCGGCAAGATCCGCGTGATTGGCTCCACGACCTACCAGGAGTTCAGCAACATCTTTGAGAAAGACCGTGCGCTGGCGCGTCGCTTCCAGAAAATCGACGTGACTGAACCGTCCGTCGAGGAAACGGTGCAGATCATCAACGGCCTGAAACCGAAGTACGAAGCGCACCATGACGTGCGTTATACCGCGAAAGCGGTGCGTGCGGCGGTAGAGCTGGCGGTGAAATACATCAACGACCGTCATCTGCCTGATAAGGCAATTGACGTGATTGATGAGGCGGGTGCGCGCGCGCGCCTGATGCCAGCCAGCAAGCGTAAGAAAACCGTTAACGTGGCGGATATTGAGTCTGTGGTGGCCCGTATCGCGCGTATCCCTGAGAAGAGCGTTTCTCAGAGCGACCGCGACACGCTGCGTACGCTCGGCAATCGCCTGAAAATGCTGGTCTTTGGTCAGGATAAAGCCATTGAGGCCTTAACCGAGGCTATCAAGATGGCCCGTGCAGGGCTGGGGCATGAGCATAAACCTGTGGGTTCCTTCCTGTTCGCCGGCCCGACCGGTGTGGGGAAAACCGAGGTGACGGTTCAGCTCTCTAAAGCGCTGGGCATCGAATTGCTGCGTTTTGATATGTCCGAGTACATGGAACGTCACACTGTCAGCCGTCTGATTGGTGCGCCTCCGGGATATGTGGGCTTCGACCAGGGTGGCCTGCTAACCGATGCGGTTATTAAGCATCCACACGCGGTACTGCTGCTTGATGAAATCGAGAAAGCGCACCCTGACGTGTTCAACATCCTGTTGCAGGTGATGGACAACGGTACGCTGACCGATAACAACGGGCGCAAGGCGGACTTCCGCAACGTGGTGCTGGTGATGACCACCAACGCCGGGGTACGTGAAACCGAGCGTAAATCCATTGGGCTTATCCACCAGGATAACAGCACCGATGCGATGGAAGAGATCAAGAAGGTCTTTACGCCAGAATTCCGTAACCGTCTGGACAACATTATCTGGTTCGATCACCTGTCGACTGAGGTTATCCATCAGGTCGTGGATAAGTTTATCGTCGAGTTGCAGGTTCAGTTGGATCAGAAAGGCGTGTCGCTGGAAGTGAGCCAGGAGGCCCGCAACTGGCTGGCTGAGAAAGGCTACGACCGTGCGATGGGTGCGCGTCCAATGGCGCGTGTGATTCAGGACAACCTGAAGAAACCGCTGGCGAATGAGCTGCTGTTTGGTTCGCTGGTGGATGGCGGCCAGGTGACGGTGGCGCTTGATCAGGCGAAGAGCGAGCTGACGTACGATTTTCAGAGTGCGGCGAAGCATAAGCCTGAAGCGGCTCACTAAGTTAAACGTTGAGCTTAAAAACCGGGCATTTGCCCGGTTTTTTTATGCCTGCAAGGTAAAAGCAAAACGGCAACGGCGTTGTCGTTTTTAGTGTTTGTTCCCTCTCCCTGTGGGAGAGGGTTAGGGTGAGGGCATCAGGCCGCAGCTATTTTCAGCCGGACCAGGGTGTCGCTGTTAGCCCATATTTCATTGGAAATAATCCATCGCTGAAATTTTGCGAGGCGCTTTCCAGTTTCTCTCGAAGATGATTGCTGGATAAATCCACAGTAATAAAATGGCGGCGCACCTGCAAAATCAGGTGTCAGGATTGGCGTCCTGAAAGTGTGTGAGCAGTATTATTGCTGCGGGCTTCGTTCGCCCAATGGAAAAGGGTATCATTCTGCATCTGGCGGGCGAATCGGAAGCTTCTTTTGAAGCGCCAGTAGCACACACACTGGTACGCCAATTCCTTTTCGTCCGCCGCCAGCGAATCTGGCGTTTCCTGCGGTGGTAAATTCAATGTGTGTGAAGGAATTACCCAATGAATACAGAAAATAATTTCTCCCAACTCTACACCGAACTCTCTCTCAATCCCGATCTCCCAACGCTTGCTGAGCGTTGCAAACTGCTCACTGAAATCCTTCTGGACTGCAAATCACTTCCGCAGACGCAGCCTGTTTGTCGTTGTCTGGGGGCGTACCTCGAAGACGTTAAAACCGGGCTCGCAGAATCGATGCGTGATTTTCAGGTGGTGGAATTTGAGGCGGAGGAAGAACTGCCGGGAAAAAAAGAGTGGCTACTGGAAGATACAGAAACTAAGTGCGATTACTGCCGGGCTCTGAACTATGTACTGCTGATTTCGCATTTTGACCACGATATGTTGCCGCATCTGACGGGATTGCTGCATGACATGGCACATTCGATGGCCGGGGATTTAATCGCGCCATTGCAGCCCAGGATGACAATTCGTCTTCCCGTGCATTAACACTAAGTTCATTAAATAAAAAAGGCCGGGATTACCCGACCTTTTAAATATTCATCTGCCATTACAGGCGAAACTAATTAGCGACTACGGAAGACAATGCGGCCTTTGCTCAGGTCGTACGGGGTCAGTTCAACAGTCACTTTGTCGCCCGTTAAAATGCGGATGTAGTTTTTGCGCATTTTACCGGAGATGTGCGCAGTTACCACGTGACCGTTTTCCAGCTCTACGCGAAACATGGTATTAGGTAACGTATCAAGTACGGTACCCTGCATTTCAATATTGTCTTCTTTGGCCATCTAATCCTCTGGGGTATCACTACCAAGTTTTGAACCGGCAAGATAATGCCGAAATTCATCAATTAAGTAAAGAATTGCGCGTTTAAAACGCAGCAAAACAGTTTCGGCGCATTGCCCAAGCGTCACGGTACAACCGAACGAGAAACGCATTCGTAAAGGGGAGACAACAGGATAAACGTCAGGACGTTATCTGAAGCGAGGGTCCCAAACGGCGGCGGGGCAACAGGCAGAAGCTACTCTGCGGCGTAATTATAACACCCTCGTAAAAAATGTGCGGAAAACATTTAGGCATTGGGCAGAAAGAGCGTCCTTGGTACCCAGAAGTCGCGCGGGAGCTTCTCCTGCCGGTAAATATCCAGATGCTCAATGTAGTCGCGGCGGGCGATTTCAACGGCACCAAGTGAGGCGGTATGCTCATTAAGCACCTGGCAATCCAGCAGCTGTCCGCCGCGATTTGCAAACTCCTGGCAGAAAACCAGCAGCGCTGTTTTCGAGGCGTTTACCGCTCGGGAGAACATCGACTCGCCACAGAACAGTGTTCCTTGCGCCACACCGTACATACCGCCAACCAGCTCGCTTTTATCCCAGACTTCGATGGAATGCGCATAACCAAGCTCATGCAAACGGTGGTAAGCGGTGATGATATCCTGGGTGATCCATGTCCCTTCGTGACGATCGCTAGCGCATCCTTCAATGACCTGGCCAAAAGCATGGTTGAGAGTCACGCGATAAGGTGATTTAGCGTGAAACCGCTTCATGCTGCGGCTGAGGTGAAAATGGGCAGGCCAGAGCACGGCACGCGGGTCGGGCGACCACCACAAAATAGGATCGCCTGGGGAAAACCAGGGGAAGATCCCGCGCTGGTATGCCATCAAGAGTCGAGCAGGGCTGAGATCGCCGCCTAATGCCAGCAACCCGTTGGGCTCACGTAATGCGCCCTCCGGGGAAGGGAACGCGATATTATGACGAGAAAGCTGGACCAGGCGCATGACAGCAGAACTCCAATACGCGAGTTAGGATCGGTTCAAATATAGTCTACAGACGCTGTTTAAACTGGTAGTAGCGACCCTGTTTCGCTAACAGTTCTGCGTGACTACCTTGCTCAATAATGTGCCCGTTGTCCATCACAATTATCTGATCAAAACTCGCCAGTCCGCGCAGGCGGTGTGTCACCATAATCACCGTTTTACCGACCATTGCATTGGCCAGTAAATCAAGGATTTGACTCTCGGTCGTGGCGTCCAGCCCTTCAGTTGGTTCATCCAGCAGCATCAGCGGCGCATCGTGCAGCAACGCACGTGCAATCGCCAGTCGGCGTAACTCGCCACCGGAGAGCTGGCGACCACCTTCACCCAACCAGCTATTCAGGCCGTCATCTTCGAGCAGCTTGTGCAGCCCAACGCGTTCAAGCATTGCACTCAGCACGTCGTCACTGGCTTCGGGGGCTGCCAGACGCAAGTTCTCACGTAGCGTGGCACTGAACAGGTGCACGCGCTGTGGTACAACACTGACAGTCTTACGCAGGGCGTGCTCGCTTAATACGCGTAGTGGTACGTCGTTAAACAGAACGTTCCCGTGCTGCGGATCCCATGCGCGGGTTAACAGCTGTAACAGTGTCGATTTACCACAGCCTGTCCGCCCGAGCAGGGCGATACGTGAACCGGCAGAAACCGACAAATTAACGCCTTCCAGGGCGTTCTGCGCTTGTCCATCATAGGCAAAGGTGATTTCCTGGAGTTGAAGCGCAACCTGTGCCGGGACTGCGGTTTGTTGTGTCTGGAACTGCACTTCTGGCTCTTGTTCGGTAATTTGCGTGATACGTACCGCGGAAGCGATAACCTGCCCGAGATGCTGGAAAGCGCCAGTGACAGGGGCCAGTGCCTCAAATGCAGCCAGCGCACAGAAGACAAACAGTGCGATGAGCGCGCCAGGCTGCGTATTGCCACCCACACCGCCAGATGCCATCCACAGCATTGCCACGACGGCAAAACCACCAATGAGCATCATCAGCGCTTGCGAAAAGGCCGTCAGTTCAGATTGCCTGCGTTGGGCTTCATGCCAGTTTAGCTCTGTGCTTTCCATCCGGGCGCGATAGCGCTGGCTGGCACCAAAGATGGTGAGTTCAGCTTGTCCCTGTAACCATGATGTCAGCTGCTGGCGGTACTCGCCGCGCAGACGCGTCAGGTTTTCTCCGGTTGGCTTTCCTGCGCGGTAAAACAGCGGCGGCAGCAGGAACAGCGTCAGCAGCATAATGCCGCCCAGCGTCAGGGCGATAGGGGCATCGAGCGTACAAAGCCCAAGAGTGACCACCACAATCACCACAAATGCCCCCACCAGCGGGGAAATCACGCGCAGATAAAGGTGATCCAGGGTATCGACATCCGCGACCACGCGGTTGAGCAATTCACCCTGGCGAAAACGCGCCAGCCCGGCAGGGGAGAGGGGCAATAATTTGCTGAAGGTGTAAACACGCAGATGCTGAAGCACACGGAATGTCGCATCGTGGCTGACCAGACGCTCAAAATAACGTCCGGCAGTGCGGGTAATCGCCGCACCGCGAACGCCCGCAGCCGGCAGCATATAGTTAAAGCTGTACAGCCCGGCAACACCCACAACAGCAGAGGCCGACAGGAACCAGCCGGAAAGCGTGAGCAGCCCGATACTGGCAAGCAATGTCACAATCGCCAGAACAATCCCGAGCGTCAGCATCCATTTGTGGCGTTTATACAGGGCAAGATAGGGGAGCAGGGCGCGCATCAGATATCCTCCTGACGGTTAGCCAGCAGGGTGGCAAATGGCCCCTGCGCAGCAACGAGAGAGGCGTAATCGCCTTGCTCGACAATATGACCATTCTCCATGACCCAAATCTGATCCCAGTCGGTGATACCTTCCAGCTGGTGTGTGACCATGAGTGTGGTTTGTTGCAATGAGGCTGCGTTCAGGGCCTGCATCACCCGTTGTTCGCTGTGCGCATCAAGGCTGGCTGCGGGTTCATCCAGCAGCATTAACTGACATGGATTAAGCAGGGCGCGGGCAAGGGCAACACGCTGGGCCTGACCAACGGATAAGCCAGCTGCCTGGTCGCCCACCACAGTATCAACACCTTGCGCAAGCAAAGGCAGAAACTCACTGACCCAGGCACGGTCAAGAACCGATTGCAGCTCATCTTCACGCGCATCAGGGCGTGCAAGTAGCACGTTCTCACGCAGCGTGGCGGCAGGTAATTGCGGATTCTGCCCCACCCAACTGAGTTGTTTACGCCATGCATCAGGGTCAAGCTCGCGCAGTTCGGCATGATTAATACGCAGCGAGCCGGTATAGGCCATAAAACCTGATAACGCATTCAGCAGTGAGCTTTTACCTGAACCGCTGGTTCCAACCAAAACAACGCGTTGACCCGCAGAAAGCGTAAAGTTCAGCGGTCCGGCCAGCACTTTGCCTTCCGGCGAGAGAACCGAGAAATCGACCGCTTCAACGGTAACTGGCTCTTTGCTGTTCAGCGTGATTTCACCGCGCTCCGGGTGAGCAAGCGGCGTTTCAAGGAAGGTTTTCAGGCTATCAGCGGCACCCACGGCCTGCGCTTTGGCATGATAGAAAGTGCCAAGATCGCGAAGCGGCTGGAAAAATTCAGGCGCCAGGATCAGGGCAAGAAAACCAGCAGAGAGGGTAACGCCAGTGCCGTAATGGCCAAAATCGAGTTCGCCAAGATAGGAGAAACCAAAGTACACCGCCACCACCGCAATCGACAGGGAGGTGAAGAATTCGAGTACGCCAGACGACAGAAACGCCAGACGCAATACTTCCATTGTCCGCTGACGGAAATCCTGCGACGCCACACGGATATTTTCGGTTTCGGCTTCACCGCGGCCAAAAATACGCAATGTCTCCATTCCGCGCAGGCGGTCCAGGAAATGGCCGCTTAAACGGCCAAGCGCCAGGAAGTTGCGGCGGTTAGCATCTGCCGCGCCCATCCCCACCATCGCCATAAACAGCGGAATAAGCGGAGCGGTACAGAGCAGAATAAGGGCGGCTACCCAGTTAGACGGGAAAATGGTGGCCACAATCAACAGCGGCACGCATACGGCCAGCGCCATCTGTGGAATATAGCGTGCGTAATAGTCGTGCATATCGTCAATCTGCTCAAGGATAAGCGTCGCCCAGCTTCCGGCGGGCTTGCCCTGTATCCAGGCGGGACCCGCTTGCTGGAGCCTGTCGAGCACCTGGCGGCGAATTTCGAAGCGTATATGCTGTCCGGCGTGGAACCCGACACGTTCACGCAGCCAGACCACCCAGGCGCGCAGAACAAAGATCAGGACTAATACGATAAAGGGCATCAGAAGCGCTTCGCGCGGGATGTTCTCCATGATCATATGATTGAGAATGCGGGCCAGCAGCCATGCCTGGGCAACAATCAACAGACCGCTGATAAGTCCCAGCAGACGGGAAATATTCAGCCAGCGGCGGGAAATAACGCTTTGCTTTTTAAGCCAGCGAGTTAACTCTTGTTGACGGGTTTTTTCCATTGCGTACTTTGCAGGTGACGTTATTAGAAATTGGGCACGGCAATGTTACAACGGAGAGACAATAAAGGCGACTTATCGCCGCCTTTATTTACGTTTGTTACTGACTTGTAAAGATTATTTACCTGTTTCAGCCAGCCCATCAAGGTAACGTTCAGCGTCCAGCGCGGCCATACAGCCGGTGCCAGCAGAGGTGATCGCCTGACGGTAAATATGGTCCATCACGTCACCCGCAGCGAAGACGCCTGGGATGCTGGTCTGGGTCGCGTTACCGTGAATACCGGACTGCACTTTGATGTAGCCGTTTTCCAGCTCCAGCTGACCGTCAAAGATAGCGGTATTCGGGCTATGGCCGATAGCCACAAACAGGCCCGCCACTTCCAGTGATTCCACGTGGTCGGTGTTCTGCGTATCGCGGATGCGCAGGCCAGCAACGCCCATCTGATCGCCCGTCACTTCTTCCAGAGTACGATTGGTGTGCAGCACGATATTGCCGCTCGCCACTTTATCCATCAGACGTTTAATCAGGATCTTCTCTGCGCGGAAGGTGTCGCGGCGATGGATCAAATGCACTTCAGAGGCGATGTTCGCCAGATACAGCGCTTCTTCTACTGCGGTGTTACCGCCACCGATAACCGCGACTTTCTGGTTACGGTAGAAGAAACCGTCACAGGTTGCGCAGGCAGAAACGCCACGGCCTTTGAAGGCTTCTTCAGATGGCAGTCCGAGGTAACGCGCCGATGCACCGGTCGCGATAATCAGCGCATCGCAGGTGTACTCACCGTTGTCGCCTGTCAGGCGGAACGGACGGTTTTGCAGGTCAACCTTGTTGATGTGATCGAACAGAATTTCGGTTTCGAATTTGGTCGCATGTTCGTGCATACGCTCCATCAGCAGCGGCCCGGTCAGGTCGTTCGGGTCGCCTGGCCAGTTTTCTACTTCAGTCGTGGTGGTCAACTGACCGCCTTTTTCCATACCGGTAATCAACACCGGTTGCAGGTTAGCGCGCGCAGCATAGACCGCCGCGGTATATCCCGCAGGTCCAGAACCAAGAATTAGCAGCTTACTGTGTTTGGCCGTGCCCATGAGATCCCCATTGTTGTTGGCAGACATTTGTCAGGATTGTAGGGAATTTGTTGCCGTAAAAAAAGAGCGCAGCAATTTTGATATCGATATGTGCAATAGACACTGGCGATGGATTGAGCGCTATAACATAACGCTTTCTACTAAAAACCGGTTGTTTATAAGGCAATAAAATGAGGATTAATGGTCAGTCGTTATGAATATCCGGCATGTTGTACTAAAAATCGATGTTTTGCTTTGACAATCCCCTGCGCTTTTGCGAAAACATTGAAGGAAGAAAAAAACCGCGTTAACAGTGTGTCGCATAGACATGCACGTAAATGCCATTTTTACCGGGTCAGTGAAATCTACGCATGGTGTGGACAGACGCCATACGTGATGTCGGTGGCGGCCATTTCAGGCACCGGTCTTCTTACCGTAGAACCCGAATCCGCATCGCGTATATTACATAATCAGGCGATGTGATGAATAACGGGTACAGGCTCTGAACAGTGATGTGCACAGGGTCCAGGCAGGAGTAGGGAAGGAATACAGAGAGACAATAATAATGGTAGATAGCAAGAAGCGCCCTGGCAAAGACCTCGACCGTATCGATCGTAACATTCTTAATGAATTGCAAAAGGATGGGCGTATTTCCAACGTCGAGCTTTCAAAACGTGTGGGACTTTCCCCGACGCCGTGCCTTGAGCGTGTGCGCCGACTGGAAAGACAGGGTTTTATTCAGGGCTATACGGCTCTGCTGAACCCGCATTATCTGGATGCCTCACTTCTGGTATTTGTTGAGATTACTCTGAATCGTGGTGCGCCGGATGTGTTTGAGCAATTTAACTCCGCTGTACAAAAACTTGAAGAAATTCAAGAGTGTCACTTGGTTTCCGGTGATTTCGACTACCTGTTGAAAACCCGTGTGCCAGACATGTCCGCCTACCGTAAGCTGCTGGGTGAAACCCTGCTGCGTCTGCCAGGCGTGAACGACACCCGTACCTATGTGGTGATGGAAGAGGTCAAACAGAGCAATCGTCTGGTTATTAAGACGCGCTAACACGGAACAGGTGCAAAATCAGCGTAGTTTGATTACACTCCTGTTAATCCATACAGCAACAGTGCCGGGGATACCCGGCGCTGTTGTCCGTTTTAGCAAACAGGCAGGACATGCCTGATACCTGGAGAGCCTTTCTTGAGCCAGGAATATACTGAAGACAAAGAAGTCACACTATCGAAGCTAAGCAGCGGACGTCGACTCCTTGAGGCGTTGCTGATTGTTATTGCCCTTTTTGCCGTCTGGCTGATGGCAGCCTTACTCAGTTTCAACCCCTCAGATCCGAGCTGGTCGCAAACCGCATGGCATGAGCCTATCCATAATTTAGGTGGCACGCCCGGCGCCTGGCTTGCGGACACCCTGTTTTTCATCTTCGGTGTCATGGCCTATACCATCCCGGTGATCATCATCGGTGGCTGCTGGTTTGCCTGGCGTCATCGTCAGAACGACGAATACATCGATTATTTCGCGGTTTCGCTGCGCCTGATTGGTGCTCTGGCACTGATCCTGACCTCCTGCGGGTTGTCGGCGATTCATGCCGACGATATCTGGTATTTCGCTTCCGGTGGAGTGATTGGCAGTTTGCTGAGCACCGCGCTGCAACCGATGCTGCATAGCAGTGGAGGCACCATTACGCTGCTCTGTATCTGGGCTGCGGGATTAACTCTGTTTACCGGTTGGTCATGGGTGAGCATTGCCGAAAAACTCGGCAGTCTGATCCTTACTATTTTGACGTTTGCCAGCAACCGTACTCGTCGTGATGATACGTGGGTAGATGAAGACGAATACGAATACGAAGATGAGGACGAAGAGGATACCGCTTCAGCTCCGCATCGCGAATCTCGCCGCGCGCGTATTCTGCGTGGCGCGCTGGCGCGCCGCAAACGTGTGGCAGAAAAATTTGCTAATCCGTTAGGACGCAAAACAGATGCTGCGCTCTTCTCCGGCAAACGCATGGATGACGACGAGCAGGTTGAATACCGTGCTGCGGGTGCCCACGTTGACCCTGATGATGTGCTCTTCTCTGGCAGCCGCGCCACTCCAGGTGATTACGACGAATACGACCCGTTGTTAAATGGTCATTCTGTTAGCGAACCTGTCGCGGCGGCAGCTGCGGCAACGACAGCCGCTCAGGCCTATGCTGCGCCTGTTGAGGCAGTCATGCCTTCCGCGCCGGTGTATGAGCCAGAGCCTCTTACCCAGCAACCTGCGGTTGAGTGGCAAGACGCGCCTGCTATCCCTGCACATCAGCCGGTTATTGCCCCTGAACCGCAAAGCTATGCGCCAGCACAGCCGCAGGAACAGTGGCAGCAGCCATACCAGCCGGAACCGGAATACGCGCCGCAGCCGTACGCGGAGTATGAAGCGCCGGTGTCTCAGCCTTATCAGGACTGTGCCCCGGTTGCGGTTGAGCCTGCTCAGCCTGACGCTGAACCGCAAGTTGAAGTGGAAGAGGTCAAACCGACTCGCCCACCAATGTACTATTTTGAAGAAGTTGAAGAACGCCGAGCGCGTGAGCGCGAACAGCTGGCTGCCTGGTATCAGCCCGTACCGGAACCGAAGCAAGAACCTGTGACCAGGGCTCCTTCCGTTACTGTTCCGCTAGTTGACCCAACACCTGTTGTTGCGCCAGTGGCGGAAAGTGTGAAGCACACTACCGCGGCGGCGGCAGTTGCTTCGCCTGTCTTTAGCCTTGCATCTGGTGGCGCGCCGCGTCCACAGGTGAAAGAGGGTATTGGCCCGCAGCTTCCTCGTCCTAATCGCGTGCGTGTTCCTACCCGCCGTGAGCTGGCGTCCTATGGCATCAAATTACCTTCTCAGCGTATGGCTGAGGAGAAAGCGCGTGAATCTGAGTACGAAGATGACGCCGATGAGATGCAGCAGGATGAGCTGGGGCGTCAGTTTGCCGCACAACAGCAGCAGCGTTATGGCGAAGAGTATCAACATGAAGCCCGCCCGACTCATGTTCATGAAGAAGATGAAGACGACGTTGCCGAAGCAGAGTTAGCGCGCCAGTTTGCTGCCACTCAGCAGCAGCGCTATTCCGGTGAGCAGCCTACGGGAGCGAATCCGTTCTCGTTATCTGACTTCGAATTCTCGCCAATGAAAGATTTGGTTGATGATGGCCCGAGCGAACCTTTATTCACCCCAGGTGTGATGCCTGAAACCCAAACTGCGCACCAGCAGCCTGCACCTGCGCCGCACGTGCAGCAGCCAGCGCCACAGGCTTATGCGCAGCCGCAACAGCCTCAGCACGCGCCGCAGTTCCAGCAGCCACCGGCACAGCCGAAGGAAAGCCTGATTCACCCGCTGCTGATGCGCAATGGTGATAGCCGTCCGCTGCAACGCCCAAGTACGCCGCTGCCGTCGCTGGATCTGTTAACGCCACCTCCGTCAGAAGTTGAACCGGTGGATACCTTTGCACTGGAGCAGATGGCGCGTCTTGTGGAAGCGCGTCTGGCTGATTTCCGCATTAAGGCGGACGTGGTGAATTATTCCCCAGGTCCGGTTATTACCCGTTTCGAACTGAACCTGGCGCCAGGTGTTAAAGCCGCGAGAATTTCTAACCTGTCCCGTGACCTGGCTCGCTCGTTGTCGACCGTTGCGGTGCGTGTGGTGGAAGTTATCCCGGGTAAACCTTATGTCGGCCTGGAACTGCCAAATAAGAAACGCCAGACCGTCTATCTGCGTGAAGTGTTGGATAACGCCAAGTTCCGCGAGAATCCATCGCCGTTGAGTGTGGTGCTGGGCAAAGACATCGCAGGCGATCCTGTGGTGGCCGACCTCGCAAAAATGCCACACCTGCTGGTTGCGGGTACGACGGGCTCGGGTAAGTCGGTCGGTGTGAACGCCATGATCCTGAGTATGCTCTACAAAGCGCAGCCGGAAGATGTGCGTTTCATCATGATCGACCCGAAAATGCTGGAACTCTCTGTTTATGAAGGTATCCCGCATCTGCTGACTGAAGTGGTCACCGACATGAAAGACGCTGCTAACGCCCTGCGCTGGAGCGTTAATGAGATGGAGCGTCGCTATAAGTTAATGTCGGCACTGGGCGTACGTAACCTGGCCGGTTATAACGACAAGATCGCGGAAGCAGTTCGTATGGGGCGCCCAATTCCGGATCCTTACTGGAAGCCGGGTGACAGTATGGATGCCCAGCATCCGGTGCTGGAAAAACTGCCTTATATTGTCGTGCTGGTAGACGAATTCGCTGACCTGATGATGACCGTCGGCAAGAAAGTCGAAGAGCTGATTGCCCGTCTGGCACAGAAAGCACGTGCGGCCGGTATTCACCTTGTACTGGCAACGCAGCGTCCATCCGTGGACGTCATCACCGGTCTGATTAAAGCTAACATCCCTACGCGTATCGCGTTTACCGTATCGAGTAAAATTGACTCGCGTACCATCCTCGACCAGGGCGGCGCAGAGTCGCTTTTGGGTATGGGTGATATGCTGTATTCAGGCCCGAACTCCACCTCTCCGGTGCGTGTCCACGGTGCATTCGTCCGCGATGAGGAAGTTCACGCGGTCGTTCAGGACTGGAAAGCGCGTGGTCGCCCACAGTACGTGGATGGTATTACCTCTGACACTGAAAGCGAAGGTGGTGGCGGTGGCTTTGACGGTGGCGAAGAGCTGGATCCGTTATTCGATCAGGCGGTTAACTTCGTGACTGAGAAACGTAAAGCGTCCATTTCTGGGGTACAGCGTCAGTTCCGTATTGGCTACAACCGCGCAGCCCGAATCATCGAGCAGATGGAAGCACAGGGCATCGTGAGCGAGCAGGGCCATAACGGTAACCGTGAGGTGCTGGCTCCGCCGCCGTTTGATTGACCCTTCACCGATTGCAAAGAAGGGTAAATCAGCAAAAATTAAGCATTTTCTTCTGTCGCCTGCCTGCGGGCAGGTTCACAATAGATGACAGAACCCCATATCGGGATGACGTATTTTAAGGAATAACAATGAAAAAATTCGCAATCGCCTGTGCATTACTGACCAGTTTTGTTGCCAGCAGCGTCTGGGCTGATGCAGCCAGCGACCTTAAAAGCCGACTGGATAAAGTGAGCAGCTTCCACGCCAGCTTCACCCAAAAAGTGACTGACGGCAGCGGTAATGCGGTGCAGGAAGGTCAGGGGGATTTGTGGGTAAAACGCCCGAATCTGTTTAACTGGCACATGACGCAGCCGGATGAAAGCATTCTGGTGTCAGACGGTAAAACCTTGTGGTTTTTCAACCCGTTTGTTGAGCAGGCAACTGCGACCTGGCTGAAAGATGCCACCAGTAATACCCCGTTTATGCTGATTGCACGTAACCAGTCCAGTGACTGGCAGCAGTACAACATTAAACAGAATGGTGATGAGTTTGTTCTGACGCCGAAAGGCAGCAACGGTAACCTGAAACAGTTCACCATTAACGTAAGCACCAACGGAACCATTAATCAGTTTGGTGCGGTTGAGCAGGACGATCAGCGTAGCAGCTACCAGCTCAAATCCCAGCAAAACGGCGCTGTCGATGCATCGAAATTCACCTTTACCCCGCCGCAGGGCGTAACGGTGGACGACCAACGCAATAAGTAAGAGGCGTGAGTGAGCAACCTGTCGCTCGATTTTTCAGATAATGCGTTTCAACCTCTGGCCGCCCGTATGCGGCCAGAAAATTTAGCGCAGTACATCGGTCAACAGCATCTGTTGGCTGCGGGTAAGCCGTTGCCGCGTGCCATCGAAGCAGGGCATCTGCACTCCATGATCCTGTGGGGGCCACCAGGTACGGGTAAAACGACACTCGCAGAAGTGATCGCCCGCTATGCGAACGCTGATGTTGAACGCATTTCCGCAGTGACCTCCGGCGTGAAGGAGATCCGCGAAGCTATCGAGCGTGCAAGGCAGAACCGCAATGCTGGACGCCGCACTATCCTCTTTGTCGATGAAGTCCACCGTTTCAATAAGAGCCAGCAGGATGCGTTCCTGCCGCACATTGAAGATGGCACCATTTTCTTTATTGGCGCGACGACCGAAAACCCCTCCTTTGAACTGAACTCGGCACTGCTTTCCCGTGCACGTGTTTATCTGCTCAAATCGCTGACAACTGACGATATCGAAAAGGTTCTCACTCAGGCGATGGAGGACAAGGCACGTGGTTATGGCGGGCAGGATATCGTGCTGCCAGACGAGACGCGGCTTGCGATCGCGGAGCTGGTCAATGGGGATGCGCGCCGTGCCTTAAATACGCTGGAAATGATGGCTGATATGGCCGAAGTGGATGATTCCGGTAAGCGTGTACTGAAACATGAACTGCTCACCGAAATTGCCGGTGAACGCAGTGCGCGTTTCGATAACAAAGGTGATCGTTTTTACGATCTGATCTCGGCCCTGCACAAGTCGGTGCGAGGCAGCGCACCGGATGCAGCGCTGTACTGGTATGCACGGATCATTAGCGCCGGTGGCGATCCACTGTATGTTGCTCGCCGCTGCCTGGCTATTGCATCGGAAGATGTCGGTAATGCCGATCCCCGCGCGATGCAGGTTGCGATTTCAGCCTGGGATTGCTTTACCCGCGTGGGGCCTGCGGAAGGGGAGCGCGCAATCGCGCAGGCGATTGTTTACCTGGCCTGCGCGCCGAAAAGTAATGCCGTCTATACCGCGTTTAAAGCGGCGATGGCGGATGCGCGTGAACGCCCGGACTATGATGTGCCGGTTCATCTGCGCAACGCGCCGACCAAACTGATGAAAGAGATGGGTTACGGGCAGGAGTACCGATATGCCCACGACGAACCCAATGCCTATGCCGCCGGAGAGGAATATTTTCCGCAGGAGATGGCACAAACCCGCTATTATCACCCCACAAACAGAGGTCTTGAAGGCAAGATTGGCGAAAAGCTCGCCTGGCTCGCCGGACAGGATCAAAATAGCCCTATAAAACGCTACCGTTAGTTCAATCGTTGCGGTAATGTTGGCGTAGTATCCTTGTGGCCGCAGGCTGTGGTCACATTTTCCTATTTTAATTCGATAAGCACAGGATAAGCATGCTCGATCCCAATCTGCTGCGTAATGAGCCAGACGCAGTCGCTGAAAAACTGGCACGCCGGGGCTTTAAGCTGGATGTAGATAAGCTGCGCGCTCTTGAAGAGCGTCGTAAAGTTCTGCAGGTACAAACTGAAAATCTGCAGGCAGAGCGTAACTCTCGATCGAAATCCATCGGCCAGGCGAAAGCACGCGGGGAAGACATTGAGCCATTACGCCTGGAAGTAAACAAACTGGGTGAAGAGCTGGATCAGGCTAAAGCTGATCTGGACGTTCTTCAGACCGAGATCCGTGATATCGCGCTGGCGATCCCGAACATTCCTGACGACAGCGTACCTGTCGGCAAAGACGAAAACGACAACGTCGAAGTGAAACGCTGGGGTACACCTCGCGAGTTCGACTTCGAGGTTCGCGATCACGTCACTCTGGGTGAAATGCACGCAGGCCTGGACTTTGCAGCCGCAGTTAAGCTGACGGGTTCTCGCTTTGTTGTGATGAAGGGACAGATTGCTCACCTGCACCGTGCGCTGGCGCAGTTCATGCTGGATCTGCACACTGAGCAGCACGGCTACAGCGAAACCTACGTACCGTATCTGGTCAACCACGATACGCTGTACGGTACCGGCCAGCTGCCGAAATTTGCCGGCGATCTGTTCCACACTCGCCCTCTGGACGAAGAAGCAGACAGCAGCAACTACGCGCTGATCCCGACCGCTGAAGTGCCGCTGACCAACCTCGTGCGTGATGAGATCATCGACGAAGACGACCTGCCAATTAAACTGACAGCACACTCTCCGTGCTTCCGTTCTGAAGCAGGTTCTTACGGTCGTGATACCCGTGGTCTGATCCGTATGCACCAGTTCGACAAAGTTGAGATGGTGCAGATCGTACGTCCTGAAGAGTCCATGGACGCGCTGGAAGAAATGACTGGCCACGCTGAGAAAGTGCTGGAGTTGCTGGGGCTGCCGTACCGTCGTATGGCGCTGTGTACGGGTGATATGGGCTTTGGTGCCTGCAAAACCTTCGACCTGGAAGTCTGGGTTCCTGCACAGAACACCTACCGTGAGATCTCATCGTGCTCTAACGTCTGGGATTTCCAGGCTCGCCGTATGCAGGCTCGCTGCCGCAGCAAATCAGACAAGAAAACCCGTCTGGTCCATACCCTGAACGGCTCTGGCCTGGCTGTGGGTCGTACCCTGGTTGCCGTGCTGGAAAACTACCAGCAGGCTGATGGTCGTATTGAGATCCCGGAAGTGCTGCGTCCGTATATGAAAGGCCAGCAGTACATCGGCTAATTTGTCTTAAATTAAGAAAGCGCCTAAGGGCGCTTTTTTTATGCCCCTGCTTTGACGCGAAACAATAACGCCTCCCTCTAAAGTAGTAATACTCCTCCAAATGAAAGTCAGCATAAAAAACTAATAACGGAGAAATTCGTTATAAATATCACTACATAGCGATTTTTACCGTATCTCTTTTATTTGTGAGCAACCAAAGTGAGTCTTTATGAAAATCAAAGCGCCTGATGCTTTACTGGCTGCCGAGGTCACTCGCCGTGGGTTGATGAAAACCACGGCAATAGGCGGTCTGGCTGTTGCCAGCAGTGCGTTAACTCTGCCTTTTTCTCGTATGGTGTCGGCAGCGGATGCGCTGTCCCCGGCATCAGCCCCGGAAAAAATGGTGTGGAGCGCCTGTACTGTTAACTGTGGTAGCCGTTGTCCGCTGCGGATGCATGTGGTGGATGGCGAAATCAAATATGTCGAAACAGATAACACCGGCGACGATAACTATGACGGGTTACATCAGGTTCGCGCCTGTTTACGTGGCCGCTCAATGCGCCGCCGCGTCTATAACCCGGATCGCCTCAAGTACCCGATGAAACGCGTGGGAAAACGCGGGGAAGGAAAGTTCGAGCGCATTAGCTGGGACGAAGCCTACGACATCATCGCGACCAACATGCAGCGTTTGATTAAAGAGTTCGGTAACGAATCTATCTACCTGAACTACGGTACAGGTACGCTCGGCGGCACCATGACCCGCTCTTGGCCGCCAGGAAAAACGCTGGTTGCACGCCTGATGAACTGCTGCGGCGGTTATCTCAATCACTACGGCGACTACTCTTCCGCGCAGATCGCGGCAGGGCTGAATTACACTTACGGTGGCTGGGCAGATGGCAACAGTCCGTCTGATATCGAAAACAGCAAACTTGTGGTGCTGTTCGGTAACAACCCGGGTGAAACCCGCATGAGCGGCGGCGGGGTGACGTACTATCTTGAGCAGGCTCGTGCTAAATCTAATGCCCGCATGATCATCGTCGATCCGCGTTACACCGATACCGGTGCCGGACGTGAAGATGAGTGGATCCCTATCCGTCCGGGTACCGATGCCGCACTGGTAAGCGCGCTGGCATGGGTGATGATCACTGAAAACCTCGTTGATCAGCCTTTCCTTGATAAATATTGCGTCGGTTACGACGAGAAAACCCTGCCAGCCAGTGCCCCTGCTAACGGGCATTACAAAGCGTATATCCTTGGCCAGGGTAGTGACGGCGTGGCAAAAACGCCTCTGTGGGCATCCACGATCACCGGTATTCCGGTAGAACGTATTGTTCAGCTGGCGCGTGAAATTGGTTCGGCGAAACCGGCTTATATCAGCCAGGGCTGGGGGCCGCAGCGTCATGCGAACGGTGAAATCGCCACCCGTGCCATTTCAATGCTCTCTATTCTGACGGGCAACGTAGGTATCAATGGGGGTAACACGGGCGCGCGCGAAGGCTCTTATGAAGTGCCATTTGAACGTATGCCGACCCTGGACAACCCGGTACAGACCAGTATTTCCATGTTTATGTGGACCGATGCGATTGAACGCGGCCCGGAAATGACGGCATTGCGCGACGGTGTGCGCGGTAAAGATAAACTGGATGTCCCGATTAAGATGATCTGGAACTATGCTGGTAACTGTCTGATTAACCAGCATTCTGAGATCAACCGTACTCATGAGATCCTTCAGGATGATAAGAAGTGCGAGATGATTGTGGTCATCGACTGCCACATGACCTCGTCGGCGAAATATGCCGATATCATTCTGCCGGATTGCACCGCATCAGAGCAGATGGACTTCGCGCTGGATGCCTCCTGCGGCAACATGTCCTACGTTATCTTTACCGATCAGGCGATTAAACCGCGTTTCGAGTGCAAAACCATCTATCAGATGACGTCTGAACTGGCGAAGCGTCTTGGCGTTGAGCAGCAGTTCACCGAAGGGCGTACTCAGGAAGGATGGATGCGTCATCTGCATGAACTTTCACGCAAAGCAATCCCTGATCTACCGGACTTTGATACCTTCCGTCAGCAGGGTATGTACAAGCAGCGCGACCCGGAAGGGCATCATGTTGCTTATAAGGCATTCCGCGACGATCCTCATGCCAATCCGCTGACCACCCCATCGGGCAAAATCGAAATCTACTCTGAAGAACTGGCAAAAATTGCATCCAGCTGGGAGCTGCCGGAAGGGGATGTTATTGATCCACTGCCAATTTATACGCCAGGTTTCGAAAACTACAACGATCCGCTGACCGCGAAATTCCCGTTGCAGTTGACGGGCTTCCATTACAAAGCGCGGGTTCACTCGACTTACGGCAACGTTGATGTACTGAAAGCATCCTGTCGTCAGGAAATGTGGATCAACCCGATGGATGCGAAAGCGCGCGGCATTTCAAACGGCGATCGCGTGCGTATCTTTAACGGTCGTGGCGAAGTGCATATCGAAGCCAAAGTTACACCGCGTATGATGCCTGGCGTTGTCGCGTTGGGGGAAGGGGCCTGGTACAACCCGGATGCAAATCGCATCGACCAGGCTGGCAGTATTAACGTACTGACCACGCAGCGTCCATCGCCGCTGGCGAAGGGTAATCCGTCCCACACAAACCTTGTTCAGGTTGAAAAGGTGTAAGGAGTAACCGATGACAACCCAGTATGGATTTTATATTGATTCCAGCCGCTGCACCGGTTGCAAGACCTGCGAACTGGCCTGTAAGGATTAC